>JBBWZH010000357.1:0-27739 GCA_039648995.1 Mycobacteriales bacterium
GGAGCCGATCCTGCCGCTGGGCGTCTTCGCCAACCGCAACTTCGCGCTGGTCTCCGCGATCGGCTTCCTGGTCGGCTTCACGATGTTCGGCGCGATCAACTACCTGCCGCTGTTCCAGCAGACCGTGCAGGGCGCGTCGGCCACCAACAGCGGCCTGTTGCTGCTGCCGCTGATGGGCGGGCTGCTGGCCACCTCGCTGATCTCGGGGCAGACGATCACCCGCACCGGGCGCTACCGCATCTTCCCCATCCTCGGCGGCGTGCTGATGGTCGCCGGCCTGCTGCTGCTGACCCGGCTGGCCGCCGACACCACGCGGTTGTCGGCCTCGCTCTACATGCTGGTGCTCGGTGGCGGCCTCGGCTTCCTGATGCAGAACACCACGCTGATCGCACAGAACAGCGTGCACCCCAAGGACATGGGCGTGGCCAGCAGCACCGCGATGTTCATGCGCTCGATCGGCGGCTCGTTCGGGGTGGCCCTGTTCGGCTCGATCTTCGCCAGCCAGCTGCGCACGGACCTGGCCGCCCGGCTCGGCCCCGGCGCCGCCGCCCAGATCGACCGCGCCGGCGGCAACCTCGACCCGACCGTGCTCCGCACGCTGCCGGCCCCGGTCCAGGACGGCTTCCACCACGCGATCGCGCACGCCACCTCGTCCATGTTCTGGTGGGCCGTCCCGATCACCGTCGTGATGGCGGTGCTCACCTTCTTCATCGCCGAGCACCCCCTGCGCGGCTCCGAAGCCAGCCAGCCCACCCCCGACACCGCCGACGCCACCGAAGCCCCCCTCCCCGTCGGCTAACCATCCCTCCCCCGGGGCACCGTCCACCCAGGACGGTGCCCCGCGGGCATGTGTCGGCTGTGCCGGGATGCCACCCTGACCGCCGTGAGCTACGAACCGCACCGTTTCCCGGTGTCCGTCAAGGGTGTCGTCGTTCGGGCCGGCCGCGTACTGCTGCTGCACAACGAGCGAGGCGAATGGGAACTCCCCGGCGGCAAACTCGAGCTGGGTGAGGAACCGCCCGACTGCGTCGTCCGGGAGATCGCCGAAGAGGTCGGCTGGGCCGTCACCGCCGGCCCGCTCCTGGACGCGTGGCAGTACCACATCCGACCCGGCGCGGACGTCCTGATCGTCACCTACGGCTGCCACCCCGGCAGCGACGCCGACCCGGTGCTCAGCGACGAACACGACCGCGTCGGCCTGTTCACCCCCGCCGAAGTCGCGGCGCTGCCGATGCCGACGGGGTACCGGGGCTCGATCGCCGCCTGGCTCGCCCGGCTCGGCTGACCGCCTGGGCGGGGATTCGCAAGGGTGTGTGACGGCTTCTTGAAGAGTTCTTCATCGGTGCGCTCCTACCGTTCTGGCACCCGATGGCCGCCGGTGCGGCGAATGGACAAGGAGCGATCCGGATGGACACGAGCGTGGCGGCGGCGCCGATGCGGGACGCCGGACCGGCGTTGACGGAGCAGGAGCGGGGGGCGTTCGAGCGGGAGGGGTACATCGTCCTGCGCGGCGTGCTCGGGGCGGACGAGATCGGGCGGTACACGGGGATCGTCGACCGGCTGTACGAGCGCTGCCGGCGGTCCGGGCGGATCGCGGACGGGGGCGCGCTGCACCAGCTCAGCGCGGTGCCGACGTGTCCGGACCTGGCGCCGCTGGTGGACCACCCGCGGGTGCTCGGCCCGGTCTGCTCGCTGCTGGGCTGGAACGTGCACGTCTACCACTCGCACATCGACGTGCACCCGCGGGTGCGCGGTGACAAGCCGTACCGGTTCGAGTGGCACCAGGACGGCGGCCGGCAGAACCGCGAGCTGGAGACCGACCCGCGGCCGCGGCTGTCGGTGAAGGCGGCGTACTGGCTGTCGGACGTCTCACAGCCGGGCCGGGGCAACTTCCGGGTGGTGCCGGGCAGCCACCGCACGAACTGGATCGACGGCCCGCCGCGCCGGGACGTCCCGTGGCCGGACCCGGCCGGCGCGATCGAGGTGCTGGCCGACCCGGGCGACGTGGTGCTGTTCGACCGGCGCATCTGGCACGCCCGTTCCGACAACCACTCCGATGTCACCCGTAAGGCCGTGTTCTTCGGCTACACCTACCGCTGGGTGCGCGGCCGGGACGACACCCCGGCCTGGTCGGTCGACTTCAGCCCGGTACAGCGGCAACTGCTCGGCCTGCTGGACGAGACCGACGGCGACCACGCCTGGGGGCACGAGCCACGCACAGTCCCCCTGCACGAACTGCTCCGCGCGACCGGCGGGCTGGACCCGACCGTCCCCGCGCTGCGCCCGTAGACCCAGCCGGCCGCCGCGGGCCCCGATCCGCGGGCCCCGATCCGCGGGTGACGGACCGCCGGTGACGTCCGGCGGGCCGCGGCCGGCGACACCGGGGTCGCCACCCCAGGTACCGACCCGTCACCGGCCGCTGGCCGGCACCGCCAGGCCGTCGGGGGCCGTGGCGGCGTCGAGACGGAGGCCCGGGCCGGGCCCGCCCGGCCCGGGCCTTCATCGGTTCTTCACCGCAATCCGGACCCGACCAGGCACCATCACGAGGTGAGCGCACGCGTCCTGGTCGCCGAGGACGACCCGAAGCAGGCCCACCTGATCCGCGTCTACCTGGAGCGGGACGGGCACAGCGTGCTCGTCGTGCACGACGGGCGGCGGGCGATCGAACACAGCCGGGCCCGCAAGCCGGATCTGCTGGTGCTCGACGTCATGCTGCCCGGGGTGGACGGGTTGGACGTGTGCCGGATCCTGCGGGCCGAGTCGGACCTGCCGATCCTGCTGCTGACCGCCCGCAGCACCGAGGACGACAAGCTGCTCGGCCTGGACATCGGCGCGGACGACTACGTGACCAAGCCGTACAGCCCGCGCGAGCTGGCCGCCAGGGTGCGCGCGCTGCTGCGCCGGGCCGGCAAGGGCAGCCCGGTCGCCGCCGACCTGCGCACGGTCGGCGACCTGACGATCGACGCGGCCCGATTCGAGGTTCGCGTCGGCGACCGGCCGGTCGTGCTCACCGCCAAGGAGTTCGGCATCCTGGAGGTGCTGGCGGCGGAGCCCGGCCGGGTCTTCACCCGGGCGCAGATCATCGACCGGGCGTTCGGCTTCGACCACTACGTGCTGGAGCGTACGGTCGATGCCCACGTGATGAACCTGCGCCGCAAGATCGAGCTGGACCCGGCCGAGCCACGGTACGTGCAGACCGTGTATGGCCGGGGCTACCGGCTGGCCGAGCCGACGGAGGCGCCGCCGGACGGGGCCGCGTGAGCTTCCGGTTGCGGGTGCTCATGCTGGTCGCAGTGGTCGCGGTGACCGCGGTCGGGGCGACCGCGTACCTGGCGTTCAAGCAGGCGTCCCGGCAAGTGACCGAATCCGCCGCGGCCGACCGCAGCACCACCGATCTGATCGTCGGCGACCTCGTCACGTACGCCCGCCGGCACGGCACCTGGATCGGCGTCCCGCCGACCGTCGAGCAGCTGGCGCGGACCACCGGGCAGCGCATCCGGCTGGTCGCCGAGACCGGCGAGGTGGTGGTCGACACCGACACGCTGACCGGCCGGACCGCCCGTGCGGTCAGCGCCGCACCGACGGTCGCTGACGCCCGCCCCCGGCTGAGGCTGCCCCAGCCGCCGCAGTCGCGCGTCGTCGGGCCGCCGACCGCGACCCCGGAGCTGACGCCGACCGGGCCGACCACCAGCACCGAAGTCCCGGTAGGACCCGAGGAGGAGAAGTCACTCCGGGAGCTGGCCCTGATCACCACCCGGGAGATGCTGCTGTACCGGGATGGGGTGCGGCTCGCCGCCTGCACGAGCCGGCACGGCGTGCTCGCCACGATCAGCACCGACGACTACGGGGTTCCGGTGTACGGCGTGAGCGCCGCGGACGCCCCGAAGGTCAGCGACTGCCACCACTCGATCTCCAGCTCCGAGGAGGTCGCGCAGCGGGAGAGCGTCAACGCCTGCGCCGAGGCGGCCAAGCTGGGCGAGCCCGACACGACCGGGGTCCGCTGCCTGGAGCAGGTGTTCAGCGACGCGATCGCGGACATCGCGCCGGTGCCGCTGCGGGTCTACCTCGGCGCGGTCGGCGACACCACGACCCGGCTGGCGCCCGGGCCGGTGATCGCCGCCGCCGTGCTGGTGGCGCTGCTCGCGCTGGCCGGCACCGCGCTGCTCAGCCGGCGGGTGCTGCGGCCGATCGGGGTGCTCACCCGGGCGGCGCACCGGCTCGGCGCCGGCGACCTGAGCCTGCGGGTACCCGCGGTCGGCCGGGACGAGCTGGCGCAGCTGGCCCGCTCGTTCAACCGGATGGCCGACTCGCTTCAGCGCGGCGAGGAGCGGCAGCGCCGGCTGGTCGCCGACGTCGCGCACGAGCTGCGGACGCCGCTGGCCAACCTGCGCGGCTACCTGGAGGCGCTCAAGGACGGCGTGCTGCCGATCAGCCCGGAGCTGTTCGCCAGCCTGTACGAGGAGGCCGTGCTGCAGCAGCGGATCGTGGACGACCTGCAGGACCTCGCCCTCGCCGAGGCCGGCGTGCTCGCCTACCACATGACCACGACCGACCTCACCGAGCTGCTGGAGACCTGTCGGAGCGCGCAGCAGGCGGTGGCGGACGTGGCCCAGGTGACGCTGTGGGTGGCCGCGGACGGTCCGGTGGTCGCGCTGGTCGACCCGGACCGGCTCCGCCAGGTGATCGGCAACCTGCTCGCGAACGCGGTCCGGGCCACCCCGGCCGGTGGCTCCGTCACGCTCAGCGCGGCCGGGCCGGCCGGCGGCTGGGCCACCCTGGTCGTGCGGGACACCGGCATCGGCATCGCGGCGGCGAACCTGCCGCACGTGTTCGACCGGTTCTGGCGGGCGGACGCGTCCCGCGGCCGGGCCACCGGTGGCAGCGGCCTGGGCCTGGCCATCGCCCGGCAGATCGTGGCCGACCACGGCGGCCAGATCCGGGTGGACAGCCAGCCCGGCGCCGGCACCGCGTTCACGATCACGCTCCCGGCCGGGTCACCGCGGGCCGGCCGGTAACCGCGGCCGCTCTGTCTACAGTGGACGGATCACGCGGCAGGGGTTGCCGGCGGCCAGCACCCGGGCCGGGACGTCGGCGGTGACCACGCTGCCGGCGCCGATCACCGAGTCGGCGCCGATTGTGATGCCGGGGCAGACGATCACACCGCCGCCGAGCCAGGCGCCGTCGCCGATGCTGATCGGCTCGCCGGACTGCAGGCCGGTCCGCCGCTCCGCCGGGTCGAGCGGGTGGGTGGGCGTGAGCAGTTGGACGTTCGGGCCGATCCGCACGTCGTCGCCGATGCTGACCCGGGCCACGTCCAGGATCACCACGCCGACGTTGATGAACGTGCGGCTGCCGATCGTCGTCTGGTAGCCGTAGTTGAGGTGGATCGGCGGCAACACGAACGTGAACTCGCCCACCCCGTCGAGCAGCTTCGCCAGGATCTCCGGCCGGCGGGCCTGATCGGCTCCGCGGGTGTCGTTGTAGTCGCGGACCAGCGACGCGCACCGGTCGAGATCGGCCCGCAGGTCCGGATCGCCGCCGAGGCGGTACAGGTCGCCCCGAAGCATGCGATCTTTCATCTCACCCACGCGCGCGCTCCCTCCGGCACCCAGTCCTATCGCACCGGCGCGTACCCCGCCATTTGGAGCGTCGCACACCGTCCCGGGCGGCCCGCGACCGGGCGGCAACCTCCACAGCGGACGGTCGCCGCACTGTCTACACGCGAACGTCCGCCTCACTTCTGCCGCTGGAAGGTCACCTCGCTCAGGCTGACCAGCGGGGTACCGGTGGCGTCGCGGGCGTCGAAGGCGTCCACGATCACCACCCGGACGCTGGTCACACCGGCCGCCTTCACGTCGATGTGCTGCGCGGCGGCGGTGTCGGTCAAGTCGAAGGGCACGCAGGTGCCGTCGGAGAACAGCAGGTCGAGCTGGCGCGGCCGGGCCTGCTGGGCCCGCGCGTCGTTGCCGTCGGCGAGGCCGGCCTGCACGATCACCCGGGCCACCGCGGACGGCTGCTTGAACGTGACCACCAGCGCGGGGGCGCCGCCGGCCCGGTGGCAGGGCTGGCCATTCGTGCCGGCCGCGGCCCAGGGCGCGGCCCAGGCCCGGCCCGGGTCGCCGTCCACCGCGAAGCCCACGTCGAAGCCGGGCAGCGCCTTGCTGGCCGGGTCGGTCGCGGCCTGGTCCACCAGCACGGTCTCGTACGAGTGCGGCAGGAACCGGTCCACCTGGCTGGTCACCCGCGCGCGCAGGTCACCGCCCCACGGGCCGAGCTGGGACAGCCCGAGCCCGAGGCTGCCGAGCAGGAACGTGACGCGGAACATCTGGGTGCGCGCCGACGCCCCGACGTTGTACGTGGCCCGCATGCCGCGGTTGGCCGACCGCATGGCGCGGCGGAAGTCGCGGCCGCTGCCGAACATCTCGCCGAGCCGGCGGTACCAGGGCAGCCGCCTCGTCCTGGCCACCGTGCCGGTCGCCGCGGTCGCCTGGATCATGCTGTTGCCGCACCGGCAGAACCGCCGCCCGGCCGGGACCGCGTTGCCACAGAGCGAGCAGCGCATCTCGCCGGCGTCCAGCGAGCGGGACGCCATGGGTGCCGCTGCTGGCGCCGCCACCGGTACCCCGCCCGGCGCCGTCGCCCGGCTCAGCGGCTGGAGCGGCAGGTCGGGCTGGTCCTGAGGCTGCACCGCCTCGAAACCGCCGCTGGCGCCGACGCCGGGGCCGGCCTGTTCCGGCGGCGGTGGCGGGCCGCCGGGGCTGCGCGGCGCCACCCGGACCTGTGGGTCGCTGGCGATGCTCACGCCGATCGTCCGCTCCGGCACCCGCGGGGCCAGCGGGTCCACCGGCGCGACCCGGCCCAACTGGACCGTGTTCACCGTGCGCCGGGCACCGGGCGGCGTCACCACGGCGCGGGGCGGCTGCGCGGGCGGGGCCCCCGGGACCGGCCCGGTGTCGATGCCGGGCGGGCCCGCGGGCCCCGGCCCACCACCGCGCTGACCGCCGTACCCCTGACCGGCCGGCGGCTCGCCACCGTAGGCCTGGGCCCCGTACTGCTGACCGGCCGCCGGCTCGCCATACCGCCCGCCGTAGGCCTGGCTCCCGTACTGCTCCGCGCCGTACTGCCCGCCGCCGTACGCCGGGTCGCCCGGCCGCTCCGCCGGCGGCTCGCCGCGGTAGGGCTGGCTGCCGTACTGCTCACCCCCGTACGCCGGGTCGCCCGGCCGCTGGCCGGCTGGCGGGCCGCCGCCGTAGGGGTCGCTGCCGTACTGCCCACCGCCGTACGCCGGGTCGCCGGGCCGCTGGCCCGCCGGCTGCCCACCGCCGTAGGGCTGGCCCCCGTACTGCTGGCCCGCCGGCGGCTCGCCGCCGTACTGCCCACCGCCGTACGCCGGGCTGCCGGGCCGCTGGCCGGCCGGTGGCGACTGGCTCCCGTACGGCGGGGCGGGCGGGGCCGAGCCCGGGTAGGGCTGGCTGCCGTACGGCTGGCCGGGATCGGGTGGCCCGTAGCCCTGGTCGGTCGGGGTGGCTGGCTCGGGCGGCCGCTGGCCCGGCCGGCCGCGCCACTCCTGCGGCTGCTGCTCGTACTGCTGGCCCTGCCATTGGCTCGGCCACTGCTGGCCCGGCTCCGGCGGAGCCGGCGGCTGGGGCGGCTGGGGCGGCTGCTGGGGCTGGCCGCCGGCGGATGTGCCGGCGCGGGACCAGCCCAGGTATGCGCGGCAGGAGGAGCAGTGCAGCGCGTCGTCCGGGTTCGGCTCCCGACAGCGGGAACAAACGATCATGCCGGCACCACCGTCGCGGCCGGGGCCAACTCGCGATCGAGGGCGTCCGGGTCGAGGCCGAGGCCGTCGCCGGCCGGGGCGTACCCCAACTCGGCCGGATCGGGCAGGCCGAGCAGCAGCGCGGCCGGGTCGAGTTGGGCGCCGGCCGGGTCCCAGGCGGCCAGCAGCAGGTGGGCCGGGCCCGCATCGGCCGGCCCGATCGCGCCGAGCACCGTGCCGGCCGGGACCCACGCCCCGTCGGCCACCGTGACGCTGCCCGGTGCCAGCCGCGCGTAGCCGACCTCCAGACCGTCATCGGTCCGCAGCCGCACCACGTCCGCGGCGGGGCGGTCGACGATCCCCGCGCCGACGGCGTGCACCGGCGTACCGGGCGGGGCGAGGACCAGCGCCCCCGCCGGGTCGGCCCGCAGCAGGGGCGTGCCCGGCACCGGCTGGAACCGCCGGCCCACCGCGACAGTCGCCGCGAGCAACGGCGGCCCGACCGCCCGCCCCGACGTCCGGGCAACCGTGCCCGGCCGGGAAACAATCAAGCCCGAAAGGTCAGCCTCACCGACCGCCTGATCCGGCCCGATCGCGCCGGCCGACGTCCCACCGGGCCGTACGACCAGCGGCGCACTCCGCGGCGGCCCAGGCGGAAGACCGGGCGGCGGCCCCGGCGGCAGGCCGGCCGGCGGACCCGGCGGCGGAGCCGGCGGGAGGCCGGCAGGCGGCCCGGCGGGCGGCCGCCACGCAGGCGAAACACCCGCGGGCGGGAGGCCCGCGGCCGGCCGCCCGGCAGGCGAGACATCCGCAGACGGGAGGCCGGGCGAGGGCCCCGGCGGCAGGCCGGCCGGCGGACCCAGCGGCGGAGCCGGCGGGAGGCCGGCAGGCGGCCCGGCGGGCGGCCGCCACGCAGGCGAAACACCCGCGGGCGGGAGGTCGGGGGCCGGGCCCGCAGGCGGCGGCCCGGCAGGCGATACGCCCGCGGGCGGGAGGCCCGGAGGCGGGAGGTCCGGAGGCGAGAGGTCCGGGCGCGGGCCAGCAGGCGGCGCGCCGGCTGCGGGCAGGGGCGCACCGGCCGCGGGCAGGTAGGCCACCGGCGGCGCGCCAGGCGACGTACCTGCGGGCGGGGCGCCGACGGGCGGCGGGCCGGGAACCGGTGGCGCGGCGCCGGGGGCCGGCGGGGCGCCGGGGGCGCCGGGCGGCGGTGGACCGGCAGCCGGCGGGATAGGTGGCGGGGCGATATCGGGATACGAGGGCAGAGGTGGCGGCGCTGGGCGCGCGGCATCGGACGGCGCCGGCGGCGGGACGGGTGGTACGGCCGGCGCCCGGTCGCGCGTTCGCCCGAGCGACGGCGGACGCGGCCGCCCGCCGGTGGGCTGACCTGGCGCGAGCAGCGCCAGCACGTCATCATCGCCGGGCGGCTCCTCCGGCGATGAATTCCCCTGATCGATTGAACCGATGACGCCTCCTTCCCGTCTGGCTGAACGATACTCAGGTTGAATGCCGACGGCATCGACCTGCACGAACGTTCCAATATGGACACCGCTCGGCGGGCAGTATCGGACTCGCGACCGAGAGTGAGGCAATGACCGGAGTTGCACCGGCCGCGCCCGGGGCGATAGTGCGGGGTCGCGTGCGGCCGCCCGTGGCCGCAGGGCTCCGCCGGAGCCGGCTGGTCGGCCCGCTGGTGGGTCCGGCCGCGCCGCGGCTGATTCTGGTCGTCGCACCGCCCGGGTCGGGCAAGTCGACGCTGCTCGCCCATGTCGCCGAAGCGGCCAGCGGTCACGTCGCCTGGCTCACGCTCGACTCCGCGACGGTGGCCGAGCCGGTGCTGCTGGCACACCTGCGGGCGGCGTTCCGGGCGGTGCCCGGCCTGGCCGACCAGTGGCCGACCGCGGAGATCGCGCTGGCCGACCTGGAGGACCGGCTGACCGAGCCGGTGCTGCTGGTGCTGGACGACGTGCACACGGTGGACGGCGAGGCGGCGTCCGAGGTGATCCGGCTGCTGATCCGGTACCAGCCCGAGTTCCTGCGGATCGCGCTGGGTTCGCGGACGGTGCCCGAGGTGGACATCCCGCGCTGGCGGCTGACCGGCGCCGCCGTGGAGGTGGACGCGGACCTGCTCCGGTTCCGCACCTGGGAAGTCGAGGAGCTGTTCCGGGAGTGGCACGGCGTGCGGCTGCGCGCGGACGAGGTGACCACGCTCACCCAGCGCACCGGCGGCTGGGCGGCCGGCCTGCAGCTGTTCCACCTGGCCACGCAGCGGCGCCCGCCGTCCAGCCGGGCCGCGCTGCTGGCCGGCAGCAGTTCCGCCGGCCGGCTCACCCGCGACTACCTGGCCCGGCACGTGCTGGACCAGATTCCCGCGCGGCTGCAGGAGTTCCTGATCCGGTCCAGCGTCCTGGACGAGCTGACCGCGGCCCGCTGCGACGCGTTGCTGGAGACCACCGACGCGGCCGCGCGGCTGGCCGAGCTCGACCGCATCGGGCTGTTCACGTCGATCGAGGCGGACACCGGGGACGGCGGCGAGTGGGTCTACACGTACCACGAGGTGCTCCGCTCGCACCTGCTCGCCGTGGTGTCCGCGCGGCTCGGGCCGGCCGCGGAGCAGGCGCTGCACCGCCGCGCCGCCGACCTGCTGGCCGCCGAGGGTGCCTACGCGGAGGCGATCCGGTCGTACTGCCGCGCGCAGGACTGGGAGGACGTGCGGCGGGTGCTGTCCATCGGCGGCGCCTCGCTGGCCGACGATCCGGGCGCCTGGATCGACGCGCTGCCGGTGTCCATCCGGGACGGTGACCCGTGGGCGTTGCTCGCGCTGGCCCGCCGGTTGGTCGCCGAGGGCGTGCTGGACCGGGCCGCGGAGACCTATCAGCGCGCCGTGGAGCGGTTCGCGGTGCAGGGCGGCAGTTCGGTGGCCGGGTACGAGCTGCGGCTGCTGCAGGCGTGGATCACGCCCGCGTTCGGGGTGGTCGTCGACTGGGTGCACATCGCCAGGGCCGCGCTGGTCGACCCGCGCGAGCAGCTGCGGACCGCGCACCCGGCCACCGCGGGCAGCCAGCTCGCGCTCGGCTTCGCGCACCTGATCAGCGGTGGGCTGGCCGAGGCGGTGGAGGCGTTCGACCGCGCCGCGGACGGCCGCGAGCTGCCGGCGCTGGGCGAGGCCGGCGCGCTGCTGGGCCGGGCGCTGAGCCTCACGCTGTCCGGCGCGCCGACCGCGGGCGCGGCCCGGGAGGAAGCCGCTACGGCGGCCAAACACCTCGGCGCGCCGGTGCTGGCCCGGCTGGCGCACGGGCTGCAGGCGGCCGCGGACTGCGCCGGCGACGGCACGATCCTGCAACTGCTCGGCGAATGCGAGCAGGCCGGCGACGCCTGGGGCAGCGCGCTGCTGCGGCTGTTCGCCGGGGTGGGCGAGCTGTCCGCGGGAGCCAGCCCGGTGGCCACGCTGGAGGCCGCCGAGCGGGAGCTGCGCGAGCTGGCCGCGCCGGCGCTGGCCAGCTGGGCGGCCGCCGCGGCCGCGCTGGCCGCCGCCCGGGCCGGCCAGCCCTACGGGCGGGACCGGCTGGGCGAGCTGGAGCGCGCCGCCGGCGTGACCGGGCCGCTGCCGTACGCGCTGGCGCTGCTGGCGGTCGCGGCCGCCACCGCCGACCCGGTACAGGCCGAGCGCACCCGCAGCCTGGCGCTGCGGCTGGCCGCCAAGTGCGGGGCCACCGGCCCGGACGGCCGGTTCGCCGGCGAGGTGCCGGCGACCGCCGTCCCGCCCGGCGACGAGCTCGCGCCGCTGGTCGGCAGCCCGCCGGTGGAGCCGCTGCCGGCCACCGCGGCGGCCGGGCCGGCGGCCCCGCCGCGGCTGCGGATCCGTTGCCTGGGTGGGTTCTCGGTGGAGCGGGCCGGCGAACCGATCAATGTGGACGGTCTGCGCCCGCAGCACCGGGCGCTGCTGCGGGTGCTCTGCCTGCATGCGAACCGGACGGTGCACCGCGAGCAGCTGCTGGAGTGGTTCTGGGCCGGCCGCGACCCGGAGCGCAGCCAGCACAGCCTGCAGGTCGCGGTCAGCGAGCTGCGCCGGCTGCTGGAGCCGGACTCGCCGCGCGGCGAGTGGACGTTGCTGCGCCGGCAGGACAGCGGCTACCAGATCGCGGTGGACTCCGCGGCCGACAGCGACGTCCGCCGGTTGGCGGCGCACCTGGACGCCGCCCGGGTGTCCACCCGGGCCGGCGACCAGCCGGCCGCGGCCGCCCACCTGGAGCAGGCGATCGCCGCGTACACCGGCGACCTGCTGCCGGACGAGGGCCCGGCCGAGTGGGTGGTGACCGAGCGGGACCAGCTGCGCGAGGCCGTCGCGGCCGCGTGCGAGCAGCTGGCGGCGTACCGGGCGGCGGCCGGCGAGCACGCCGACGCGGCCCGGGTGGCGCGGCTCGGGCTGGAGCGCGACCGCTACCGGGACCGGCTCTGGCAGCTGCTGATCGACTCGCTCGGCGCGGACGGGCACCCGGCCGCCGCGGCCACCGCCCGGGCCGCCTACCACGAGATGCTCACCGAGATCGGCGTGCCGCTCCCGCCGGCCTGACCCGCCCGCTCAGCCGGCCTGCACGAAGATCTCGTGCAGCACGTGCGCCGGTTTGGTGGCCGCCACGATCCGGTCCACCACCTCCGGGTCGACTGTCCCATCTGGATTGTCCACATGCACCAGCAGCCGGGCGCGCGCCTCGCCGGGCAGCGGCCCGAGTGGACGGTTCGACCAGGCCACCCCGCCGTTGTCAGACAGGCGCGGGGTGCCGCCGGTGTACGCGCGCACCGCGGCGGCCACCCCGGCGAGCGTGCCGCGGCGCAGCAGGCCCTCCCGGGCGTCGCCGAAGTGCCGGCGGATCAGCGGCACCGCCCACCGCTCGTCCATCGGGAAGCCGAGCCAACCGGCCAGCCAGCGGACGAAGTCGTCCGGGGCGTAGCGCGGGTCGAGGTAGGCGTCGAAGTCGTCCAGGCTGGCGAAGACCGGCGCCAGCACCTCGTCGAAGGCGCGGATCAGCTCCGCGGTGAAGTCGTTGCCGAAGAACGCCGGCGGCAGCCCGGCGGCCAGCGAGCGGGGCGGCCGCAGCCCCTCGACGCCCGCCCTCACCGGACCGTCCCGCCCTCGACGTACACCTGATGCTCGACGCTGAACACGAGGTGGGTCGGCTCCAGGTCGAGCCGGTCCTGCGGTTCGGACACCTCGGACGTGACCGGGTTCGCCCGGAACAGCACGGCCTCCTCGACGAAGTCGACGCCGGGGACCCGGCCGAGCACCGCGTACACCTCGCCGACCTGCACCGGCCGCCCGAAGGGCCAGCCGCCGCCGCCGGGGCCGCCGGTGAGCGGGCTGAAGTAGTCGTACAGGGCGGTCAGCGCGGCCCGTTCCACCCGCTCCGGGTCGACGTCCGGCCGGGCCCGGATCCGGGCGTCGACGCGGACGCCGAGGTAGCTGGGCGGCTCGACGCTGACCCGGACGCCGACCATCCGGCGCTCCTCCAGCACCCGCAGCACCCGGTCGCGGGCCACGTCCGGCAGCCGCAGCCGGCCCAGCGGGATGGGGCCGCCGATGCCCGGCACGGCCGGCACCACCAGCACCCGCACCGCGCCGGCGTCCGGGCCGGCCTCCACCGGGATGCAGCGCACCCGGGCGAACTCCGGTGCCGCCTGCCGGGTCAGCTGTTCGAAGTCCTCGGCGGTGACGGCACGGTTGCGGCTGCGCAGTTCCAGCGGGCCGCGCCGGGTCGCCTCGGCCACCGTCTCCCCGTCCACCCCGCCGAGCGCGGGCCGGCGGTTGTAGACAGCCGCGACGTACGGGATCGACGTGCGCAGGACGTTCACCGCGCGGGCCGAGACGTTGCCGCCGGACCCGCCGCCGGTGCGGTAGCCGCGCAGCCGCAGCATCGCCCCCTTCGGCGGTATCGCCCCGTACCGGCGCAGCGTGCCGTCCTCCAGTCGCACGGCCGGGCCGAACCGGATCTCGCCCGGGGTCGCGTCCACGGCGAAGTGCCGGCTGTCCGGGGCGCTGTCGGCGAACGAGTCGACCGCGGTCCAGACCTCCCAGCTCGCCGGCTCGGCTCCGTCCGGACCGACCGGGGGCGGCACCGCGGCCACCCAGCCGGGCGGGTCGTCCGGGTCGGCGTCGCCGGGCCGGGTCTCCGGCACACCGACCTCCAACTCCAGCGGCTGGTCCGGGTCCGGCAGCACCGGCGGGCGGCGCACCGCGAACTGCTGCCCGGGGGTGCCGTCGGAGACGCCGAGCACCTCCTGCTCGATCGGGTCGGCGTTCAGCGCCGGCACGTTCCCGCCGACGGTGGCCGCGGTCACCGAGGAGATCAGCGGCGAGGACCGGTACGCCGGCACGCCGGGCCGGTCGATCACCCGGCAGCGCAGCCAGGCCGCCGGCACACCGGACACAGTGGACGCTCCGTGCGTCGCCGGCAGGTGCAGCTCGACTCCGCCGGAGACGTTCAGCCCGAGCGTGTCGTCCCGCTCCAGCTCGCAGGTGACCCAGCCGTCCGGGGTCCACGCCTCCCATGCCAGCGGCGGCCGCTGCGGGTCGATGCCGTGGCCGCCGACCTCGCAGACGAACTGCAGCAGGACGATGTTCGACGGGGCCGGCTGGTCGAGCCCGATGTAGAACGCGTCGCCGGGCACCGGCTTCTCGGCGAACGTGCGGAACGCGGCGCCGAAGCCGAGCCCGGGCGTGCGGTCGACCAACTCGCCGCCCTGCTCGCCACCGGCCACCGTGCCGACCACCCGGGAGGTCGCCGGCACCACGGCGAGGTCCTGCACGGTGGTGAACGTGACCGCCTGCTCGGTGGTGGTGCGCCGGGTGGAGATGACGGTGCCGGCGGCTATCCGCACCGGCACCGGCTGGTGGCTGGAGAGCCGGAACGACATGTCCACCCGGGCGGCCGCCGGCGGGAACAGCGTCACCCCGAGCAGGTCGAGAAACTTCACGTAGTTCCGCTCCGGCACCCGGTTCAGCCGGTACAGCAGCAGGTCGGTCATCCAGGCGAACGTCTCGATCAGCGTGACACCCGGGTCGGACACGTTGTGGTTCGTCCACTCCGGACAGCGCCGCTGTACGTGCCGCTTCGCCTCGTCGACGAGGTTCTGGAAGGTCCGGTCGTCGAGACTCGGGGTGGGCAAGCTGCTCATGACGTCCGCTCTACTCGTGCTGCGGGATGGTGTAGAAGGGGAAAACCAGGTTCCGCCGGTCGTTGCTGGACCGGACCGTGTACCGGACGTCGATCCAGAGCGTGGACGGCTCGTCCGCGTCGGCGCTCACCAGCACGTCCTCGACCACGACCCGCGGCTCCCAGCGGATCAGCGCGGCGCGCACCTCGGCGGCCAGCATTCCGGCGGTGGCGGCGTCGGCCGGCGCGAACACGTATTCCTGCAGCCGGCAGCCGAACTCCGGGCGCATCGGCCGCTCGCCCGGCGCGGTCGCCAGCACGAGGTACATCGCCTGCTCCAGCTCCTCGGTGCCGGAGATCAGCGCGATCGCGCCGGTCGAGTCAGGCTCCACCGGCCAGTTCCAGCCGGTGCCGACGAAGCTGTTCTCCGGGCTCACGGCGCCACCGTCACCGTCGTCGCGGTCCCGGTCACCTGGGCCGGGGCCACGCAGGAGGTGACCTGGCAGCCGGAGTAGGCGGCCGGCTTGCCGTCGAACGTGACCGTCCCGCTGCCGGCGACCACCTTGCCCTTCTGGCTCGGCGCGACGATGAACGGGTCGCTGGCGTGCAGGCCGGGGTGCCCCGGCTTGTTCACCCCGCTGCTGCCCTGCACGGCGGCGAACTTGCCGCCGATCTTCACCGTGGTCGCCAGCCCGGTGTCCAGCGGGGCGGAGAACGGCAGCGGGGCCGGCGACGGCATCGGCGAGCCGGACGGGCTGGGCACCACGTGGTTCGCGCAGGTGCCGACGATCCGGTCGTTCGCCACGACCGCGGGTTGACCCATCGCTCTCTCCGCTCCTAGCAGGACACTGGTCAGTTGAGGGCGATCTTCTTGCCCGTGACGGTGACGTCGCCGTCGCTGTGCAGGGTGAGGCCCTTCTTCGCGGTGATCTTGCCGGCGCCGGTGGCCTCGATCGTGAGGTCTTTCTCGGTGGTCAGCTTCGCGTTGCCGGTCGCCTTGACGGTGATATCGCCCTTCGTCTCCACGACGAGGCTGCCGTCCGCCGCGTTCAGCGTGAAGGAGACCTTGCTGTCCTTGGTGTGCAGCTCGATCTTCTCCTTGCCCTCGGTATCGGTGAAGATCAGCTCGTTGCCGGCCCGGCTGCGGAAGCCGCGGGTGATCACCTTGCCGGAGCCCTTGTCCACAGCGGACCCGAACGGGGCGGTGTCGACGCCGTTGTAGAGGCCGCCGAGCACGTACGGCCGCCGGGTGTCGCCGTGCTCGAAGCCGACCAGCACCTCGTCGTTCACCTCGGGCAGCAGCACCAGGCCGCGATCCTTGCCGGCGCCGAGCTGCAGAACCCGGGCCCAGTCGGACTCGTAGTCGTCCGACAGCCACGGGAACTTCAGCTTGACCCGGCCGCGGTCGTCCGAGCAGTTCGTCACGACGCCGAGCACCAGCCCGTGCACCCGGTGCCCGCGCACCCGGTGGTCGTCGCCGCTGACCAGGCCGAGCACGGAACGGTCGTGGCCGCCGCTGACGGTGAACGAGGTGTGGTAGCCGTGCCGGTCCCAGACGTGCTTGGCCCGGGAGACCGTGAGCTTCCCGTCGAACCGGCCGCCGGTCTGGCCGAGGCTGACCGCGGCACCGGCGATGATCCGCGGGTCGCCCTGCGCCACCCCCTCGGCATGCGCGAACGTGCTCGCCAGCCGCTCCGCCTGAGCGGCGGCGACCGCGTCGCACTCGGCCTGAGTGGACAGTGGCAGGTCGACGGTCACGTGCCGGGGCGAGCCGAAGTCCTTGGCCACCTTGGCCGGCTCATCGTGCAGCTCGGCGGACTTGGTCTTCGCCGGCGCGATCGCCGAGACGGCCTCCTTGCGCTGCGGATCCCAGCCGCGGACCTCCACCTCGGACACCTGCTGGGCGGCGGTGACCCGGGCGGTGAGCCGCTCCACGTTGCCGCCGGGGACCAGCTGCAGGCGGCCGGAGGACTGGAAATCACCGGGGGCCGGGCCGTCCGCCGCGTGCGGCGGCTCGGTGAAGTGCAGCTCGCTGCCGGTCACCAGGACCACCCGGTTCACCTCCCGGGCGCGCCGGGTGAGGAACTCGAAGTGCGTCTCGTTCACCTGGGCCAGGTGCTCGTGCACCACCTCGGTCGGCGTCAGCGTGCCGACGTCGAGGCCGACCTCGTCGGCCAGCTGGGACGCCAGATCGGAATCGGTCAGGTTCTGGTACGTCTTGGTGTGCAGCCCGTTGTAGAGCCCGTACGACCGGTCGTACGCGACCACGGTGCTGAACGCGCCGCGGTCGTCGAAGTCGAAGCCGAGCGAGTAGACGACACCGTCGAAGATCCGGTCCCCCTTCTCCTCACCGATCCGGCCGGCGGTGACCGTCAGCGTGCCGTTCAGCTCGATGCCGCTGCGCTTCAACACGTCGCGGGTCGGGTCGTCCAGCAGCACCCGGCAGGCGTCCGGGCCGCTGCCGTCGGTGTCCACCAGCACCGAGCGCAGCTGGCCCTGCACCGCGGCGTTGAGCGGCGACCCGTTCACCGACAGCGCCGGCCGGGCGCCGACCTGGCTGGCCCCACCGAGCAGCGGGCTCACCGGACGACGCCGGCGAGCTCGGTCGCGTCCGGCAGCAGCAGCTCGCGGCCAGGCCGCAGCCGGAACGGGTCGTCGATCTGGTTGGTGGCGGCGATGCTGCGCCAGGCTCCGGCGTCGCCGTAGACCACGTACGCCAGCGACTGCAGCGTCTCGCCGCGCCGCAGCACGTGGCTGCGCCGGGACCGCTCGGCGCCCGACGTCGGGTTCTGCGCGCCCGGCTCCTTCGAGGTGGACTTCAGCGTCAGGTCCACCTGGGCACGCAGCGGCCGACCGTCCCGGCTGAATATCTCGTAGCTGACGTCGACCTGCTCAAGGTGCCCGACGAACGTGTGCGCCTTGTTGATCTTCAGTGCGCCCCAGATGAAACGCAGCTCCGGCGGGCTGCTGCTGGGCCCGGTCAGGCCGCTCGACACGCTGGTCCAGGAGAGCAGCCTCTCCACTTCGGACTGGACACTGCCCATCGGCTGGTCCTCCACCGCGTCCAGCAGGATCTGCAGGCGCAGCGAGGTCGCCTCCGTGCCCTGGAACTGCACCGGTGGGTCCTCCTCGCCACCCTGGTTCGGGTTGCGGCCGTACCGCGCGCTCTTCGAGAAGCTGATCGTGCTGGGGTTGAAGTGGAAGTCGACCCGGGAGAACGGGTTGTCCTTCTCGGCCAGGAAGGCCTTCGCCTTGGGGAGTTCCATCGTGTCCCGCCTTTAGAAGATCAGCCCGGTGTGGGCGAACTCGAACGTCTCGATGGCGACCTTCCCGTTGTCGGTGGAGAACGACGGGCCGGTGTAGCGCACCGGCCAGACCCCGACGAACGTCCACTCCGCAACCGGCTCGCTGTTGTCGTTGAACGCGATCACAGTGGCGGTGCCGCGCGGGACGCCGACGCCCTTGGCCAGCATCCCGAACCAGACGTAGAGCGCCTTGGACTCCAGGTCGACCGGGCGGGACACCTTGATGTTGCTGTACTTCAGGCGGCCCGGGAGCTGATGTATGTAGCCGTTCTCGCCACCCTCCGAATAGGACTCCACCTCGTACTCGGCGCCCAGCCCGTCCATCGCGGTGAACGAGCCGAGATCCAGCCCGTCGATCGCGACGTCGAAGCGAAGCGTGTTGACCGGATCGGGCATCGCCCCTCCCTGGGGTCGGTCGCGGGTATCGGGTGTGTCGCAGTTGGACGGTCAGGTATCAGTAGTCCGGCAGCGCGCCGCGGCGCTCCCGCTCCAGCAGCAGGTCCGAGCGCAGCCGCGACTCGATCCGGGAGTACAGCTCGTCGGCCATATCGGCCATATCCGGAGCGACCCGGTCGGTGCTGGTGCGGGCCGCCGCCGCGGCCACCGGTGCGGCCGGGGTGGCGGCGGCCGCCGGTGGGGGCGCGGCGGCCTGACGGGCGACGTGCGGGGGGCCGCCGCTGCCGGGAGGCGGGGCGAACACCACCGAGTTGTCCGGGGCGCGGGTGGCGATACCGGCGGCCACCGCGACCTGGCCCGGGTCGTGCACGGGCGCCGGTGCGGCGGCCGCCCGCATCACCGGCCGGCGGAGAGGGCTGTCCATAAGGGACGGTCTCGGGGCCGGCGCGGCGGGCGCTACCGGACCGGCCGGCGCCGGGCCGGCGGCAGCTGGCTCGGCGGCCGGCGCCGGGCGGGCGTACCGGTGCACGGTGGGCGCGGTCGCGGTCAGCACCGCGGCCAGCGGTCGTACCGCCGGCCGGGCGGGCGCCGCTGCCGGCACCGGGGCCGGGAGCGACCCGGCGGGAGCGGCGGCCTGCGCCTGCCAGCCGGCCGGCGCGGGCCCCGGCGGATGGACCGGCTCGGCGGCGGCCGGTTCGGGGTGCCGCTGCACCAGGCCGGGCAGCCGGCGCGCGGGCGGGAGCGCCGGCATCGCGGCGACCGTCGCCGGCGTGCTGGCCGGTACGGGTGCCGGCGCCGCGACGGGGCCGGCCACTGTGGCCGCTCCGGGCGCGGGCGGCAGCTCGGCCGCGGCGGCCGGCAGGTCCAGGGGGGTGGACGGCAGGTCGGCCGGGACGGCCGGCAGGTCCGCCGAGGCGGCCGGCAGGTCCGCCGGGGCGGTCCGCTCCACCGGAGCCGGCGGCGGGCCCGGCAGCGGGCTGCGCTGGACGGCGGGGGAAGCCGGGTGGGCGGCCGGCGTGATCGGGGTACGCACCGGGCGGCCGAGCCCGAGCGGGCGCACCGCGGGCCGGTACCCGGTCGGGCCGGCCGCAGTGGCCGGCGGCTCGGTGGCCGCCGGGACGCGCCCCGCCGGCGGGGCCGGTGCGGGTGATCCGGTCGCCGCCGACCGCCGCACGACGGTCGGCGATGCCGGCGCCGGCGGTGGGCCGGCCGGGGACCGCGGGGCGTCCACATGCGACGGTTCCGGCGCGGCGGGGGCAGGCGACCGTACCGGCCGGCCGAGGCCCGGCCTGGGCGTCACCGCGGGGCCGGCGGTCTCGGCGCCGGGCGGGCTGCTCCGCGTGGTGGCCGCGGCGGTCGCCGGGGCGGTGGTGGCGACCGAGCGGGCAACGGTCATCGGTTGGGCCCGGTCGGCCACCGGCCGGGTCGCCGGCTGCCCGGGGGTGGTCGGCGGCTCGCCGGCACCCGCGGCCGCGGGGGTGACCGCGGCCGGCGTGCTGGCCGGCGGAGCCTGCGAAGCGGTGGTCGGCGCGGCCGGCAGATCAGCCGGGGTCGGCGCGGTGGCCGCCGGTGCCGGCAGTGTCGGCAGGGCCCGTGCCGGCGGCGACCCGGTCGGCGCGGCGACCGGTCGCGTGGCGGGGCCCGGCGTGGCCGGGGCGGTTGTGCTGGGCCGGGTCACCGCCGCCGCCGACCGGAACACGGTCCGCGACGCTCCCCCGGCGACCGGGCGTGTCACCGGAGCCGGGGCCACCGGGGCCGGGGACGCGGGCGACGCGCCGGCGACCGGCGCACTGTGGACAGCGGCCGGGCCGGGTGATGGGGCCGGCGCCGCGGCCGCCGGCGCGGTCTGGCCCGGCGCGGACCGCCGCACGCCACCCCGCTCCCGCAGCGGTGGCGTGACCAGCGGCGCCGCCGGCGCGGGCAGCGCGGCGGCCTCGGTGTGCCGGCTGGCGACGGACGCCAACCCCCACACCCGACCGCCGATGTCCGCGCTGACCGCGTGCTCGGGCGAGCGCAGCACCGTTCCGGGCGGCCGCCGCGAGGTCAGCCCACGGGCGAAGCCGGCGCTGTCGGTGCCCACCGGCGGGCGGCCGACCGGCGGCAGCGGCGCCAACTCGGTCCACGCCGGTACCGCCGGCACCGCCGGAGCGGCCTGCCCACCGGCCGGACCCGCACCGTCCGAAGTGGACAGATCCGGGGCAGCCGGACCGGCGGCGCCTTCGCGACGCCGGAATAACCTCCCCAGCACGGCCTACTCCTCGCCCATCAGCCGCCGGGCGGCCTCGAGAAAGTGGGCCCGGTCGGGGTGCTCAAGGTCGAGGATGGTGTCCAGCGACCAGTGGTACACAGCGGCGACGTACGCGACCTCATCGAGCAGTTGGTCGGCCGCGTACGTCAGGATCCCCCCGAGGCACCACCTGCCAGGTCCACCGTGAAGTCGGTGTGGCAGGCCGGGCAGCTGACCGAGGCGCGGGTGTGCCCCTCGGAGTTGACCTGGCGGTAGAGGTCCTGCAGGAACGCCAGATCGGGGGTGAACAGGCTCTCGATCACGGCCGGCGTGATGGACGAGACGGTGCCCAGCTGGGTCACCGTCCGGGCCAGCAGCAGCACGGTCAGGTAGGCCTCGTTGTCGCGCACCCGCGGGTCGCGCAGCGGGGCGATCTCATCCCGCGCCCGGGCCAGCCGCATGGTGCCCTGCTTGTGCAGCTCGCCGGAGTCGTCCAGGTAGCCGACCGGAAGTTCGAACGCGAACTCCGTCCGCAGCCCGGTGTTCGCGGCCTCCATCACGGGCACGGTGCGCACTCCTCCCCGTAGCGCCAGCGTCGCGCCGCCGGCCAGCCGGCCGGCGGCGCGGAGCTTTCGCTCATGCCAGCTCAAGCCCCTCGTGGACCAGCGTGCATTCCTCGATCGCGATCTCGCTGCCACCGGCCTGCAGGCCGCCGATGCTCACCTTCGACGGCCAGGCGTTGATGATGTTGTAGCGGGCCTTCTCGCCGCGCTCGTAGTCGTAGAGCACCACGGAGGCGTTGCGGCGGGCCGAGTCGATCTTCCCGTCCTGCACCTCCTTGATCCACTTCCACCAGCTCGGGTCGTCGGTCTTGCCGCGCTTGAGCGTGATGTCGCCCCACTTCTTGGCACCCGGCAGCTTCTTGACCACCGGGATGCCGCCGGGCTTGTTCTCCTTGTGCTCGATCACCTGGATCTCCGCGCTGAGCCCGGAGACCTCCTTGAACTGCGCGATCGTGACCTGGTCGACCTCGACCTGCCAGGCATAGTTGCCTAGGGCGTCCTCACCGATGGGCATCCGAACCGACTCCTTCTGCTGGTGCGACGGGGTTTCCGGCTACCGCCGGCTATTCCTGGACCCCGCCGCCGGTCGGCAGCTGGGCGATGCGGAACACCACGAACTCGGCCGGCTTGACCGGCGCGATGCCGACCTCGATCACCACGTAGCCGGCGTCGACCACGTCCGGCGGGTTGGTCTCGGCGTCGCACTTGACGTAGAACGCCTGCTCCGGGGTGGCCCCGAAGAGCGCGCCGTCCCGCCAGAGGCCGAGCAGGAAGGAGGCGACCGTCCGCTTGATCCGCTGCCACAGCTCCAGGTCGTTCGGCTCGAACACGACCCACTGGGTGCCGGCCAGGATCGACGTCTCGATGTAGTTGAACAGCCGCCGGACGTTGACGTAGCGCCAGGCGCTGTCGTCGGCCAGCGTGCGGGCGCCCCAGACCAGGATGCCGCGGCCCGGGAAGGCCCGGATCACGTTGATGCCGGCCGGGTTCAGGTCGTCGTGCTCGCGCCGGTTGACGTTCAGCTCGAGGTCGAGCGCGCCGGCGACGACCTCGTTGGCCGGCGCCTTGTGCACGCCGCGGGTGTCGTCGTTGCGGCCCCAGATGCCGGCGATCGCGCCGCTCGGCGGCATCAGCCGCGGCTGCCGCAGCTGCGGGTCGTAGAAGTAGACCCACGGGTAGTAGAGCGCGGCGTACGCGGACGAGTAGCGCGCCTTCTCCTTGACCCACTCGCGCACCTGCTGCGCGGTCAGGCCCTTCGGCGTGTCCAGGATCGCCATGCGGTCCTTCATCGCCTCGCAGTGTTCGATCAGCGCGCCCTGCACGGCGCGGACGCCGTCGAGGTCGATCTGGCCGCTCTCGTAGCTGGCCATCAGGTCCGGCATCGCGATGATCGTGACGTCGTCCAGAGTGGACAGGCCGGCGATGCCGCTGCGCGCGGTCTCGTCGCCCAGGTAGTCGTCCGGGGTGAGCCGGGCCGGCAGCGAGGCGCCGCCGGACAGCGTGATCACGCCCGAGCTCGGCACCCGCTCGGCCACCGGCGCGTTGCCCACCTCGGCCGCCTGCACCAGCACCGACCGGGCCAGCGTCGTGGTGAGGTCGTTGCGGCCCTTGCGGGGGCTGATCCCCTCGTACCGCTCGGTCGTGTCGCCGCGCTGCACGACCACCGTGAACGTGTCGTCGACCGGCTCGGCATGGGCGCCGCCGGCACCGTCGCCGTCGGCGGACGGGCGCCCCTCGATCGACGGCTGGCCGATCCGGGGCTCCACCCGGATCTTGATGCCATCGCCGGCCAGGCCCTGATCGCGGGCCTCGATCCGGTAGACGCCGACACCGGCCTTGACCGAGCTGGTCAGCTCCGCGCTCGCCCGCTGCGGCTCGGCCGCCCCGTTCTCGCCAATGCGGATGATGTACGCCGAGCCGCCCTGGTTGTTGAAGTACTGGTAAACCGCGTGCGGCAAGTACGCGCCATCGGCCCACTCGCCGAACGTCTTGACGTACTGGCCCCAATTGGTGACCTTGATCGGCCGGTTGTACGGGCCATCCGCTGTGATCCCGACGAACGCGGTGATGGCGGTGCCGACCCCCTCAATGGGTCGCGATCCGCTCTGCACCTCTTCGACGTAGACGCCAGGGGATCTGTAGTTAGGCATTTCGCTCCTCGGTCGGACCGTCGACCGCGAGCGTCCCGCGTGGACAGTGCTGAGCGGAACGTCTCAGCGCCTGCCCGTTCGCGCGGCAAGGTCCGCACCAAGAGGCACTGAGCCTGCTAGGGGGTGTCCCCTAACACCACCTGTTGCACGTCGCCGGCGCCCGGCAGCGGCGGCGGCACCGGGATCTCCAACCCGGTCACCCGCACCACCAGACCGTCCAGCGACGAGAACGCCTCGCCGTAGCCGGGCAGCGTCAGCGCGTCGTACCAGGGCAGCAGCACCTCGCCGGACGGCGCCCCGGCGACCCGCAGGTGCCGCATCCGCTCACCGCACAGCGGCATGATCGCCGGCGCGACCGGGAACCCGGCGACCAGCAGCGCCGACTCCAGCCGCCGGAGGAACACCTCGTCGGGGCGCGCGGTCCAGGCGCGGTGGCCGGACCGGCCGTGGTGGTCGAGCCGGAACACGCCGTCGCAGGACGCCTGCACGGTCACCCGGCCCCACGGGTCGGTCTGGCTGTGCTCGTTACCGGCCTCGTACCAGAGGTGTTCCACGACCTGATACCTACCGTTCTTGTGTGTCCTGGCAAACTCCGCTCGGCGCGGGGCGGGTGGCCGCCACCCGCTCAGGGTCATCACAGCGACTCTCGCGACGTGTCCGATGGCCGGCTCAACGCGCTAGTCGCCCTGCCCGGTAGGCCCGTGCGCGTGGCCGCCGGCGCCACCGGCGACGCCGGCCACGTCCTCGACGGCGTCCTCGGCAGCGGGCGCGGCGCCGGCCGCGGGGCTCGCGACGATCGACCGGCCCACCTCGGCGGCCTGCAGCTCCGCCGGGTCGTGCGGGTGGCTGACCGTACCCGCCTCCCCGACGGCGCCGGTGCTCTGCTGCACGACGTGGGTCAGCTCGTGCGCGATCAGCTCGCGACCGCCGCCGGTGCCCGGGTCGTAGCGGCCGCCGCCGAAGAAGATGTCGGTGCCGGTGGTGAACGCGTCGGCCTGCACCGAGCGGCTGAGCTGGTCGGCCCGCGGGCCGGTGTGCACCCGCACCGGCTCCAGCCCGACGCCGAGATGATGCTCCATCTCCGACCGCAGCGGCGCGGGCAGCGGGGAACCGCCGCCCTGCTCGGCCTCGATCGCGGCGCCGATCTCCGGGTCCAGCGCGCCGGCGCCCTGCACGGCCAGCTCGCTGCGCTGCACCGGGCCGCGCAGCAGCCGGGTCAGCGCGCCGTTGCCGGCCGGCGCCAGCGGGCCCAGCGCGGTGCGGGCCGCGTCAGCCTCCGGCGCCGGCGGCCGGCGCCGACCGGCCAGCCGCCAGTCGAGTTCCTGATCATGTTCCACAGTGGACTCCTCCGGCGGTCAACGGGTGTCGGCGAGGTCGGGGTCGGGTGTCGTCGGCAGCGCCCCGGACTCCTGCACGATGCTGGCCGAGACGGACGAGTAGACCTCCGGGAAGATCTTGTCGCAGTAGTCCCGGATCGTCGTCTGGTTCCAGGTCTCCAGGTCGTACGCGCCGCTGCCGAGCACCACCTTCGTCGGCACCATCAGCAGCACCTCCCGGCCGGATACTGTGGACTGTCCGGTCGCGAGCGTCTCGGCGATCACCTGCCGGCTCAGGTTGACCGCCTCGACCACGACCTGCGCGCCGCGCGCATCGGACAGCGCGAGTTGCGTGTTGTCGCCGCCGACCCGGAACCGCATACCCAGGCCGTTCTCCACCAGCAGCCCGCCGGTGGTCATCGCGTTGAAGTGGTCGTGCACCTGACCGGCCGCCATGTGCAGCAGCGCGTCGGCCAGGAACCGCTGGTACTGGTGGCTGACCTGGCGCTCGGTCATGCCGGGCACCGGGCGGACGCCGGCCAGCGCGGCCCGGTCGGTCGCGTCCAGCCGGCCGCCGGCGTTGCGGCCGCGGAACTCGCTGGCCGTCTGCAGGTCGGTCGACACCGACTTCGGCGGCGGCGGGCCCGGGCGGCCCTGCTCGGCGGCCTGCGCGCTGGCCATCGCCGCGTACAGGTCCTGCCCGGCGACGTGCCGCTGCGCCGACGGGTTCATCGCCTTCGCCATGTCCGCGTCCGGCATCTGCGCCTTGACCAGCAGCGGGTGCCGGGTCCGCAGGTACTCCATGAACCACTGCATGACCATGGTCTTGTTGATCAGGTGCCCCGCCGCGAACGAGTCTTCCAGGAAGTGGTCGGCGTAGCCGTTGTGCACCCAGGCCTGCGTCTCCGAGCCGGCCAGCCGGGTGTCGCCGGCGGCCCGGAATCCGTGCGCCCGCTGCGCCTCGGCCACCGCCCGGCTGTGGTTCTGCGACCACCGCTCCCAGCTCATCGGCGCGAAGTGGCAGGCGTTGCGGGACAGCAGGCCGCTGTACCGCTGGAAGCCGCGGCTGGCGGTGGCGGCATCCTCGACGATCAGGTCGGCGGCGCCGGCGGACGCGCCGCGGATCACCTTCGCCTTCGTCGGCTCCCGCTGCCCGCCGGACCACTGCGGGAAGTCGCCGTCGTAGCTGTCCGCGTCGACGTTATCGCGGGCGGATATCGCGGACGCGGCGATGATCTGCCGCATATGCTGCAGGATCGGGATCAGGTCGGTGGCGCTCATCGTGTTGATGTCGTGACCGTTGGGCAGGTAGTCGGCGAGCGCGTTCACCTCCCCGTAGGTCACGTACAGCTCGCTGCCGGTCAGCTTGAGGATCTGGATGCCCTCGAAGAGCTCGCCCGGCCCGGTCTTCGGCACGGCCCGCGGGTCGGTGCGGAAGTAGTCGACCCGCTTGACCTCCTGGGTGAGCACATGCTTCTGGTTGGCCGGCGCGATCCGCCCGGTCGCCGAGGCCAGGTCGCCCGGCTTCACGTCGCCCATCAGCGCGTGCTCCCAGGAGGAGTGCCGCTGCACGGTCGGCCGCTTGGCCGACCGGCGGACCACCGCGGTCACGGCCTTGTTCCCGGCGGCCTGGGCCAGCGCGGGCGGGCGCGGTTCCGTCCGCTCCCCCGGGCCGCGCCGCACTGCCGGGGTCGGCCCGTCCACGCGCTCGACCTCGGGCAGGTACCTCCGTCCGGCCACCAGCTCCCGCCCTCTCAGGCCACGCCGGCCAGCAGCGGGAAGTACCTGCCGAACTCCGCCTCCACGCACATCCGGCCGAGCTTGCGGTACTCCACCTGCACGGCGCGCATCATCCGGGCCATGTCCGCGATGCCGCTCTCGGCCGCGGCCACGTAGGCCACGGTGACCGCGATGTTGCGGATGTCACCGCCGGCCAGTTCGAACGCGCCGGCGCAGAAATCGAGGTCCACGTCGGGCGCCAGCGGGACGCCGGCCAGGCACTTCGTCCACAGTTGACGGCGCTCGGCCACGTCCGGCTTGCCGAACTCGACCACCAGCGAGAGCCGGCGGGCGAACGCGTCGTCCAAATTGGCCCGCAGGTTGGTGGCGAGCACGGCCAGCCCGTCGAACGACTCCATCCGCTGGAGCAGGTAGGCGATCTCAAGGTTGGCGTACCGGTCGCGGGCGTCGCTCACCTCCGACCGCTTGCCGAACAGCGCGTCCGCCTCGTCGAAGAACAGCACGCCGCTGACGCCCTCCGCACCGGCGAAGACCCGCTCCAGGTTCTTCTCGGTCTCGCCGATGTACTTGTCGACCACACTGGACAGGTCGATGACGTACAGGTCGAGGCCCAGCACGCCGGCGATGACCTCGGCCGCCATCGTCTTGCCGGTGCCGGGCTCGCCGGCGAACAGCGCGGTCACCGCCTCGCCCCGACCACCGCCCCGGCGCAGCCGCCAGTCGCCGAGCACGCGGTCGCGCAGCCGCACCCGGTCGGTCAGGTGCCGCAGGCCGGCCAGCGGCAGGGCCGGCAGCACCAGGTCGGACCAGCCCACCGACGGCTCCACCCGGCGGGCCAACCGGCCCAGCCCCACGCCGTTCTGCATCCGCGCCCCGGCGGCGAGGTGCCGGGCGGCGACGGGCGCGCCCTCCGCGGCGGCGCTGCTGCGGGCGGCGGCGACGGCGCGGCGGACGTCCTCCGGTGGCAGCCGGAACGCCGCCAACCCGCCGGCCGGCCCGATCCCGGCCACGCCGGCCAGCCCGCCGGGGCCCGGCCCGCCACCGGCCGGCCCGCCGGCAAGGGCGTCCAGCCAGACCTGCGCGGCCGGCCGCCGGGCCACGTCGTGCAGGTCGAGGCCGAGCACGCCGGTGTCGG
>JBBWZH010000419.1:0-6103 GCA_039648995.1 Mycobacteriales bacterium
CGAACTTGACCACCTTGGCCCGGCCGGTGAAGCCGCGGGCCAGCCGGATCGCGGACATCGTCGCCTCGGTGCCGGAGTTCACCAGCCGGACCGCCGCGACCACCGGCTCCATCCGGGTGACGATCTCTTCGGCCAGGTCGATCTCGCCGGCGGTCGGCGTGCCGAAGCTGGTGCCGGCGGTGACCGCCCGGCGCACCGCGTCCACCACCTCGGGGTGCGCGTGGCCGAGGATCATCGGCCCCCACGAGCACACCAGGTCGACATACTCCCGGGCGTCCGCGTCGGTCAGGTACGGCCCGCGGCCGGCGATCATGAACCGCGGTGTGCCGCCGACCGCCTGGAACGCCCGGACGGGTGAATTCACGCCACCGGGGATCACGGCCCGCGCGCTCTCGAACAGGGCCTCGGACGCTGGCGCCGAATACGGATACGTCACGGGAAACAGTGTCCCAGCAGGCCCTTGCCTCGTTTGCCTAAGGGCATCACCGGGACGACCGATCCGACCGTCTGCCCGGCGAGCACCGCGGGAAAGGCAGATGAACCTGCCCGATCTGCTCGCGCAATCGCCAGGGACCCGGGTTAGGGTCGGGCCTGCGTACCTGCCGTGGACACGGAAGGGGAGCTATGAGCCCGGCCGGACAGCGCCGTCGTCGAGAGCGTGTCAAGAAGAAGACGCGCCAACTGACGAAGCGCCGTCGGTTACCGCTCGCTCTGGTCGCGCTGGCGTCGGTCAGCGCAGCCTCGGCGTCCGCGGCGGCCGGCGCCTCGGGTGTCAGCCCGGTGGCCGGCGCGCTGCAGGCGGGCGGGTTCGCGTACCCGCCGGTCGACGGCGGCTTCCCCGGCTTCGACGGCGTCCTACCCGGCAGCACCGTGCCGACGATCGCGATCACCCCGTCCGCGCCCGGCGTGCCGGGGGCACCCGGCACGCCGACGAGCACGGCCACCGCCGGCATCGCCGCGCAACTGGCCGGCAACGGCATCCCGCTGGTCGCGCTGACCGCCTACCGCAACGCCGAGCGCCGGCTCGCGGTAGACATGCCGGGCTGCGGGCTGAGCTGGTCGCTGCTGGCCGCGATCGGGCGGGTGGAGTCCAACCACGGCCGGTTCGCCGGCGCGCAGCTGCTGCTGGACGGTACGTCCAACCCGCCGATCCTGGGCGTCCGGCTCGATGGCCGGCCCAGCTTCGGCAAGGTCTCCGACACCGACCAGGGCCGGCTGGACGGCGACACCGTCTACGACCGGGCGGTCGGGCCGATGCAGTTCATCCCGAGCACCTGGGCCGAGTTCGCGGTGGACGGCGACGGCGACGGGACCGCCAGCCCGTTCGACATCGACGACGCGGCGCTGGCCGCGGGCAACTACCTCTGCGCGGCCGGCCGCAACCTGCGGACCCCGGCCGGCCAGCACGACGCGGTATTCAGCTACAACCACTCCGAGGACTACGTCCGGCTGGTGCTGGACCTCAGCGCCGAGTACGCGCAGGGGGTGCGGGTCGACCAGCTCCCGACCGGCGTCGCCCGTGGCGGCCGGCTGCCGACCCCGCCGCCCGGAAAGCTGCCGCCGGTGACCGTGGGGCCGCCGCCGGCCGGCAAGCCCGACCCGACGCCGCCGACCACCACGCCGAGCCCGACGCCCACACCGACACCGACACCGACACCGACCGAAACGCCCACCCCGACCCCGACGCCCACACCGACCGAGACCCCGACCCCGACGCCGACGCCGACGCCGACCGAAACGCCCACGCCGACCCCGACCCCGACCCCGACCGAGACGCCGACGCCGACCGACAGCGCCAGCGGCGGCTCCGACCCGACGCCGACGGACACGCCGACGGAGACGCCGGTCGGCGCGGGCGGCCAGGCCGGCACCGGCACGCCCACCGACAGCCCGGCCTCGACGCAGTCGCCGCCGGCGGGCGACTGACCGCGGAGCGTGCCGACGGCCGTCGCCGGGCCAGGACCCGACCAGGCCGGGCCCGCCCACCCGGCACCCGCCCACCCGGCACCCGAGCGGCCGGCGCCCGCCCACCCGGCGTCCGAGCGGCCGGCGCCCGGGAGGGCGGCGTCCGAGCGGCCGGCGGCTGAGCTGGACGTTGAGGCGTTGCGGGCGGACACGCCGGCGACCGGGCAGCTGGTGTACCTGGACAACGCCGGTGCCGCGCTGCCGCCGCGCCCGGTGGTGGACGCGGTGCTCCGGCACATCCGCCGCGAAGCCGAGATCGGCGGCTACCGGGCCGAGGCGGAGGCGGCCGAGGCGATCACCGGCACGTACCAGGCGATCGGCCAGCTGCTCAACTGCGGGACCGACGAGGTCGCGCTGATGGAGAGCGCGACGGCCGGCTGGCAGCAGGCGTTCCACGCGATCCGGTTCCGGCCGGGCGACCGCATCCTGACCACGCGGTCCGAGTACGCCAGCAACTTCATCAGCTACCTGCAGGTCAGCCGGCGGTACGAGGCCTCGGTCGAGGTCGTGCCGGACGATGAACACGGCCAGCTGGACGTGGCCGCTCTGGCCGACCTGCTCGACGACCGGGTCCGGCTGATCTCGATCACCCACGTGCCGACCAACGGCGGGCTCGTCAACCCGGCCGCCGCGGTCGGCCGGCTGGCCCGCGAGGCCGGCGTGTGCTACCTGCTGGACGCCTGCCAGTCGGTCGGCCAGCTGCCGGTGGACGTGGCCGAGATCGGCTGCGACATGCTCACCGTCACCGGCCGGAAGTACCTGCGCGGCCCGCGCGGCAGCGGCGCGCTGTACGTGCGGCGGGACCGGCTGGACGAGCTGGAGCCGCCGTTCCTGGACCTCACCTCGGCCAGCTGGACCGGCCCGACCGACTACCAGCTCCGCCCGGACGCCCGCCGGTTCGAGAACTTCGAAAGCGGTGTGGCCGCCCGGGTCGGCCTGGGCGTCGCGGTGCGGTACACACTCGCGGTCGGCGTGCCGGCGGCCTGGGAACGGATCCATTCTCTGGCCGCCGGCCTGCGCGACCGGCTCGGCGCGGTGCCCGGCCTGACCGTGCGGGACAAGGGCCTGGTGCGCGGCGGCATCGTCTCGTTCGACCTGGCCGGCGTGCCCGCGACCGAGGTCCGCGACCGGCTGCGCACGCGGGGGGTCACGGTCGCGGTCAGCCTGGCCGGGTCGACCCTGTTGGACATGCGCGACCGCGACCTTTCCGCGGTCGTCCGCGCCTCGGTGCACTACTACAACACCGACACCGACCTCGACCGCGCCACCGCCGCGATCGCCGAGCTGGCGGCCGCGCGGGCCGGCTGAGGGCGCCTCAGTCCGCGGCCGACCCCGGCACCGGGGCGTCGCAGGCGTGCGGGCGGCGGTCCAGCGCGGCCCGCACCGTGCTGGTCAGCGCGGCCGGGGTGAACGGCTTCTCCAGGTAGCCGACCGCCGGGTCGAGCAGGCCCTCCTGGGTGATCAGGCCGCGGGTGTACGCGGAGGTGAACAGCACCGGCAGCTGCCGGTCGTGCGCGGCCAGCCGCTCGACCAGCTGCGGGCCGGTGAGCCCCGGCATGATCACGTCGGTGACCAGCATGTCGATGTCGGAACGGACGGCGAGCAGGCTGTCGGCTTCGAGGCCGTCCCGGGCCTGCACGACCGTGTAGCCGGCTGTCCGGAGCATCCCGGCCACCAGCTCGCGGACCGCCTCGTCGTCCTCGGCCAGCAGGATCGTCTCGGTGCCGGTGGCCGGGGCCGGCCCGGCCGCCGGGCCGGGCGCGACCATCGAGCGCATCTCGGTGGCCTGCGGCAGCAACACCTTCACCGTGGTCCCGACGCCGGGCTCCGAGTAGATGGCCAGGTGCCCGCCGGCCTGCCGGACGATGCCGTAGACCGTGGCCAGCCCCAGGCCGGTGCCGCGGCCGGCCTCCTTGGTGGTGAAGAACGGCTCCACGGCGCGGGCCCGCACCTCGGGCGTCATGCCGGTCCCCGTGTCGGAGACAGTCAACATCACGTTCCAGCCGGCGGGGAGCCCCTGCCGCTCGGCGTCGGCGTCGGCGAGCTCGACCAGGCTGGTGCCGATGCTGAGCAGGCCGCCGTCGGGCATCGCGTCCCGGGCGTTGACCGCGAGGTTGATCACCACCTGCTCGATCCGGCCGCGGTCGGCCCGCACCAGCGCCGGCACCGGGGTCGGCTGCATCACCACCGCGACGCTCGCCGGGATCAGCCTGGCCAGCATCCCGCGAACATCCGAGACGACCTCGTTCAGGCTGAGCACCTGCGGTTCGACGTGCTGGTCGCGGGCGAACGCGGCCAGCTGCCGGGTCAGCGCGGAGGCGCGGAGCGCGGCGGCATGGATGTGCTGCACATGCCGGCGCTCCGGGCGGGAGTGGTCGAGCTGCTGCAGCAGGATCGCGGCGTACCCGTCGATGACGGTCAGCAGGTTGTTGAAGTCGTGCGCCACACCGCTGGCCAGCTGGCCGACGGCGTCCAGCTTCTGTGCCTGCCGTACCTGGTGTTCCAGGCTGCGCTGCTCGGTGACGTCGGCCAGCATCGCGAGCCGGCCGACCACCGCGCCGCTGTCGTCGGGCAGCGGGCTCGCCGAGACGCGCACCCACAGGTCCCGGCCGTCGGCGCGGCGCAGCCGAAGCTCGTACTGCTCCCGGTTGCCGTGCCGGTCCGCCGCGAGCAGCTGCTCGGCCACCGTGTCGCGGTCCTCCGGCGGCACCAGGTCCGCCACCCGCCGGCCCTGCAGGTCCTGCACCGACCGGCCCAGCATCTCGCCGAGCCGGCTGTTGGCGAAGGTCACCGTGCCGGCGGCGTCGGCCACGAGCACGCCCTCGTCGGTCGTCTCCACGATCCGCCGGTAGCGCTCCTCGCTGGCTCGAAGCGTGCGCTCGGTGGCCTCTCGCAGCCGCAGGTCCTCGAAGACGGCCGGGCCGCGGACCAGCGCCGGGAACCGGCTGCGCAACGTCCAGTACCAGATGCCGATGGCAGCGGTGAGCACGTCCCAGGTGGCCAGCCACGGGTCGTCGAACGCGGCCCGCATGGCCACGCCGACATGCGCCCCCGGGTCGGCCCACGGCAGCAGCAGGTGAACGAAGTGGTTGCCGTGATGGATCGCGCAGGTGAAGAAGATGCCGGCGGTGGCAAGGCCGAGCCGGTTGCCCAGCACCTGGCCGGAGGTGCGCAGGCCACGCCAGATGGCCCAGGCGATCGCCAGGTACGCGATCGTCACCAGCCCGTTGGCGGCCGCGACAATCACCCATGCCATGGCGGCACCGCCATCCCCGGTTGCCACCAGCCGGCCGCCGGCAACCGGCGCAAACCCGTGCACACGTCCCTGCCCCCCGCTCCTCACTCAACCAATACGAAGAGTAGCGGAGACCATACTGTCAAGACCCAAATGTGTCAGGACAGGGGCATCGGCCGCACCGGCCGTGCTCAGCGGAGGCTGCGGGCAACCTCCGTCGCCCAATAGCTGAGGATGATGTCGGCGCCGGCGCGGCGGATCGCGGTGAGGGATTCGTGGATGACGCGGTCGCGGTCCAGCCAGCCGTTGGCGGCGGCGGCCTCGACCATCGCGTACTCGCCGGAGACCTGGTAGGCGGCCACCGGCACGTCGACCGCGGCGCGGATCGCGGCGATCACGTCCAGGTAGGCCAGCGCCGGCTTGACCATCACCGCGTCGGCGCCCTCGGCGAGGTCCAGCGCGGTCTCGCGCAGCGCGTCGGCCACCCTGCGGGCCGGGTCCTGCTGGTAGCCGGCGCGGTCACCGAACTGCGGGGCGCACTCGGCGGCCTCCCGGAACGGGCCGTAGAAGCCCGACGCGTACTTCACCGAGTAGGCCAGGATCGGCACCTCGGTGAAGCCGGCGCCGTCCAGGGCGGACCGGATCGCGCCGACCTGCCCGTCCATCATCCCGCTCGGCGCGATGACCTGAGCGCCCGCGGACGCCTGGGCGACCGCGATCGACGCGTACCGCGACAGGGTGGCGTCGTTGTCGACGTCGCCGGAGGGCAGCAGCACCCCGCAGTGCCCGTGGTCGGTGTACTCGTCCAGGCACAGGTCGGCCATCAGCACGGTCGCGTCGCCGACCTCGGCGGCCAGCCGGCGCAGCGCGACCTGCACGATGCCGTCCGGGTCGTCGGCGGCG
>JBBWZH010000425.1:0-4421 GCA_039648995.1 Mycobacteriales bacterium
CGACCGGGCCGGTGGAGGTGGTCACCGGCGATCGGGACCTGTTCCAGCTGGTCCGCGACGACCCGCCGGTGCACGTGCTCTACACCAGCCGCGGGGTGGCCAAGCTGGAGGTGTACGGCGAGGCCGAGGTGGCAGCGCGGTACGGCATCCCGGGCCGGGCATACGCCGACTTCGCGACCCTGCGCGGCGACCCCAGCGACGGGCTGCCCGGCGTGCCCGGCGTCGGGGAGCGGACGGCGGCCGCGCTGGTCACCCGGTTCGGGTCGCTGGCCGGCATCATCGAGGCGCTGGACGCCGGTGCCGCCGACGGGTTCCCGGCAGGCTCACGGGCCAAGCTGTCGGCCGCGCGCGAATACCTGCGGGCCGCACCGGTGGTGGTCGAGGTGCGCACCGACCTGCCGTTGCCGGACTACACCGACGAGCTGCCCGCCGAGCCCGCCGACCCGGCCGCGCTGGTCGAGCTCAGCGAGCGCTGGGGCCTGGACAGCGCGCTGAACCGGCTGCTGTCCGCAGTGCAGACCGCCCGGGCGAAGCCGGCCAGCTGACCGGCTCCCGCCCGGGCGGGTCAGCGCTGGGTCAGGCAGTCTTCCAGGTGTAGTTACCGCTGTCGCTGGTGACCTTGACCTCGATCTTCTGCGACTTGTCCTTGATCGTGCAGCTGAAGGTGGCGCCGACCTTCACCTGCTGGTTCGTCGGGCAGGTCACCTCGACCGTGTCGCCGAACTTGTCCTTGTACTGGGAGGAGATATCGCGGTTCATCGCGTTCGCGTCGAACACCTTCTTGCTGAACACGGTCAGCGTGAGGATCACGCCGCCGGCCACGATGATCACCGCGAGGACGCCGAGCAGCGCGTACAGGCCGCCGCGGGACTTCTTCTGCGGCGCCGGCGTGCCCCAGCCCGGTTGCCCGTAGGTCGGCTGGCCGTACGGCTGCTGGCCGTAGCCCTGCTGCGCCTGCGGCTGCCCGTACCCGGGCTGCTGACCGAACTGCTGGGTGGGCTGCTGCGCCTGCTGGTTGTACGGGTCGCTGTACCCGGTCTGGCCGAACTGCTGCGTCTGCCCGTAGCCGGGGTACTGGCTGGCCGCGGCCTGCCCGCTCTCGTAGCCGGGCTGCCCGTACTGCGGCGTGGCCGGCTGGCCGTACGGGCTGCTCGGCGCGGCCGTCTGCCCGCTCTCGTAGCCCGGCTGGCCGTACTGCGGCGCGGCGGCGGGCTGCCCGTACTGGCCGGCCGCGGACGCCTGGCCGGTGTCGTACCCGGTCTGGCCGTACTGCGGCGTGGCGGTCTGCCCGTACGGGCTCGCCGCGGGCGCCTGGCCGGACTCCTGGCCGGTCTGGCCGTACTGCGGCGTGGCCGGCTGCCCGTACGAGCTCGCGGCGGATGTCTGGCCGGACTCCTGGCCGGTCTGGCCGTACTGCGGCGTGGCCGGCTGCCCGTACGAGCTCGCGGTGGGCGTCTGGCCGGACTCCTGGCCGTACTGCGGCGCGGCGGGCTGCCCGTACGGGCTCGCCGCGGGCGCCTGGCCGGATTCGTAGCCGGGCTGCTGCTGCCCGTAGGTCGGCTGCGAGCCGAACTGCTGGGTCGGCTGCTGGCCGGCCGGCTGGCCGTACTGCGGCGTGGCCGGCTGCTGGCCGCTCCCGTACTGCGACGGCTGCTGACCGTACGGCTGCTGCTGCTGGCCGTAGGACTGCTGACCGTAGGGCTGCTGCTGGCCCGGCGCCTGCTGCGGTGGCTGTTGCCCGTATTGCTGCCCGTAAGGGCTGGCCGCCTGCTGCTGCCCGCTCTCGTGCCCGGTGTACGACTGCTGCTCCGGCACCGAGCCGGACGCCGGCGCCGACGGTGTGCCGTACGGAGTGGACGGGTTTTCCGGCGTGAGGGCGGTGCCACAGCGCATGCAGGTACGTGTGCCCTCGGGGTTGACCATCGAACACACGGGACAGGTCATGGTGTCTCCCTCTGATCGCGACGCCCTCGCAGAGACGCCGCGTGCACCTTATGCGGTTGCCCGCCATGGTGTCAGCCCAGGGTCCATTCGTACCGGCCCGACGTGTCGAGCACCCTCACCTTCACTGTACGGGTAACCCCGTGCCGATCTGTCGCGGCACACTGGAACGTCTCGCCGGCCCTCAGCCGCGGGGTGCCCTCGCACCGGACGAGCACGGTCTCGCCGGCGCGCTGGGTCAGCGCGGTGCCGATGCCGTTCGCCACGGGGTCGGTGTCGAGGTACTTCGGCCGGGTCAGCCAGAGCGCGGCGCCGCCGCCGGCCAGGACCAGCAGCACCACGATGCCGCCGACGATCGCGATCCGCCGGATGATCCGGCGCTGCTCGGCCGGGGACATCCCGGCCAGTTCGGCGGGGACGCCGTCGGCCGTGCCCATCCCGAACCCCGGTGGCTGCACCGCCGCGGCCGCGGACCGGGACGCGCCCGGCGCTCCGCGCGGCGGCACCGCCAGCCCTGTCGCGGCCGGCGGGGCCTGCCCGAGATACCCGTCCGGATCCTCCAGCCCCGGCGTCGCCACCCCCTGCGGGGCGAGCTCCGCCGGACCACCCGGCGCGGCGCCACCCCGACCCGATCCACCAGCGCCGGCCCCACGCCCGCGACGGCCGGACCCACCGCCCGTCCCGCCCCCGGCCTGCTCGCCCCCAGGCTGCCCGGCCGCGGGCGGCACCGCCCCGGCCTGTCCGGCCTCGGGCTGCCCGGCCCCGGACTGCCCGGCCCCGGACTGCCCGGCCCCGGGCTGGTCGGTCGCGGGCGGCGCCGCCCCGGGCCAGTCCGTCGGCCCGGAGACGCCCGTGCCGGGCTGGACGATCAGCGGTGTCCCGGGTCCGTTCCCCTCCGGCAGCGGCTGGTTGCACCGGATACAGGCCGGCGCGCCCGGCGGGTTCAACGTGAAGCAGCTCGTGCAGGTGGTTCCCTCGGTCTCCGGCACGCCCCCGATCCTCGCAGACCGCCCATACCAGACCGCCGCACCCCACCACCTCCCCGCGACGCGGGCGCACCCTGCCGCACCGGCACGCCGCCCGTCCGGGCATCGGCGGTGGTTCAGACCAGGCCGGAGTACGCGACCACGCCGCGGCGGACGGCGGTGGCCGCGGCCCGGGCGGTGCCGGTCAGCCGGCTGCCAGGTTCGGCGACTGCGGCCAGTTGTTCCAGCAGGTCGAGCAGCTGCTTGCACCAGCGGACGAAGTCGCCGGCGGACAGTTCGATGCCGGCCTCCGTCGCGGCGGACAGCACCTGGTCGAGGGACTCGCCGCGGGCCCACCGGTAGGCGGGCCAGGCGAAGCCGACCTCGGGCTCGCGGGTCAGCTCCAGCTTGTGCGCGTGCTCGTCGGCCTCCAGCTCCGCCCAGAGCCGTACGGTCGCCGCCAGCGCGACCTGCACCGGGCCGGCCGGCACCCGGGCCTGGTTCCCGTCGTCCCGGCGCGACTCGTACAGCAGCGCCGACGCCGCCGCGGCCAGCTCCGGAGCGGTCAGGTGCTCCCAGACGCCGGCGCGCAGGCACTCGGCCACCAGCAGGTCGGACTCGGACCAGATCCGGGCCAGCTGCCGCCCGGCCGGCGTCACCGCCGCGGCCTCGCCGCCTACCCCCTGCGCGCGACCGGCGGTGCCGGCAGGGACGAGGTACCCCCGGTGTTCCAGCAGCGCGCACACCCGGTCGAAGGTGCGCGCGATCGAGTGCGTCTTTCCTTCTACCCGCTGCCGCAGCGCGTCGGTGTCCTTCCGCAGCCGGGCGTGCCGCTCGGCCCACCGGGCGTGCTGGTCCCGGTCGGCGCAGCCGTGGCAGGGATGCGCCCGGATGGCCCGGCGCAGCCGCTGCACCTCGGCGTCGTCGGCGGCACCCGCCCGGCCACGGCGGCGTTGCGCCGGGTCGGCGTCGGCGACCTGCGCGTTGCGCAGCGTCGAGGCGAGGTCGCGGCGGGCCTGCGGGGAGCGGTGGTCGAAGTTGCGCGGCACCCTGACGCGGGTCAGCGGCTCCACCGGGCCGGGGAAGTCCTGCAGCGAGAGCCGGCCGGCCCACCGGTCCGCGGTCAGCACCAGCGGCCGCGGCTCGGACATCGGGTGCACACCGGGGTCGAGCACGACCGCCAGCCCGGACCGCCGACCGGTCGGCACCCGGATCACGTCGCCGACCTTCAGCCGCTCCAGCGACTCGACCGCGGCGGCCCGCCGGCTCGCGGCGCCGTTGCGGGACAGCGTCGCCTCCCGCGCGGTCAGCTCGGCGCGCAGGCCGGCGTACTCGGCGAAGTCGCCCAGGTGGCAGTGCATCGACTCGGCGTACCCGGCCAGCGCCTCGGTGTTCCGCTGGATCTGGCGGGACAGCCCGACCACCGACCGGTCCGCCTGGAACTGCGCGAACGACGACTCCAGCAGCGCCCGGGCGGCCTCGCGGCCGACCGTGCCGACCAGGTTGACCGCCATG
>JBBWZH010000447.1:0-25134 GCA_039648995.1 Mycobacteriales bacterium
CACGCCGCGAAGATCCACAAGATCATGGACCTGGCCGAGGCCGCCGGCGCGCCGCTGATCAGCCTGAACGACGGCGCCGGCGCGCGGATCCAGGAGGGCGTCACCGGGCTGGCCGGCTACGGCGGGATCTTCCAGCGCAACGTGCGGTCGTCCGGGGTGATCCCGCAGATCAGCGTGATGCTCGGGCCGTGCGCGGGCGGCGCCACCTACTCCCCCGCGCTGACCGACGCGGTGTTCATGGTGCGCGGCACCGCGCAGATGTTCATCACCGGCCCGGACGTGGTGGCGGCGGCCACCGGGGAGAACGTCACCCACGAGCAGCTCGGCGGCGCCGACGTGCACGCGACCACGTCCGGGGTGGCCACGTTCGTGTACGACGACGAGGCGTCCTGCCTGCACGACGTGCGCTACCTGATGTCGCTGCTGCCGGCGAACAACCAGGAGCTGCCGCCGGTGGTGACCAGCACCGACCCGGCGGACCGGCGCAACGACGCGCTGCTCGACCTGGTCCCGGCCGACCCGCAGCGGTCCTACGACATGCGCGCGGTGCTGGCCGAGGTGGTCGACGACGGCGAGCTGCTGGAGTTCCACGAGCACTGGGCCGGCAACATCATCTGCGCGCTGGCCCGGCTGGACGGCCACGTGGTCGGCATCATCGCCAACCAGCCGCTGGTGCTCGCCGGCGTGCTGGACATCAGCGCGTCGGAGAAGGCGGCGCGCTTCGTGCAGACCTGCGACGCGTTCAACATCCCGCTGCTGACCTTTGTGGACGTTCCCGGGTTCCTGCCGGGCACCGCGCAGGAACACGGCGGGATCATCCGGCACGGCGCCAAGCTGCTGTACGCCTACTGCGCGGCGACCGTCCCGCGCATCCAGCTCATCGTCCGCAAGGCCTACGGCGGCTCCTACATCGTGATGGACTCCCGCTCGATCGGGGCCGACCTGTCGTTCGCCTGGCCGGTGAACGAGATCGCCGTGATGGGCGCCGACGGCGCCGCGAACGTCATATTCCGCAAGGAGATCGCCGCGTCGGCCGACCCGGCGGCGACCCGGATGGAACTGATCGAGGACTACCGGGAGAAACTGATGCACCCCTACTACGCGGCCGAACGCGGCCTGGTCGACAACGTCATCGACCCACGGCTGACCCGGCTGACGCTGGCCCGGTCGCTGACCATGCTGCGCGCCAAGCAGGCGCCGACCGCGTTCCGCAAGCACGGAAACCCGCCCGTCTGATGGCCGCCGAGACGCTGGCCGCGGCCACCGCTGTCCACTCCGGACAGCCGGCCCGCGGCGTACCCGCCGCCCGGCTACAGCCCTCCGCCGGACCGCGGTCGCCAGCCGGTCCGGGCGTCGTACCCGCCGCCCGGCCACAGCCTCCGGCCGGCCCGCGGGCCGCCGCTGGATCGCGGCCGCCAGCCGGCCCGCAGCCCTCCGCCGGGCTGCGGGCCCCGGTCCGGCCGGCCGACCCGGCACCGGTGGTGCAGGTGGTCCGCGGCGCGCCGACGGACGAGGAACTGGCCGCCCTCATCCTGGTGCTGGTCGCCCGGGCCGCGCCGGCGCCGGCCGTCGCGGACGTCGCGGTCGGCCGGCCCGGCCAGCCCGGCCGGCGGCAGCCGCACCGGGTCCGGCCCGGCTGGGCCCGGCCGGCCCGCTACCGCTCGCCGGCGTCCTGGCGCCCGTCGACCGTCCACTAGCGACACCGCCGCCGGCCGCACCCGGCCTGTCCGCCACACCGTCCACAGAAGACACCGGTCGAGCCGGCCGGCCTGGAGGTTCCTCCGTGCGCAAGATCCTCATCGCCAACCGGGGCGAGGTGGCCGTCCGGATCGCGCGGGCGTGCCGGGACACCGGCCTGACCAGCGTGGCCATCTACGCCGACGCCGACCGGGACGCCCTGCACGTGCGGCTGGCCGACGAGGCGTTCGCGCTCGGCGGCGACCGCGCGCCGGCCCGGTACCTCGACATCGGCGCGGTTCTCGACTGCTGCCTGCGGTCCGGCGCCGACGCGGTGCATCCCGGCTGGGGCTACCTCGCCGAGAACGCCGACTTCGCGCAGGCCGTCATCGCCGCCGGCCTGACCTGGATCGGCCCGCCGCCGGCCGTGATCCGCGGCCTCGCCGACAAGGTCGAGGCGCGGGCGGTGGCGCGGCGGGTCGGGGCGCCGCTGGCCGCCGGCAGCCCCGGGCCGGTCGGCTCCGCCGCCGAGGCCGCCGCGTTCGCCCGCGAGCACGGTCTGCCGATCGCGATCAAGGCAGCGGCCGGCGGCGGCGGCCGCGGGCTGAAGGTGGCGCACACGCTGGCGGAGATCCCCGAGCGGTACGAGTCGGCGGTGCGCGAGGCGGCGGCCGCCTTCGGCCGCGGCGACTGCTTCGTCGAGCGCTACCTGCCGCGCCCGCGGCACGTGGAGACCCAGTGCCTGGCGGACCGGCACGGCACCGTCGTCGTGGTGTCCACTCGCGACTGCTCGGTGCAGCGCCGGCACCAGAAGCTGGTGGAGGAGGCGCCGGCCCCGTTCCTGACCGTCGCGCAGAACGCGACGCTGGTCGAGACGTCCAAGGCGATCCTGGCCGAGGCGGGCTACATCGGCGCTGGGACCTGCGAGTTCCTCGTCGGCGCGGACGGCACCGTGTCGTTCCTGGAGGTGAACACCCGGCTGCAGGTGGAACACCCGGTCACCGAGGAGGTGACCGGCCTGGACCTGGTGCAGGAGATGTTCCGGATCGCGGCCGGCGAGCGCCTCGACTACACCGACCCGGCCCCGCGCGGGCACAGCATCGAGTTCCGCATCAACGGCGAGGACCCGGGCCGCGGCTTCCTCCCGGCACCGGGCACGGTCACCCGCTGGCGGCCACCCGCCGGCCCCGGCGTCCGGCTCGACTCCGGCATCGAGCCGGGCGGCACCGTCGACGCCGCGTTCGACTCGCTGCTGGCCAAGCTGATCGTCTCCGGCCGGGACCGGCCGCACGCGCTGGCCAGGGCCCGCCGGGCGCTCGCCGAGTTCGACGTGGACGGTCTGCCGACCACGCTGCCGTTCCACCGGGCGCTGCTCGACGAACCCGCCTTCGCCCCGGCGTCCGGACCGTTCTCGGTGCACACCCAGTGGCTGGAGACCGAGTTCGAGCGGGACCTGCCGGCGTGGCCGGCCGGGGAGGCTACCGGGCAGGCGGGCGAGGCGGCGCCGGGCCGCGAGTCGGTTGTGGTCGAGGTCAACGGCCGGCGGGTCGAGCTGCTGGTGCCGGCCGGCCTGGTCGCCCCGACGGCGCCGGCCGCCCCGCGGTCCACGCCGCGCCGCGCGGCCACCCGGACGCGGGCGGTCGGGCCCGCGGCGGGCACCGCCGGCGCGGTGGTCAGCCCGATGCAGGGCACGGTGGTCTCGGTGCGCGCCGCGGACGGTGACCGGGTGGCCGCCGGCGACCTGCTGCTCGTACTGGAGGCGATGAAGCTGGAGCAGCCGCTGCACGCGCACCGGGCCGGCACGGTCCGCGGGCTGACCGTCGCGGTCGGGGCGACGGTCAGCAGCGGCGCCATCCTGTGCACCCTGGCCGACTGACGCCGGCCCCCGGCGCCGCTGACAGGGCGCGCGTCAGGACGCGATGTGCAGCCCGGCCGGCCGGCGCGCCAGCGTGGCCGGCGCGGTCAGGATCTCCTGCTGCAGCCGCTGGATCTCGGCCGACGGCTCCAGGCCGAGCTCGTCGGCCAGCAGCCGGCGCAGCCGACGGATCGCGCCCAGCGCGTCGCCGCGCCGGCCGGACCGGTGCAGCGCGTCGACCAGCCGGGCGTGCAGCCACTCGTTCAGCGGGTGCGCCGCGACCAGGCCACCGAGCTCGGCCACCAGCTCGCGGTGCCGGCCCAGGCTGAGATCCGCCTCGATGCGTAACTCCAGTGCCCGCATCCGCAGCTCGGCGAGGTGCGTGACGTACGGCGCCAGCACCGGCCCGTGCGGGACGTTGACCAGCGCCGGCCCGCGCCACATCGCCAGCGCGGCGTGCAGCAGCCCGGCCGCGGTGGCCGGCTGCCCGTCCGCGGCCGCCCGCCGGCCCTGCTCGACGGCGGCGGTGAACCTGCCGGCGTCCAGCTGCTCGGCGGCGTCCACCCGCAGCAGGTAGCCGGCCGGCTCGGTCAGCAGCAGCCCGGCCGCGCCGGACACCCCGCCGTCCTGCCCGAGCATCTGGCGCAGGTGGTAGACGTGGGTGCGGATCGTGGTGGCCACCGTGCGCGGCGGTGCCGTGCTCCACAGTTCCTCGACGAACGTGTCGACATCGACGACGTGGTTGGGCCGGGTCAGCAGCAGCGCGAGCACCTGGCGGACCTTGGGCCCGCGCGGCACGAACCGGTGATGCGCCGATTGGACTTCGAGCGGGCCGAGAATTCCAAACCGGACCATTTTCGCCGTTCCCCCAGGTCGCGCACGAAGACAATTCATGATGGCGTTGCTGTAGTAGCAGCTGGACCGCCGGCCGGACAACGGCGGCTGCGCCGGAAGTGGTCCGGGCATGTATCCAAAGAGGCATTGCCGGTATTCCAAGGTGGTGTGTCCGGCGCCACCACGCTGACCAGCGCGTTCCTATACTCGCTGGGACGACCGGCCGGGAATTGACCGGCGGCCGTCGCCGGCGGTCGAGCAGTTCCGAGCGCCACCGATTCCGTTGTTCATTCCACGTCGTGGCCGCGCGGTTCCGTGGCTGCGCACATGCCGGAGCAGGAGCGAATGAGATGACCGACCGACCGCTGGACCGACGACGTTTTCTCGGGCTGGCCGCCGCCGGCGCGACCGCGACCGCCGCCGGCCTGCTGCCGGCCGGCTCCGCGGCCGCCGCCACCGGCCGGCCGGGCCCGGCCGACCGGCCGGGCTGGGTCGGGGGCCGGCCGCGCCGGGTCTTCCTCGGCGCGTACACCGAGGGCCCGGGGGCGGCGCCCGGCATCGGCCTGGCTCGGATGGACCCGCGGTCGGGCGCGCTCACCCTGGACGGCTACCACCCGGCCGGCGCCAACCCGTTCTACCTGACCCGGCACCGCCGCACGCTCTACGCCGTCAACGACACCGCGGCCGGCACCGTCCGGGCGCTGCGGATCGCCCCGGACGGCGGCCTGTGTGACCTGAACGACCGGCCCACCGGCGGCGCCGGGCCGGTGTATCTCAGCGTCCACCCGAGCGGCCGGTTCCTGTTCAGCACCAACTACGACTCGGGCAGTGTCGCGGTGCACCGGCTGCGGGCCGACGGCGGCATCGGCGAGCTGGCCGACCTCGTGCAGCACACCGGCTCCGGGCCGAACCCGACCGAACAACTCAGCCCGCACCCGCACATGGCGGTGACCGACCCCACCGGCGAGCGGGTGCTGGTGCCGGACAAGGGCACCGACTCCGTCTACGTCTACCGGATCGACCTGCGCACCGGCCGGCTCACCCGGCAGCACAAGGTGTTCCTCGGTGCCGGCGTCGGCCCGCGGCACCTGGTGTTCCACCCCTCCGGGCGGTTCCTGTACGTGGTCGACGAGCTCGGCTCCAGCGTGACCACGTGCGGCTACCGGCCGGCGACCGGTGCACTGTGGACAGTCGAGGCGGTCTCGATCGTCCCGCCCGGCACCGACCCGCGGAACGCGCCCTCGGCGATCGTGCTCTCGCCGGACGCACGGTTCGTCTACGCGGCCAACCGCGGTCTGGACGCGATCGCGGTGCTCGCCGTGACGGCGGGCGGCGGGCGGCTGCGGCTCGTCGGGCTGCAGCCGGTCAGCACGCAGCCGCCGGGCGCCGAGCTCCCGTGGGACCTCGCGCTGGACCGCTCCGGCCGGTTCCTCTACGCCGCCAACCGGGCCGGGCAGTCGGTCGTGCAGTTCCGGGTGGACCGGCCGACCGGGATGCTGGCGCCGACCGGTGCCGTGCTCCCGACGTTCAGCCCGGTCCGGATCCTGCTCGGCTAGAGTGCCGGCCCGCCCCGTCCGCCTGCCGGGCCGGCTGCTGCCCGCCGCCCGGCTTGCCGGCCGGCTCGTGGGGGCCGGCCGGCTCGGCGGACGGGCCCCACGGGGCGGTCAGCAGCCGGCCGGAGACGTCGTGCAGCACGGCCAGCTCGTCGGCGGAGAGGTGGCCGAAGATCCGCCGCTCGGCGGCGTCGATCAGGGCGGCGCCGTCGGCGAGCACCCGCCGGCCGGCCTTGGTCAGCACGATCGCGTGCCGGCGCCGGTCCCGCGGGTTGGCCTGCCGCTCGGCCAGGCCCAACTGCTCCAGGTCGTCGATCAGGCTGACCATGACGTTCGGGTCGATGGTGAGCATCCGGCTGAGGTCCTGCTGGGACGGCGCCTGCCCGCTGGCCAGCGCGGCCAGCACGTTGAAGTGCCGCGGCCGGACACCGAGGGCGGCCAGCGTCTCGACGGCGGCGGCCTTGAGCCGCTCGCCGAGCATCATCAGCCGGTAGCCGGTCCGCCCGGTCAGGGACTCAGACGGCCCGCCGGCAGGGGCGCTCGCCATCGGGCAAGGATACGATACCCCGATCGTATAGCTTCTTGATGATAGAAGATGCATACTATTGCCGGGCTCGCCGGGCCAGTCGGCTCAACACGGCGTGCTCCCAGTGCCTGCGGAAGGGTTGGGGGACCAATGTTCAAGGCACTCGCTGGCCTCACCGGGCGGCCCCGCGCCGTGCTCGCGGCGACGCTGCTGTTCCTGGTGGGGATGGTCATTCTCGGTGGCGGCGTGTCCGACCGGCTGCGCAGCGGTGGCACGGAGGATCCAGGCTCGGAGTCGTCCGCCGCGGCCACGATCCTCGACCAGAAGTTCCCGGCCAGCCGGCCGAACCTGGCCCTGCTGGTCAGCCCGCGCGCCGGCCTGGACGTCGACACGACCGAGGTCGCCAGCCAGGCCCGGGCGCTGGCCGGGCGGCTGGCGGCAGAGCCGGGCGTCGTCGGCGTCACGTCCTACTGGCAGACCGGCGCGCCGTCGCTGCGCGCCACCGACGGCCGGCACGCGCTGATCGTCGCCCGGATCGACGGGGATGACACGGTCACGGCCGCCGTCGTCGACCGGATCGGGCCGCGTTTCGCCGGCCCGCAGGGCGACCTGTCGGTGCAGCTGACCGGGCAGGCCGCGATCCAGCACGACGTGCGCGACACGATCAGCGCCGACCTGGCCCGGGCCGAGGTGGTGGTCTTCCCGGTCACGCTGCTCATCCTGGTGCTGGTGTTCGGCAGCGCGGTCGCCGCGCTGCTGCCGCTGGCGGTCGGGATCATGGCGGTGCTCGGCACCAACGCCGTGCTGCGGCTGCTCACCAGCTTCGCCGATGTCTCGATCTTCGCCCAGAACCTCACCACCGCGCTCGGGCTCGGCCTGGCCATCGACTATGCGCTGTTCGTCGTCCGCCGGTACCGGGAGGAACTGCGCCGCGGCCAGGAGCCACGCGCCGCGGTCGTGGCCACCCTCAACACCGCCGGCCGGACCGTGCTGTTCTCGGCGCTGACGGTGGCGGTCTCGCTGGCCGCGATGCTCGTCTTCCCGATGTACTTCCTGCGCTCGTTCGCGTATGCCGGCATCTCGGTCGTGCTGTTCGCCGCGCTGGCCGCGCTGGTGGTCCTGCCGGCCGGGCTGGTGCTGCTCGGGCACCGGGTGAACCGGCTCGACGTGCGGCGCCTCTGGCGCCGCCTCCGCCCCGGCACCCGGACCGCCACCGGTACCGGCAGGCCCACCGGCTGGGGGCGGCTGGCCTGGACGGTGATGCGGGCCGCGCCGCTGTTCGCGGTCGGCACGCTGGTGGCGCTGCTCGTGGTCGGGCTGCCGTTCCTGGGCGTCGCGTTCGGCACGGCCGACGACCGGCAACTGCCGCCGGCCGCCGCCGCGCGGGCCGCCCAGCAGGTGATCCGGGACGACTTCGGCAGCCGGCCGACCGGCGTGATCGACATCGTCGCCGGCGGCCCGCGGGCCGCGGCCGGCCCGGCCGCGCTGGCCGGCTACGCCAGCCGGCTGTCCACAATGGACGGTGTCGGGCAGGTGGCGAGCGCGCTGGGCGTGTTCGCCGGCGGGCGGCAGGTGCGGGCCGCGTCCCCGGCGGACGCCGCGCGGGCCGTGGACGGCCTGAACTACGTGTCCGTGCTGCCGACCGTCGAGGACATCTCGCCGGAGAGCCAGGAGCTGGTCCGCCGGATCCGCGCCATGCCGGCGCCGTTCCCGACGATGGTCGCCGGCGCGGCCGCCAGCCTGGTCGACACCGAGCACGCGATCGGCAGCCGGATCCCGGCGGCCGTGTCGGTCATCGCGCTGGCCACGATGGTTCTGGTCTTCCTGTTCACCGGGAGCCTGCTGCTGCCACTGCTGGTGGTGCTGCTCAGCGCGCTCAGCCTCACCGCGATGTTCGGCGCTGTGGTCTGGGTCTTCCAGGACGGCCACTTCAGCGGCGCGCTGGGCTTCACCCCGACCGGCTTCATCGAGACCTCGCTGCCGGTGCTGATGTTCTGCATCGCGTTCGGCCTGTCCATGGACTACGGCATCTTCCTGCTGTCGCGGATCAAGGAGCAGTACGACCGGGAGCCGGATCCGCGCCGCGCGATCGCGTTCGGCATGGAGCGCACCGGCGGCGTGATCACCGCCGCCGCGGCGACCCTCGCGGTCGTCCTGGTCGCGATCGGGATGTCCCGGGTCACCAACATCAAGATGCTCGGCCTCGGCGGCGCCCTCGCCGTCCTGGTGGACGCGACGATCGTGCGCTGCCTGCTGCTCCCGGCGGCGATGGCGATGGCCGGCCGGGCGACCTGGTGGGCACCCGCGCCGCTGGCCCGCTTCCAGCGCCGCTTCGGCCTGCACGACACCGCCCCGGCCGAGCCGCCAAGCCTCCCGCGGCCGGCCCAGCCGGCCGGCACGGCACAGCCGGCAGGCCCAGCGCAGCCGGCAAGTGCGACCCAGCCGGCAAGTGCGACCCAGCCGGCAAGCCCGGCGGAGCCGGCAGGTGCGACCCAGCCGGGAGGCGCGGCGCAGCCGGCGGCGGCGCAGCCGGGAGGCCCGACCCAGCCCGCCGGCCCGGCGCAGCCGACGGCGCAGCCGGCTGGGCGGGACGCGGCGTTGGCGTCGCTGCCGGAGTCGGTATGACGGCGCTCCGGCGGGCGGTCGTCACCGGGGCGACCGGCCTGCTCGGCAGCAACCTGGTGCGGCACCTGCTGGCCGACAACACCGAGGTGGTCGCGATCGTCCGGGACCGGGCGCGGGCCGAGCGGCTGCTGCCGGACAGCATCGGTCTGCAGGTGGTTCGCGGCGACATCACCAGGCCGGAGACGATCGCCCCGGCGCTGCGCGGCGCCGACGCGATCTTCCATACGGCGGCGTACTTCCGCGAGTACTACGGCCCGCGCGCCGATCTCGGCCTGCTGCACCGGACGAACGTCACCGCGGTGATCAACCTGCTCGGTGCCGCGGTCGCGGCGGGCGTCCCGGTCATCGTGCACACCAGCTCGGCCGGTGTGCTGGGGCCGGCCCGGCACGGGCAGGCCGCCGACGAGAGCACCCCGCTGCCGGCGGACCAGGGCCGCAACCGCTACTTCGCCAGCAAGGCCCGGGCCGAGCAGGAGGTGGGTGCCTTCGCGCGGCGGCACGGGCTGCGGGTGCCGATCGTGCTGCCCGGCTGGATGTGGGGGCCCGGCGACGCCGGCCCGACCTCGTCCGGCGCGCTGTTCCTGCGGATCGCGCAGGGCCGGCAGGCCGCGGTGCCGGCGACCGGCAACTACGTGGTCGACGCGCGGGACGTCGCCGCCGCCTGCGTCCGCGCCGCGGCCGGCCGGTCGGACCGCTACGTCGTCGCCGGCGTCCGGCACAGCCTGCCCGCGATCTGCGCGCAGATCGCCGAGACCGTCGGCACCCGCCCACCCCGCCCGCTACCGGGCTGGGCGGCCCGCTCGCTGGTCACCGTCCCGGAGCTGACCGACCGGCTCCGGCGCCGGCCGCCGGCGTCCACCCGGCGCGGCGTGCGGGCGCTGATCGAGGCGGACCGGCGCCGCATATCGTCGGCCCGGGCCGAGGACGAGCTCGGCGTCACGTTCCGTCCGCTGCGGGAGACTTTCGCGGCCGAGGCCGAGTGGTACCGCCACCACGCCCTGCTCCCGTAGGCCGAGCTCAGGCGATGCCGCCGGTCGCGTGCAGGTTCTGGCCGGTCAGCCAGCGGCCGTCCGGCCCGGCCAGGAAGGCGATGACATCGGCCACGTCGTCGGGCTGGCCGAGCCGGCCCAGCGGCGACAGCTGGGCCGCGAGCGCCAGGCCGGCCGGTGAGTTGGTGGCGCGAAGCAGGTCGGTGTCGGTGGCGCCGGGTGAGACCACGTTCGCTGTGATGCCCCGGCCGCCCAGCTCGCGGGCGGCGACCGCGGTGAACTGCTCGACCGCGCCCTTGCTGCCGACGTAGACGCTGCCGCCGGGGCTGGGCATCGTCGTGTTCAGCGTGGACAGCGTGATGATCCGCCCGCCGTCGCGCATGTGCCGGGCGGCGTGCTGCAGCGCAAGGAAGACCGCCTTCGCGTTCACCGCCATCACCCGGTCGTAGTCCGCCTCGGTGATCTCGGCGAGCGGCGTCGGCCGGAAGTCGGCGGCGGCGTTGTTGATCAGCACGTCGAGCCCGTCCAGGTGCTGCCCGGCGGCGCTGAACAGGCGCGCCACGCCGGCCGGGGAGCCGAGATCGGCCTGCACGCCGTACGCCGCGCCGCCGTACGCCGCGACCACCCGCTCGACCTCCGCGGCCGCCTCGGCGCTGCGCGCGTACCCGAAGACCACGGTGGCCCCGTCCCGGGCCAACCGCTCCACGACGGCCCGGCCGATCCCCCGCGACCCACCGGTGACAACCGCCGCCTTGCCGCTCAACGCCCGTTCGTCAGCCATGCCGAAACCCTACGAGCCGGCCCCGGCCACCCCACCCGGCCCAACCGGGAACAAACCGGATTCGGCGGGCCGGCAGCCGGGCCGGGCCTGCCCCGCGCGGCCCCGCGCGGTCGGCGATCGCGGTTTCTCTACGATTCGGCTGCGTGTTGGCCTCGCTTGCATCGGCGTTGTGCTGGAGGGAGTCCGCGTGATCTTGGCGCACGCGTTCGGGCAGCGTTACGACCTGCCGGTCCCGCTGCTGCTGTTCGTGTTGGGTGGCGCGGCGGTGGTCGTCCTGTCGTTCGTGCTGGTGGCGCCCCGTGCGGTGACGTCCGCCCCGGCGGAGCCCGGCGACGGCAGCGGCGAGGACGAGGTGACGCTGCGGCCGGCCCACCCGTGGTGGGGCTGGCTCAGCGTGGCCGGGCTGGCGGTTCTGATCTGGTGCGGGCGGGCCGGCAGCCAGGAGGTGGCGGAGAACATCGTTCCGACCGTGTTCTGGCTGATCGTGTGGATCGCGGTGCCGCTGTCCTGCGGGCTGATCGGCGACTGGACCCAGCCGGTGAACCCGTTCGCGTTCCTGGCCCGGGTGGCTGACCGGCCCGGGTTGCGGCGGGTGCTGCTGGCCGGGTCCGAGCCGGTGCGCTGGCCGGCCTGGCTGGGGTGGTGGCCGGCGGTGGTGCTGTTCTTCGTCACCGCCTGCGGGGAGTTGGTATTCAACGTCACCGCGACCGTGCCGCGCGCCACCGCGCTGGCGCTGGCCTGCTACGCGCTGGTCTCGGTGGTCGGCGGGCTGCTGTTCGGCCCGGCCTGGCTGCAGCGCGGCGAGCTGTTCACCGTGCTGTTCGCCACCTGGGGGCGGCTGGGCTACCTCCGGTTCGGCGCGCCGGGCCGGCGGGGCTTCGCCGGCGGGCTGCAGGTGCCGTTCGCCGCGGCGCCGTCCCGGATCACGTTCGTGCTGCTGCTGCTGGTCAGCGTCAACTTCGACGGCCTGCTGGCCACCCCGTCGTGGACCCGGCTGGAACGCCGGCTACCCGGCGATCTGGCCGAGCACTCGGCCCGGCTGGAGACGTTCCGGACCGGATCGTTCATGTTCCTGGCGCTGGCGGTGGCGGCGGCCTTCGGGGTGTTCGCGCTGGCGGCGGCCCGGGCCGCCCGGGCGGCCGGCCCGGGGCCACGGGACGGGAGCGGCTTCACCCGGTCGCTGGCCGACCTGCTGCCGACGCTGATGCCGATCGCGTTCGGTTACCTGCTCGTCCACAACCTGGAGTACCTGGTGATCAACTCCCAGTTGCTCCTGCCGCTGCTGGGCAACCCGGTCGGCCAGGACTGGTGGCCGATCCACCTGCCCTACCCGTTCAACGACGACTACGAGCCGCACGTCAACCTGGTGCCGACGTCCGTCTACTGGTACGCCTCGGTGCTGGTGATAGTCGCGGTGCACGTCGTGGCGGTCGTGCTCGCCCACCACCGGCTGGCCGGCGAGGCCGGCGACGCGCGGGCCGCGCGGGCCAGCGAGTACCGCTGGCTGGTCGCCATGGTGGGCTACACCATGGCCTCGCTGTGGCTGATCGCCCAGCCGCTGGTGCAGGAGACGCCGTCCGACACGCCGAGTGCCGCCCCCGTCCCGCGCGCGGCCGGCCCGGCCGCCGCCGGGTACGGCCCGACCACCGCGCGGGAGTGATCCGGCGATGCGCATCCGCTGGGCCACGGTCGCCCGGGTCATCCCAGGCCCGAACGGAACCCGCCGGAGCGGGACCGGCCGGACCGGGCAGGGCCGGACCGGGCAGGGCCGGACCGGGCAGGGCCGGACCGGGCAGGGCCGGACCGGGCAGGGCCGGACCGGGCGGGGCCGGACCGGGCAGGGCCGGACCGGTTGGGGCCGGTTCGGCTGGGTGACCGCCGCGGCCGGGGTGTTCCTGGCGGTGGCGTGGCTGGCCGCGCCGCCCGGGGTGCCGCTCTACGACGGCATCGGCTTCCCGGACGAGCCGTACCGGTTCGTCAGCCCGCCGGCCGGCGCCACCCACACCGCGCCGCCGACCACCGCGCACGGCCAGGTCCGGGCGGCGCGCGGCGCCAGCGCCGCGCCGGTCGAGATCAACAGCGACGAGGTGGCGCCCCAGGTCGACATCACCCTCCAGGCCGGGGCGCTGCGCGGCGACCCGCGGACCACCCGGTTCCAGATCTCGGCCAGCCCGGTCGCCGGCACCCAGACGGGCGGCTCGGCACCTCGGCTGGACGGCAACATCTACCGCCTCGCGGCGACCGTGTCGCCCGCCGGACCAGCCACGCTCCTAGCCGACCGCGCCGGCTACATCGCGATGCGGCTGACCACCAGCCGCCGCGACCCCATATTCGTCTACCGCCCGTCGCCGGCCGCCGGCTGGCGGACGCTGCCCACCGAGCAGATCGGCCTGGACGTCTACGAGGCCAGGCTCGCCGGCACCGGCGACTACGCGCTCAGCTACAGCCCCAGGGCGATCACCCAGTTCGCCACCAAGCACCGCGGCCTGCTGCTGCTCGGCGGCCTGGTCCTGATCCTCGCCCTGGCCATCCTCGCCGTCCGGCTCACCCGGTCCCGCCGGGCCGGCGCCGGCGCGCCCGAGCCCGAGCCGAAGCCGTGACCACCGGCCCGGCCGGCCGGCCAACCCGCCGGCCGGCAAGCCGGTCGGGGTGGGCCGGAGCCGTGACCACCGCGGCCGGCCGTCCAACCGGCTGGCCGGCAGGCCGGTGGGCAGGCCGGTCGGGGTGGGCCGCCGCCGCGCTGCTGGCCGGGTTCGCCGCCGCCATCGGCCTGCGGGTGACCATCGGCGGCCCGGGCGTGGCCGGGTCGGTGCCCGCCGGGCTCGCCTTCGCCGCGGCGCTGACCGCGCTCACGCTCGCCGCGCCGCCCCGGACCCGCGGCCCCGCCGGGCCGGCGCTGGCCTGGGCGGCAGCCGGCACCGCGGTGCTGTGCGCCCCCGCCGCGCTGAGCCGGCTGGCCGCCGCGGCCCCGGCCCACCGCCCCACCGGGTTCCTCCCCTGGGCCGGCGTCATCGTCCTGGTCGCCACCGCCGAGGAAGCCTTCCTGCGCGGCGCCCTGTACGACCAGGTCCTCGCATGGCGCGGCCCGACGGCGGCCGTCCTGGTCAGCACCGCCTGCTTCACCGCGCTGCACATCCCCCTCTACGGCTGGCACTCGGCCGCGCTCAACACCGCGGCCGGCCTCTGGCTGGCCGCCCTCCGCCACCACACCGGCACCTGGACTGCCCCAGCACTCGCCCACACCGCCACCGACCTGATCGCCTGGTGGCTGCGCTGACCGGGCCGGAATCCGCCCGGCCCGGCTCGGTGGTCGTCGAGCCAGCCGCGGCTACCCGATCGTCGACCTATTTCCAGCGGAAATGGACGAAGACGCGGCCGAAGTTGTCCGAGTCCTTCTCCACCCGGTGGTAGAGCGCCTTGATCTCCTTCTGGTTCAGGAAACGCAGCACCCGCTTCTTCAAGGCCCCCGACCCCTTGCCGGGGATGATCTCCACCAGCGGAGCCCGCTTGGCCACCGCCTCATCGATCACAGCCCGCAGAGCCCGGTCGATCTCGCCGCCGCGGTTGTAGACCTCGTGCAGATCCAGCTTCAGCTTCACGCCGCCATCCTCCGCCACTTCCGGCCCGGGCGCCGCTCCCGCCGGCGGCCGGGCGGGAGCCGGGTCGAAACGACGTAAGGTCGGGTGCGAGTACCGCCGGGCGCGCCACAGGCCGGCACACCGTGATCCCACCACCGGGAAGGAACCGGCCATGGGGCAGCTCCGGCAGGCCACCTCGTTCGCCGCCGACCTCTACCGGCAGCGGCTGTCCGTCGCGAGTGCCGGCTACCTCCGGCGCGACCCGATGTCACTGCTGCACCTGCGGCCGGGGCGCGACGATCCGTACGCGATCTACGCGCGGATGCGGCGGACGGGCACCATGACGCCGACCCGGCTGGGCAACTGGGCCACCACCAGCCACCGCCTCTGCAACACCGTGCTGCGGGACCGGCGGTTCGGCGTCCGGCCCGAGGGCGGCCCGGCCCCGTCCACCGAGGACATCGACCTGTCCTTCCTGGAGATGAACCCGCCGGACCACACGCGGCTGCGCCGGCTCGCCCAGCCGGCGTTCAGTCCCAGGCAGATCGCCGCCTACCGGCCGCGCGTCGAGGCGACCACCGAGCGGCTGCTGGGCCGCGCCGCGGCCGCCGGCCGGTTCGACCTGGTGCCCGCGCTGGCCTCGCCGCTGCCGATCGCGGTCATCACCGACCTGCTCGGCATCCCGAACGACGACGCGACCGACTTCGCCCGCTGGGGCGCCGACATCGGCAGCGCGATCGACGGGATCCGGTCGCTGCCGCACGCGGTCCGGCTGCAGAAGGCCAACACGCGGCTGGCGGCGCTGTTCGCCAGCCTGTTCGAGCTGCGCCGCCGGGAGCCGACCGACGACCTGATCAGCCGCCTCGTCGCGGCCGAGCCTGACCAGGTCCGCCCGCACGAGATGCTGTCGATGTGCGTGCTGCTGCTGGTGGCGGGCTTCGAGACGACGGTCAACCTGATCGGCAACGCGGTGAACGCGCTGCTCGACCACCCCGACCAGTGGGACGCCCTGTGCGCCGACCCGGCCGGCCTGGCCGAGCGGGCCATCGAGGAGACGCTGCGGTACGACCCCCCGGTGCAGCGGACGGCCCGGGTGGCCCTGCAGCCGCTGGAACTCGACGGCGCCCCGGTCCGCAAGGGCCAGACCGTCGTGACGCTGATCGGCGCGGCCAACCGGGACCCGGAGGCCCACCCCGACCCCGACCGGTTCGACCTCGGCCGCACCCAGACCGCCGACCACCTCGCCTTCTCCAGCGGCATCCACTACTGCGTCGGCGCTCCGCTGGCCCGCCTGGAGGCGACGGTCGCGCTCCGCGGGCTGGCCGAGCGCATGCCGCGGCTACGCCGTGACGGTGCAGTGCGCCGCCGGACCTCCAGCGCCATCCGCGGCCCCATCCACCTTCCGCTGCGCGCCACCGCCCCGGCCAGGGCCGGCACGGCCACCGCCCGCTGACCCACCGGGCGCGACGCCCGCCACTCACGAGGGCAGTCGCGATCCCGCCGCGCTGACCCGTCCGGTGCGTCGCCGCCGACAGCGACCGGGCCACGGTGGGCCGGCGTTGTCAGGCAGTTTTCAGCATCTTGTCGAGCTCGTTCGTTACCTTCGCCGCGATTCCCTGGATGCCCTCCCTGGCGCGGCGGTGATGCGCCGCCAGGACGGTTTGAGCCGGCACCGCGATCGCCGGCAACGACGATAGGTGCTGGTGATGGTTGCGGCAGTGGTTCGTACCGAGGATCTCCCGGCAGTGGATCGGTTCGCGCCGGCTGGGGGCCGCGATCAGAGGCTGCTGGCCGGCGTGCAGGCCTTCATCGACGCACACCTGCGGGATGAGCAGCTCACCCCGCGGGTGGTCGCCGCCGCCAACCACATCTCCGTGCGCTACCTGCACCAGATCTTCCAGCGGCAGGGCAACAGCGTGGCCGCGTGGATCCGCACGCGGCGGCTGGACCGGTGCCGGTGCGATCTCGAGGACCCGGCGCTGGACGGTCGGCCGGTGTACGCCGTCGGCGCGCGGTGGGGTCTGGCGCCCGCGTCCGACTTCAACCGCTCGTTCCGGGCCGCGTACGGCGTGCCGCCCGGTGAGTGGCGCCGCGCGGCGCAGCGCGGCCGGTCGTGCACCGAGCGATAACGACAGTGCGCTGCCCGCCAATGCCGGCCGGGCCTGCTTCGACAACTGTTACTCCCGGGAGCTGACGGACGCCGGACGTCGCCCGAGCGGCTGAGTCTGCAGCCACTCACAGGTCAGTACCACGACACGGAAGGAAACCCGATGAAGGTACGCGTTACCCGCCGCAGTGCCGCGGCATTCCTGACCGCGGCTGCCGCGCTGGGCAGCCTGGCTGTGATGCCGGCGGCGCAGGCGAAGACCCCGGCACCGGCGGCCCGCGCCGCCGGTGCGACCGCGGCCCAGCCCGGTGTCGCACCGCATATCGCCGGTGTCTGCGGCAGCCACTGGGGCAACACTTTCCCGCCGACCACCGTCCGGCAGGGCAGCGTGGACACCACCGACCCGTCCGCGGTCAAGCTCGCGCAGTGCTACCTGAACCTCTCGATCCTGAGCAGCAACCTGGACGTCGACGGCCGCTTCGGTTCGCTGACCGACGCCATGGTCCGCAAGTTCCAGCGCAGCAACTGCGCCAACGTCCCGCCGGTCGACGGGATCGTCGGCCCTAACACCTGGGCCGCGCTCCGCTTCTGGGCGAACTCCCCCAACTTCGCCTGCAACTAGCGAGCCGACCGGCCTGGCCCGCCCGCGCGCTGACCGGCGGGCGGGCCGGGCTTGGCGGGCCTGCCCTGAGCCGGGGCCGGCCCGCCTGTTCGCGTCCGGGTCGCTGAGCCGGTACACCTCCCGGGCTCCCGGGCTCGCGCCATTCGGGTCGAGGTTCGGGGTTTCGAAGGCCAATACCCCTAGCTGAGGCGGCGCAGTTTGGCCGGGGCGCGGATGATGTCGACGCGGGTGATCCGGTCCGCGGTGAGGGTGAGCGAGACGACGGTGGTCAGCTCGTCGCCGGCGACGACGCCGAGGCCGGGGGCGCCGTTGACGTTGACGATCCGGACCCGCTCGCCCGGCTTGATCATGGTGGCGATGCCGTGCAGGAAGCGGGCCACGTTGTCGGCGCCGTACACCGGGTGACGGGCGGCGCTGACCTGGCCGCCGCCGTCGCTGGTGAGCACCGCGGCCGGGTCGAGGGCACCGATCAGGGCGGTGAGGTCGCCGCCGACGGCCGCCTCCAGGAACCGGGTCACCGCCACCGAGTGCTCCGCGGCGCCGACCGTGACCCGCGGAGCCCGGGCGTTGACGTGCGCCCGGGCCCGCGCCGCGAGCTGCCGTACGGCCGCCGGGGTGCGCCCTACCGTGCCGGCGACCTCCTCGAACGTCAGCCCGAACAGGTCGTGCAGCACCCATGCGGTGCGTTCGGCCGGGGTGAGCGTCTCCAGCACGACCAGCAGGGCGTAGCTCACGGTGTCGTCGAGGGTCACCCGGTCAGCCGGGTCGGCGCCGGCCGGGTCCGCGCCGACGATCGGCTCGGGCAGCCACGGGCCGACGTACAGTTCGCGGCGCCGCCGGGCCGAGCGCAGCGCGTCCATGGCGGCCCGGGCGACCGCGACCGTGGCCCACGCGTCGACGTCCCGCACCGGGTCCCGGGCGTCCGCGGTCACCAGCCGCAGCCAGCACTCCGAGACGACATCCTCGGCCTCGACCTGGCTGCCGAGCACCGCGTACGCGACGCGGACCAACCGGGGCCGGGCCCCCTCGTACGCGGCGGCCAGCGCGGCCGCCCGACCGCCGGTCCGCGGCTCGGGTTCCCGGTCGCCGGCCCGGCCGACGTCGGCTGGGCCAGCCGTCCGGTCGTCGTCCACGCCGCCGGCCCTCCGCGCGCTCACGGCCGGCCGGGCTCGGCCGGGGGGCTGGTGACCGCGCCGGCGGCCAGCCACTGGGCGAAGGTCCGCGTGCCGCGCGGGCCGGGCGCGGTGGGCAGCAGGCCGCCGGCGCGCAGGGCCCTGCCGGCCGCGCCGGGCAGCCGGACCGCGACCACCGGGCGGCGGCTGCCGCGGGCCCGCGCCAGCCGGCGGACCAGGTCCGGCATCGCGTGCGGCTCCGGGCCGGCCAGCTCGGGCGCCATCCCCACGGCCGGGCCCAGCGCGAGCTCGAGCACGGCGCTGGCCACCTCGGCCGCCGCCACCGGCTGGTAGACCGCCTTCGGTACCAGCACGAACGGCCCGCCCCGGGCCAGCAACTGCGCGGCGAACTCGTGGAACTGGGTGGCCCGCAGCACCGTGCCCGGCACCGGGCCGGACAGCGCCAGCTCCTCCTGCCGGCGCTTGCCCAGGTAGTAGCCCATCGCGACGCGGTCGATGCCGACGATCGACAACACGACGTGATGGGTCACGCCGGCCCGTCGGCCCGCGGCGAGCAGGTTCCGGGTGGCCGCCTCGAAGAAGGCGATCGCCGTCCGCCGGCTGAGCGTCGTCACGTTGCTGACGTCGATCACCGTCGACACGCCCCGCAGCGCCTCGTCCAGCCCGGCGCCGGTGGTGACGTCGGCGCCGGTCGACCGCGCCAGCACGACGGGCGCGTTGCCGCCGGCCCGGACCGCGTCGACGATCAGCCTGCCGACCAGCCCGGTACCGCCGGCCACCGCGATCTTCATCGGTTCACCCCTGGACGAGTGTCTCGTGCGGAACCCGCCCCGCCGCCCGCCCACCGGCGGCGCCCCGGGCCGGCGTCGGGAGCAGGAGCAGCGCGGCGAGGACCACCGTCCCGCCGAGCGAGACGGCGTTGCCGACCTTGTCGACCGTGCCGTACATGCCCAGGTGGGACAGGTGGAAGGCGAGGTGCGGGAGGCTGAAGGCCAGCCAGCCGGCCCCGGTCAGGCGCAGCGTCTCCGGCCGCGGCCGGGCCACCGCCCACCCGCTGATCACCAGCAGCGCCAGGTAGAGGCCGCCGACGTCCCGCACCAGGTGCTCGTTGTACGCACCGAGCGGCGGCAGCCAGTGGTGCCCCGCCAGCGGGAACGACCGGTAGAACGAGTGCGGCGCCAGCTGGGCCCAGCCGCCCACGTAGGCCGCCGCCAGCGCCAGCACTCCCGCGACCGCCCGCTTGCTCCGTGTCCGCATGCCTACCTGTCGAGACAGCCCCCGCCGACTGTGACATCGGCGGCCGGCGACCGCGGGTGACCGTCGGCAGCGCGGTATCCGATTCGTTACCCGATTGGCGCAACCCACGGGGTCGGGTTGTGCGGTCTTTCAGGTCAGCAGGGAGGTGACACCTCCCCTGCGATATCCCCCAGGGGGAGCGGTATGCGGGCAGGGAAACGGCGTGGGCCGCGGCGGTGTGCGATTGCCGGGCAGCCACTGCCCGGCCGGCATCACGCCGGCGCCGGGCATCGGCGCATAGCCGGTGACAGTGCCCGCTCGCCTCCCGCCCGCCGGCCGTCGACACGCGGCGACCGGAAACATTGTGGTCAGCGGCCGGCCCGGGGCCAGCGGCGAATGATCGTCGACGCTTGATCTCCATCCGCCGCGGCGTATGGTGACCATGTCGCTTTTGACCCCGGTGACAGGCACTAGTCGGTCGACGAGTGCCAGCATCCCTCGATCGGGGTTCGATGCGCGCACAGGCGGCCGGCCCGAAGAATAGGCAGTCGTTTCGTGCCCCTTTACGGTCGTGGGTCGATCGGGTCCGGCCGGCCGCCGTGGCGCCCCGCCCGGCCGGCCGGGGGCCGCCGACCGCACGGCCCCACGCCGCACGAGAGCCCGCCGGATTTCGCGCGGACCTCAGGCCATCGGATCGAACTTCCGACGCGCATGCCGCAATCGTGCTGACGCCACGAACTGATCGACGTCGTCTCGTGCCGCCGGAGACGTGATTGCTTTCGGCACGGCCGGATGCCGTGGGCAGCCGCTCGCCGGACCCGCAGAATCGAGGATGGCAATGACCGCACGCCGCTCCGGATACAAATTCGTCCTGTACTGCGCCGCCGTCGCCCTCGTCGCCAGCGCGTGCAGCCGCAGCGACTCCCCGACCGGCCAGGGAAATGCTCCGGGAAAGGCGGCGAACACCGCCACCTGGGCGCTGCCGCCGAACACGGTGCCGAACTGGATCTGGCCGCTGACGCCGCTCTCGAATTTCAGCGTGGTCAATGCCGCTAACTTCCAGTGGCTGATGTTCCGGCCGCTGTACTGGTTCGGCGACAGTTCCGGCGGCCCCGGAATCAATCCCGACCTGAGCCTCGCGCAGCTACCCGTCTTCAGCAACGGCGACCGTACCGTGACGATCACGATGAAGCCGTACGCGTGGTCGAACGGTGAGCAGGTGACCGCCGCCGACGTGATCTTCTGGATCAACATGGAGAAGGCGGAGAAGGCGAACTACGCCGGCTACGTGCCCGGTCAGTTCCCGGACAACGTCAAGTCGGCCACCGCCCCCAACGACACCACGGTGGTGCTCACGCTGGACCGCGCCTACGGCCAGCAGTGGTTCACCTACAACCAGCTCGGCCAGATCACGCCGATGCCGATGGCCTGGGACGTGACGGGGCCGAGCAGCAAGGGCAGCTGTGCGACGTCGGTCGCCGGCTGTGCCGCGGTCTACGAGTACATGCTCAAGCAGACCAAGGACCTGCCCTCCTATGCCACGAACCCGTTGTGGCAGGTGGTCGACGGCCCGTGGAAGCTGTCCAGCTTCAACGCGGACGGCCACGTCAGCTTCGTGCCGAACCCCGCGTACTCCGGGCCGCAGAAGCCGACCCTGGCCAAGTTCATCATGGCCCCCTACACCACCGACTCGGCCGAGTTCAACGTGCTGCGCTCCGGCCGGACCCTGGACGTCGGGTACCTGCCCACCCAGGACCTCACCCAGGCCAAGCCGGCCGATTCCGGCCCGTCCAGCGCCGGCCCGAACCCGCTCAGCTCGAAGTACACGCTGGCGCCGCTCTTCCTCTACGGCGTCAACTTCTTCCCGCTCAACTTCGGCAACCCCACGGCGGGCCCGATCTTCAAGCAGCTCTACTTCCGCCAGGCGCTGCAGTCGGTCGTCGACCAGGAGTCGATTATCAAGACCGCGGCGAAAGGCTACGGCGTGCCGACGACCGGGCCGGTTCCCAGCTATCCGGACAGCCCGCTGATCTCTGACCTCGAGAAGCGGAATCCCTATCCCTTCGACATGGCCGCGGCCAAGAACTACCTGACCAGCAACGGCTGGAACGTGGTGCCCGGCGGTACGTCGACCTGTGCCCGGCCCGGCACCGGGGCCGGTGAATGTGGCGCCGGCATCAGCGCGGGGCAGCAGCTGGAGTTCAACCTGCAGTACGCCAGCGGGCAGCAGACGATCGACACCGCGATGCAGTCCTTGAAGTCCAACGCGTCACAGATCGGGATCAAGCTCACGCTGAGTACCGCCCCCTTCAACACGGTGATCGCGACGGCGGTGCCGTGCTCGGGCGCGAAGTGCACGTGGCAGATGCAGAACTGGGGCGGCGGCTGGGTATACGCGCCGGACTACTACCCGACCGGCGAGAGCATCTTCGGCACCGGCGCCGGTTCCAACTCGGGCAGCTTCAGCGACAAGGGCATCGACACACTGATCGCGGCGACGAATACGCAGAGCGGCACCGAGGTCATGCACACCTACGAGGACGCGCTGGCGAAGGCGCTGCCGGTGGTCTGGCAGCCCAACTACACCTACGAACTCCTGGAGATCGCCAATGGCCTGCACGGGGTGACCCCGCAGAACCCGTTCGCCGGAATCACCCCCGAGGCGTGGCACTACTAGTAGAACCCGGTCGGCCGAGATGCGTACGGCGAGCGGCGGGCGGGTGCGGGAATGATCCCCTACCTGCTCCGCCGCGTCGCCCAATCCGTGGCCGTCGTCCTGGTGGTCACGATCATCGTGTTCATCCTGCTGCACCAACTGCCCGGTGGCCCGGCCCGGGCGGTGCTGGGCGACCGGGCCACCCCGCTGCAGGTAGCCCAGTTCAACCAGCAGAACGGGTTGAACCGGCCGCTGGTCGTGCAGTACTTCGACTACCTGCACCGGTGGGCGACCGGCGACTTCGGGTTCTCGTACAAGCTGAACCAGTCGGTCGGTTCGCTGCTGGCGCAGCGGTTGCCGAAAACGCTCGTCCTGAACGCGCTGGCCCTGCTGTTCACGCTGGTCGTGGCCATTCCGGTGGGCGTCATCCAGGCGGTCCGGCGGAACCGGCTCGTCGACTACCTGGGCACCACGCTCTCGTTCATCTTCTATGCGGCGCCGACGTTCTTCCTCGGGCTGATCCTGATCCAGGTCTTCTCCGGGAAACTCGGCCTGCTCCCGCCGGAGGCGCCGCAGTCGGACGGGGTCAGGCCGATCTTCGCCGACTTCACCGCGATGGTCCTGCCGATCGTGACGCTCGCGCTGCTGAGCATCGCCGGCTTCTCCCGCTACATGCGCTCGTCGGTCCTGGACAACATCTCCGCCGACTACGTCCGCACGGCCCGCAGCAAGGGGTGTTCGCCGGTGCGGGTGCTGCGCGCGCACGTCCTGCGCAACGCGCTGATCCCCATCGCCACGCTGGTGGGGTTGTCGCTGCCGGTTCTGTTCGCCGGGGCCCTGGTCACCGAGTCGATCTTCAACTTCCCCGGGATGGGGCTGCTGTTCTGGCAGTCGGCGCAGACCTCCGACTTCCCGGTCGAGCTCGGGGTCGTGCTGGTCACCGCCGTGGCGACCGTCGTCGGCAACCTGCTGGCGGACCTGTCGTACGTGCTGCTCGACCCGAGAGTGAGGTTCGGATGACGCTGCCCCCGGTCGCCCTCACCGAAGGCACCGCCGAGCGCCCGGAGACCGCCGCGCCCACGGCGACCGGGCTGCCCGCCGGCAAGGCCAAGGGCATGCTCCGGCTCGGCGCCGAGGTCTACGTGCAGAACCGGCTGGCGGTCGTCGGCCTGGTCGTGCTCGGGGCGCTGGTGTTCTTCAGCTTCGCCGGGCCGTTCCTCTACCACACCGACCAGATCGACGTGAACCTCGCCGAGGCCAACCAGGCACCCGGTCCGCTGCACCTGCTGGGCACCGACGCGACCGGCTACGACGAGCTGGGCCGGTTGATGGTCGGCGGCCGCGCGTCGCTGACGATCGGGTTCGCGGCGGCCGTCATCGCGACCGTGGTGGGCACCCTGTGGGGCGCCATCTCCGGCTTCTTCGGCGGGCTGGTGGACGCGGTGCTGATGCGCGTCGTCGACGCGCTGCTCGCGATCCCGATCCTGTTCCTGCTGCTGTTCCTGGTCACGATCGTGCGGCCGACCGTCTCGGTGATGATCCTCGTGCTCGGCCTCACCGCGTGGCTGGTGCCCGCGCGACTGGTCCGCGGCGAGTCGCTGACGATCCGGGTGCGCGACTACGTGCAGGCGGTCCGGATGATGGGCGGGTCGTCCTGGCGCGCGGTCTTCCGGCACATCCTGCCGAACGTGGCCGGCACCGTGATCGTGAACGCGACCTTCCAGGTGGCCGACGCGATCCTGCTGATCGCCTACCTCGGGTATCTCGGCCTGGGCATCTCGCCGCCGGCCACGGACTGGGGCGGCATGCTCAGCGACGGCACCAACTTCATCTTCCCGAACTACTGGTGGCTGATCTACCCGCCGGGGGTCGTGATCGTGGTGGCGGTGGTGGCGGTCAACTTCGTCGGCGACGGCCTGCGGGACGCCGTCGAGGTCCGACTGCAGCGGCGCTGACGAGATGGCCCTGGTGGAGATCCGCGAGCTGAGCACCGAAATCCGGCTCAGCCGCTCGGTAGTGCACGCCTTGGACCGCATCACGCTGCACGTCGACGCCGGCGAGACGCTCGGCATCGTGGGCGAGTCCGGCTGCGGCAAGACCATGCTGGCGATGAGCATCGAGCAGCTGCTGCCGCCCGGCGGCCACATCGTCGGCGGCCAGGTCACGCTCGGCGAGCGCGACCTGGTCGGCATGTCCGAGCAGCAGCTGCGGCGGATCCGCGGCAGCGAGATCGGCATGATCTTCCAGGATCCGATGACGTCGCTGAATCCCGTGCAGACGGTCGGCCTGCAGGTGGCGGAACCGCTGCGGCTGCACCGCGGGCTGAGCGGCACGCGGGCCCGCGCGGAGGTGGTCGAGATGTTCGGCCGGGTCGGCATCCCGAGTCCGGCGCGGCGTTTCGACGACTACCCGCACCAGCTCTCCGGCGGGCAGCGCCAGCGGGTGATGATCGCCATGGCGCTGATCTGCCAGCCGAAGCTGCTGATCGCGGACGAGCCGACGACCGCGCTGGACGTGACGATCCAGAAGCAGATCCTCGAGCTCATCAACGACCTGCGCCGCGATCTCGGGATGGCCGTCATCCTGGTCACCCACGACCTCGGCGTCATCGCCGGAAACGCCGACCGGGTCGCGGTGATGTACGCCGGGCAGTTGGTCGAGGTGGCCGGTGTCGCCGAGCTGTACGACCGGTCCAGGCACCGCTACTCCGAGGCGCTGTTCGCCGCCCTCCCCGGCCGCGCCGCGGGCACCGGCGAGCGGCTGTACTCGATCCCGGGGATGCCGCCCGATCTGACCGCGCCGCCGGCGGCCTGCCGTTTCGCGGCCCGGTGCAAGCACCAGATCGACCGCTGCATCACCGAGGTGCCGACCCTGGAGGCGGTAGCGGGCTCGGCCGGCACCCATGCGTACGCCTGCTTCGTCCCGCGCGTTCCGGTCGCCGGGGAGGTGACCGGGCCGGCGG
>JBBWZH010000542.1:0-15295 GCA_039648995.1 Mycobacteriales bacterium
CCACCCACCCTGGAACCGCTCGCCTGGGCCGAGGACGGGGTGCTGATGGCGCTGGCGCACCGGCACCGTCCACAGTGGGGAGTCCAGTTCCACCCCGAGTCGGTGGCCAGCGACCACGGCGCCACCCTGCTGGCCAACTTCCGCGCCCTGGCCCTCAGCCACCGGCCCCGTGCCCGGCCGGCACCGTCACGGCCGGACACCGCCGTTCCCGCCGCCGCGGCGCCACCGCCCGCACCACACCGCCCAGGCGGCACCTCCCAGAATGTGGCGGTACCGGGGTGGGCGGCGGGCGGCGGTGCGGAGTGGGAGCTACGGGTGGTGGAGTTGCCCGGGGCGGTAGATGCCGAGCGGGCGTTCGGCGCGCTGTACCGGGATAGTCCGTCGGCGTTCTGGTTGGACAGCAGCAGCGTCCACAAAGGACTGTCGCGGTTCTCGTTCCTGGGCGATGCGAGCGGCCCGCTCGCCGAGGTGCTGACCTACCGGCTCGGGTCCGGCGCGGTGGACGTGCACCCGACCGGCGGGGCCGCGTACCGGGTGCCGGGGTCGATCTTCGACGTGCTCGCGGACCGACTGCGGACGCTCGGGTTCCGCCGCCCGCCGCTGCCGTTCGACCTCGCCTGTGGCTACGTCGGCTACTTCGGGTACGAGCTGAAGGCTGAGTGCGGCGGCGCCAGCGCGCATCGGGCCGACACTCCGGACGCGGTCTGGCTGCTGGCCGACCGGATGGTCGCGATCGATCACCTGCACGGCCGCACCTACCTGCTCGCACTCGACGCCGGCCCCGCCGCCACCTCGACCACCGCAGGCGCGGCGGGCGCCGCCGACACCGCAAGAACCGCCGGCAACGCGGAACCCACCGGTAGCGCCGGCGGCTGGCTGCGCCGCACCGCCGACCGCCTGCGGGCACTGCCGGCCGACCCGCTCCCCCGCCCGGCACCGCCGCGTCCGCTGACCGGGGCGGGCGCCCGGCACCTGCTCCGCCGCGGCCCCGGGCGCTATCTCGCCGATATCGCCGAATGTCAGCGCCAACTGCACGCGGGCGAGAGCTACGAGATCTGCCTGACGGATACGGCGGTACTGCCGGCGCCGGCGGACCCGGTGGAGGCCTACCGCTGGCTGCGGCGGGCCAACCCGGCTCCGTACGCGGCGTTCTTCCGGCACGGCGGGCTGACCGTGGCGAGTTCCTCGCCGGAGCGGTTCCTGCGCATCGGCGCCGACGGCTCGGTGGAGAGCCGGCCGGTCAAGGGGACCGCGCCGCGCGGCGCGGACCCGGTGTCCGACGAGGGCCTGCGCCGGGCGCTGGCCGCGAGCGCGAAGACCCGGGCCGAGAACCTGATGATCGTCGACCTGCTCCGCAACGATCTCGGCCGGGTGTGCGAGATCGGCAGCGTCACCGTGCCCCGGCTGATGGCGACCGAGTCTTATGCCACGGTGCACCAGCTTGTGTCCACTGTGCACGGTCGACTGCGGGCGGGTGTCGGGCCGGTTGACTGCGTCCGGGCGGCGTTCCCCGGCGGCTCGATGACCGGCGCGCCGAAGCTGCGCACGATGGAGATCATCGACCGGTTGGAGGGCCGCGCCCGCGGCGTCTACTCCGGCGCGCTCGGCTACTTCGGCCCCGGCGGCACCGCCGACCTCAGCATCGTCATCCGGACGCTGGTGAGCTGGCAGGGCACGGCGACAGTCGGCGCGGGCGGCGCGATCGTGCTCGACTCCGACCCCGCCGACGAGTACGCCGAGATGCTGCTCAAGGCTGGCGCGGTGCTGCAAGGGCTGGTCCCGAGCGCCCATCAAGCACACCCGGACGGCACGCCGGAGCCGTTGGTCGGGCGAAATGTCGCAGCTGAGTGGTAGGGATGGCGGTGAGGGCACGGTCGGGGGCCGCGAACGGAGGGGTGGCAGGGTGACGCAGCAGGCGCGCAGACCGGTGGTGGCGGTGCTCGCCACCGGCGGCACGATCGCGATGACCGCGGCGAGGGCGGAGTCCGGCGCGACGCCGCGGCTGACGGGTGAAGATCTGGTGGCCGCGGTGCCCGGGCTGGCCGGCTCCGGCATCGACGTGACCGTGCGGAACGTCCAGCAGGCGCCGGGTGCGTCGATCACGCCGACGGACATGTTCGCCGTCGCCGCCGCGGCGCGGGAGGAAATCACCGCCGGCGCGGCCGGCGTGGTCGTCACGCAGGGCACCGACACGATCGAGGAGACCGCCTACTTCCTCGACCTGGTGCACGACGGGTTGGCCCCGATCGTGGTCACCGGGGCGATGCGCAACCCGTCGCTGGCCGGCGCGGACGGGCCGGCCAACCTGCTCGCCGCCGTGCAGACGGCGGCCAGCGCGGCCGCGCGCGGCCTGGGCAGCGTGGTGGTCTTCGGCAACGAGATCCACGAGGGGCGGTGGGTGCGCAAGACGCACAGCGTCAGCCCGCACGCGTTCACCTCGCCGGACGTCGGCCCGGTGGGTTACCTGCTGGAGGGCCGGCCGCGGCTGCTGCGCGGCACCACCCGGCACGCGAAGGTGCACGTGCCCGCCGGCGGCGCCCCGGCCGGCCACCGCGTCGCGCTGGTCACGATGGCCTTCGATGACGACGGCGAACTGCTCCGCCGCATCGACGAGGCCAGCTTCGCCGGCGTGGTGCTGGCCGCGTTCGGCGCCGGCCACGTCCCCACCGGCACGGTCCCGATCCTCGCCGACCTGGCCGCCCGCATGCCGGTGGTTCTCACCTCACGCACCGGCGCCGGCCCCGTGCTCAGCGACACCTACGGCTTCCCCGGCTCCGAGCGCGACCTGCTCGACCACGGCCTGATCAACGCCGGCTTCCTGCACCCGTTCAAGGCGCGCGTCCTGCTCTACCTGCTCACCGCCACCGGCGCCACCCGGCAGCGCCTGATCGAGGCGTTCGCCGTCGCCGGCGCCACCCCGTAGTCCATTGTGGACGCCTCAGCCGCGGCCGAGCAGGGCACCGCCGTTCACCTGGATGACCTGGCCGGTGATGTGGCCGGCCGCGGGCGAGGCCAGCCAGTGCACGGTGGCGGCCACGTCCTCGGGGGTGCCGGCGCGGCCGTTGAGGGTCTGGCCGATGAGCGTCTCGCGCCGGCTGTCCGTCATTCCACCCCGGAAGAACTCGGTGTCCTCGATGTAGCCGGGGGCCACGATGTTGGCGGTGCCGTCCGGGCCGAGTCGGGCGGCCAGGCTGTACGTCCAGGCCTGCAGGGCGGCCTTGGCGGCGCCGTACGACCCGCCGCCGCGCAGCGCCGCGATCGAGCTGAGGTTGATCACCCGGGCATCGGGGCCGCGCAGGTGCGGCAGCGCCGCGGTGGTCAGCAGCACCGCGGTCAGCACGTTCATCCGCCACTCGTCCTGCCACTCGGCGGCGACCTCGACCAGCGACGACGCCGGCAGCGGTGAGGTGCCACCGGCCGCGTTGACGATCACGTCGACGCGGTCGCCGGCGATCTCCCTGGCCCGGGCGACCGCGCCCTCCACCGCCACCGGGTCGGCCAGGTCGGCCACCACCGGGTCGACCGCCTTGCCGCCCGCGGCCCGGATCCCGTCCGCCGAGTCGTGCAGCCGGTCGGCGCGGCGGCCGAAGATCAGCACGTGGTGATCGTCGAGCGCCAACGACCGGGCGACCGCACCGCCGATCCCGGAACCGCCGCCGGAGACGTACGCGACACGCATGTGCCCTCCCTGCAGTGGCCACACTGGACAGTTCGCTTCCTTCCCACCGTAACCGGCCCGAACATCCGTCCGGCGCCCGGCCCCGCCACCCGATAGGGACGTTCGGCTCTGTCCACTGAGGACAACCGCCCGATCTGATTAGGCCGGACGGACGCGGCCGCGGGGCGTCGGAGGTCGGCATGGGGCAGCTGGACACACGGACCGCGCCGGGCATCGCGCTGCACATCGTGGCCGGCCCGGGGGTTCCGGACGCGGCCCGCGAGTCCGCCGCCGAGATGATCGGCCGGCTGGTCGCGGCGGTGGCTCGGCCGGTGCCGTACGCGGAGGTGGTGCTGACCCTGGACGAGGACCCGGCGCACCAGCGCGGCGCCCTGGTCGAGGTGAGCCTGGACGTGGTCGGGGCGCCGGTGCGCGCCTGCGTGGCCGCCGCTGACCACTGCCAGGCCATCGACCGGGTCGGCGCGGTGCTGCTCCGCCGGGTGCACCTGCAGCACGAGTGGATCACGACGCGGCTCTACGCCAGCGCGCGGCGGCAATGAGAACGGTGGGGCCGGGCGTCTCCGCCCGGCCCCACCGTCTCGTGCCGTCGGGCTAGTGCCCGGCGAGGGCGTGAACCACAGCCGCCGCCTTCGGGGAACCCAACCCGGACGCGGCATCCCAGCCGGTGCCGGCCGCGAAGCCCGGCACGGTGACTGGCCCGTGGAAGGTGTTGTCGCCCACGGTGATGTCGTGGAACGTCGCGCCGTACGCCGCCCGGCTGTGCGAGAGCGCGTACAGCTTGTCGTTCAGCCCGCCGATGCGGTGCCCGGCGAGCTGGGTGGCGAGCACGGTCAGCCCGGCCCACTGCGGCGAGCCGGCGCTGGTACCGCCGAAGATGAACGCGAGATCTTCACCGAAGCCGGAGCTGCTCCACACCACGAGTACCCCGCCGTCGATAGAGCCGGCGTAGGCCACGTCCGGCACGCCGCGGCTGCGCAGGTGCAGGCCGCGCTGGTAGGCCGGGGTGCCGTAGACGACGCTGGTGCCGCCGCCGCCGGCCGCCTCGAAGTCCGGCTCGTTCCAGACTTCCTCGCTCTGGTACGCACCGGTCACGCCGTCCGCGAACAGCCGGGTGCCCCCGACGCCGGTCACGAACGGATCGGAGGCCGGCGTGCTGGCCGCCTTGGCGAACGAGGCGCCGTCGCAGGTCGGCTGCGCCGCGCCCTGGTCACCCGAGGACGCGAGCAGGGTCACCCGGGCCAGCGTGGCCAGCCCGAAGAGGACGTGCTGCTGGGCCAGCAGCCGCCGGTCCATGCACTGCTCCGCCTCGCCGAAGCTCTGCGAGACCACGTCGCCGAGGTTGTGCACCAGCGCAAACCGGGTGGCGGACAGGATGTCCGCGTCGCTGTTGCTCTTCGCCAGCACCAGGTTGATCGTGGCGCCCGGCGCGATCGCGTGTGCCCACTCCACGTCCAGCGTGATCTCGCCGGACCAGCCCACCTGGTTGTCGTCGTTGGGGTCGAACGGCGTCAACCCGTCCGGCGCGATGATGTTCAGCGCCGGGTCCGGCAGCCCGAAGACCTCGTCGAACAGGGCGAGGTCGTGCGCGATCGTCGGGCTCTGGAACGCGTCCACGATCACGATCTTGCGGCCGGCGCCGGTGACGCCGAGCTGGTCGACGCCGTACGCGGCACGGATCTGGTCCGGCCCGTAACAGCCGGCAGGCGAGGTCAGCTGGCACGTGAAGGTGACCGCGTCGGGGTGCGCGCCGACCTGCCCGGCCACCTTGTAGTGCGGGTTCGCCCCGATCGACGGTGTCATCGCGTGCACCGCGATAGCCGCGGGCGCGGCCGCCAACAACCCGCCGACCAGGCCGAGCGTGGACAACCCAGCTGAAGCGCGGCGCCTGAGCCGCCCTGAGGGTCTGATCATGCTTGTGCCCCTCTCCGGGACCGACGGGTCGTGACGGCCCCGACGCCGACGCTGCGATCTGGTGGCAGCGTCACCGGGGCGGACACTATCTATGCACGGGCCGTCACGGGCTGACTGCAAACCGGATTTTGGCCGAATACGCCGATCGAGTGCCCGCATGGACCGCTGGGCGGCACGGATCCATCGACGGCCGGCCGCCGATGGATCGGAACCCGGTCCGCCGGCGGCTCCCGAACCGGCGGCCGGACCATTACGCTCCCCCCATGGCCGCCTACGACTACCGCTGCCGGACCTGCGACAACGTGTTCGAGGTGCACCGGTCGGTGACCGCGAGCGCCGACGGCCCGGTGCGCTGCCCGGACGGGCACACCGACGCCACCCGGATCTGGTCCGCCGTCTCGGTGGCGACCGGCGCCGGCATCCGGGCCGAGTTCAACCCGACGCCCCGGGCCACGGCGCCGTCCGGCGGCGGTTGCTGCGGCGGGGCCTGCGGCTGCGGCTGAGCCCGCCGCGCGGTGGCCCGGCCGGCCGGCGGATCACCCCTCGCGCCGGCTGGGTAGCGTAACCCGCGACCGGCGACAGAGGAGGCAGGCCGCGGTGGCTGAACCGAGCAAGTACGCGGACACGTTCCGCCTGATCGACGCGAACGGCGACGGCCGGATCTCGGCCGGGGAGTTCAAGCATCTGATGGACGCGCTCGGCGATTCGATCACGGACGAGGCCGCGAACGAGGCCGTCCGGCTGATCGACGCCGACGGCGACGGCGAGGTCACCCTGGACGAATTCGCCGGCTACCTGGAGGCCCGCAGCTAGCGCGCCGAGCTAATCGGGTTGAGGCGGGGCTGGTCCGGCGTCAGTATCGGTTCAGTGCCAGCCTCCCTCGCCGACATCCAGGTCCGGTTAGCGGACCTGATGCCGCGCGACCAGAGCCGGCTGCAGCGCCGCGTGGCGGCGGCCCGGTCCGCCCGCGACGAGGCGGCCCGGCAGGCGCTGGTCGACCGGCTGGACGCGGACGTGGCGGCGGCGGAGCAGCGGCTGGCCCGGCGGCGGGCGGCGGTTCCCGCGATCAGCTACCCGGCCGAGCTGCCGATCAGCGGCCGGCGGGACGAGATCATGGCCGCGATCCGCGACCACCAGGTGGTGATCGTGGCCGGCGAGACCGGCTCCGGCAAGACCACCCAGATCCCGAAGATGTGCCTGGAGCTCGGCCGCGGCGTGCGCGGCACGATCGGGCACACCCAACCGCGCCGGATCGCCGCCCGTACCGTGGCCGAGCGGATCGCCGACGAGCTCGGCGTGCCGATGGGCGGCGCGGTCGGTTACCAGGTCCGGTTCACCGACCGGGCCGGCGACAGCACCCTGGTGAAGCTGATGACCGACGGCATCCTGCTGGCCGAGATCCAGCGGGACCGGACGCTGCGCCAGTACGACACGCTGATCATCGACGAGGCGCACGAGCGCAGCCTCAACGTCGACTTCATCCTCGGCTACCTGCACCGGCTACTGCCGAGCCGGCCGGACCTCAAGGTGATCATCACCTCGGCGACCATCGACCCCGACCGGTTCTCCCGGCACTTCGGCGACGCGCCGGTGGTCGAGGTCTCCGGCCGGACGTACCCGGTGGAGGTCCGGTACCGGCCGATCGTCGCCGACTCGGACGAGGCGGACGACGACGAGGACGACGGCCGGGCCGCCGGCGCGGCCGGCCGCGGCGCCCGGCGCGGGCAGGGCGACGGCCGGGCCGATGGGCCGGGCCGGGGCGACGGGCGAGGCGGCGGGCGGGGTGGCCGGAGCGGCGGCGGGCCGGGCGGTGGCGGCGGGCCGGGCGGTGGCGGCGGGCCGGGCGGTGGCCCGGACCGGGACCGGGACCAGACCGACGCGATCTGCGACGCCGTCGACGAGCTGACCGCCGAGGGCCCGGGCGACATCCTGGTGTTCCTCAGCGGCGAGCGGGAGATCCGGGACACCGCCGAGGCGCTGGGCAAGCTGGACCTGGCCGCGACCGAGGTCCTGCCGCTGTACGCGCGGCTGTCCGCGGCCGAGCAGCACCGGGTCTTCCAGCCGCACCCGGGCCGGCGCGTCGTGCTGGCCACGAACGTCGCGGAGACCTCGCTCACCGTGCCGGGCATCCGGTACGTGATCGACCCGGGCACCGCGCGCATCTCGCGGTACAGCGTCCGGACGAAGGTGCAGCGGCTGCCGATCGAGCGCATCTCGCAGGCATCGGCGAACCAGCGCGCCGGCCGCTGCGGACGGCTGTCGGACGGCATCTGCATCCGGCTGTACACAGTGGACGACTACGAGGGCCGGCCGGAGTTCACCGACCCGGAGATCCTGCGCACCAACCTGGCCTCGGTGATCCTGCAGATGACCGCGCTGGGCCTCGGTGACGTGGCCGCGTTCCCGTTCCTCGACCCGCCGGACCGGCGCAACATCGCCGCCGGCGTGCAGCTGTTGGAGGAGCTCGGCGCGCTCGACCCGGCCGAGCCGGACCTGTCCAAGCGGCTCACCCCGTTGGGTCGCAAGCTGGCGCAGCTGCCGGTGGACCCGCGGCTGGCCCGGATGGTGCTCGCCGCCGACGACGACGGCTGCGTCCCCGAGGTGCTGGTCATCGCGGCCGCACTGTCCATTCAGGACCCGCGCGAGCGGCCGGTGGACAAGCAGCAGGCGGCGGACGAGCAGCACCGCCGGTTCGCCGACCCGCACTCGGACTTCGTCAGCTACCTCAACCTGTGGAACTACCTGACCGAACAGCAGGAGGCGCTGTCGTCCAGCCAGTTCCGCCGGCTCTGCAAGGCGGAGTTCCTGCACTACCTGCGGGTGCGCGAATGGCAGGACCTGGCCGGCCAGCTCCGCCAGGTGGCCCGGACCCTGGGCATCCACGCCGTCCTCCCGTCCGGTGGCGAGCCGGCGGACCAGGGGCTGGTGCACCAGGCGCTGCTGGCCGGGCTGCTCTCCCAGATCGGCCTGCGCGACGGCGACAAGCAGGACTACCTGGGTGCCCGCAACGCCCGGTTCGCGATCTGGCCGGGGTCGACGCTGGCACGGCGGCCACCGCGCTGGGTGATGGCGGCCGAGCTGGTGGAGACGTCCCGGCTCTGGGCCCGGGTGGTGGCGCGGATCGAGCCGGACTGGGTGGAGCGGCTGGCCGGCCACCTGGTCGTGCGCAGCTACAGCGAGCCGCGCTGGGACGCCGGCCGCGGCGCGGTCACCGCCTCGGAGCGGGTCACCCTCTACGGCGTGCCGCTGGTCGTGGGCCGGCCGGTGAACTACGGCCGGATCGACCCGGTGGTGTCCCGTGAGCTGTTCATCCGGCATGCGCTGGTCGACGGCGACTGGAAGACCGCGCACCGGTTCTTCCACGAGAACCAGCGCCGGCTGGCCGAGGTGGCCGCGCTGGAGGATCGGGCCCGGCGCCGCGACATCCTGGTCGACGACGAGACGCTGTTCGAGTTCTACGACCAGCGGGTCGGCCCGGACGTCGTCTCCGCGCGGCACTTCGACAGCTGGTGGCGGCAGACCCGGCGGGACAAGCCGGACCTGCTCGACCTGACCCCGGACATGTTGATCAACCCGGACGCCAGCGAGGTCAGCCCGGCCGCGTACCCGGACACCTGGCAGCAGCCGGGGCTGACGCTGCCGCTCTCGTACCAGTTCGAGCCGGGCGCCGCGGCCGACGGGGTGACCGTGGACATCCCGCTGGCCGCGCTGGCCGGCGTGCGCGCCGAGGACTACGCCTGGCAGGTGCCGGGCCTGCGGCTGGAGCTGGTGACCGCGCTGATCCGGTCGCTGCCGAAACCGCTGCGGCGCAACTTCGTCCCGGCCCCGGACGTGGCCCGGGCGCTGCTGGACCGGATCTCGCCCGCCGACGGCCCGCTCACCGAGGCGCTCGGCCGCGAGCTGCTCCGGCTCACCGGCGTACGGGTGCCGGCCGACGCCTGGCAGCTCGACCGCCTGCCCGAGCACCTGCGGCTCACGTTCCGGGTGGTGGACGACGCCGGCCGTCCACTCGCGACCGGCAAGGACCTGCCGGCGCTGCAGGAGAAACTCAAGCCGAAGGTACGGGCGGCGATCGCGGCCGTGTCGCCCGGCATCGAACGATCCGGGCTCCGCACGTGGGACTTCGGCAGCCTCCCGCGTACGTTCTCGCGGTCCCTCGCCAGCCACTCGGTCCGCGGCTTCCCGGCCCTGGTGGACGCCGGCGACTCGGTGGCGATCCGGGTCTTCGAGACCGAGGCCGAGCAGGCGCGCGCGATGCGGGCCGGCACCCGCCGGCTGCTGCTGCTGAACGTCCCGTCCCCGGTCCGGTACGTGGCCGGCCAGCTGAGCAACCGGGCCAAGCTGACGCTCACCGTCAACCCGCACGGCAGCGTGGCCGCGCTGCTGGCCGACTGCGTGGCGGCCGCCGCCGACCAGCTGGTCGACGCGGCCGGCGGGCCGGCCTGGGACGAGGCCGGCTTCGCCGCGCTGCTGGCCGCGGTCCGGGGCGGCCTGAACGCGTCCACTGTGGACATCGTGCGGACCGTCGAGCAGATCCTGGCCGCCACGCAGGACGCCGAGAGCCGGCTGCAGTCCCTTTCCGCGCCCGCCCTACGCACTTCGTTGGCCGACGCGCAGGGCCAGCTCACCGCCCTCGTCCACAATGGATTCGTCACCGAGACCGGCGCCGCGCACCTCCCCGACCTGGTCCGCTACCTGCGCGCCCTGTCGCACCGCCTGGACCGCCTGCCCGTCGACCCGGCCCGCGACGCCCAGCACCTGCTCCGCTTCCGGCACGCCGAGAACGCCTACCGCGACCTCCTCGACGAGCTACCCCCCGGCCAGGCCGACACCCCCGCCGTCCGCCAGATCCGCTGGATGCTCGAAGAACTCCGGGTCAGCTACTTCGCCCAGTCCCTGCGCACCCCCTACCCCGTCTCCGAACAACGCATCCTCCGCGCCATCGCCACCATCCCCTGACCTGCGTCACACGACCGGCCGGCCAGCCGACCCACCGGCGTCGGAATGCAGCAAGACTGCATCTCGTCGTGGGACACTGGCCAGGATGGCTACGAGCGTCCTTGATCGCGAGATGTTTGCCGAGGCTGAGGCGGCGCGGCTGCTGCGGGTCTCGCAGTCGACGCTGCACTGGTGGCTGGACGGCGGCACCTACCGCGGCCGGACCTACCGACCGGTCATCCGGCCCGAACCACGCGGCGAACGCTCGGTCACCTGGGCCGAGTTCGTCGAGGCAGGTCTGCTGCGCGAATACCGGCGCACGCACAAGGTGGCCCTGACTCAGCTCCGAACGGTCATCGACCGGCTCCGCGGGCGTTACGGCGTGCCATACCCGCTCGCCCACTACCAGCCGTTCGTCGGGCCCGGCCGGGAGTTGCTGCTGGAGGTGCAACAGGAGGCCGGACTGGACGCCGAGGTGTGCCTGGTCGCCGTCGCGAACGACCAACTGCTGCTCACCCCCGCGGTGCAGACGTTCGTCCAGCGGGTCCAGTGGGCGGACGACATCGCGGTCGGATGGCGCCCGCACGACGACCCGGCCTCTCCCGTCCGCATGTCGCCGGGCGTCAGGTTCGGTCGTCCGGCGGTCGGCGGGATCAGCACCGTCGTGCTCTGGGAGCACCTCGAAGGCGGCGACAGCATCGACGAAGTCGCCGAGACCTTCGACCTGCTGCCCGCCGACGTCCGATGGGCCTACGCGTACGAATCGGCTGCCCGAGTGGCGTGAGACGCGCAGACGTTCGGCTCTACCTGGATGCCGATGTGCTCGGGCTGGCCAAGATCCTGGTCCAGCTCCGCTCCGACGTGACCTACCCCGGCGATCCAGGGGCGTCCGGCACAGGCGGGAACGGCCACCCTGCCCGATCAGCGGCCCGCACGTGGTCGACGAGGTCTGGATCCCGGAAACCAGCCGGCGCGAGTGGTTGATCGTAACCAGGGACGCTGCCATCCAGCGCAACCGGGCGGAGGTCGCGGCGGTCCGCGACAGCGGCGCGCGGATGGTCGCGCTGTCCGGACCGGAGGCCGGTACGACCTGGGCGCAACTGGAGATCGTCATGTGCCAGTGGCGGCGCATCGAGGCGCTGCTGGGTGAGCCCGGCCCATTCATCTACGCCGCGACGCGGACCGCGTTGCGGCGGGTACCGCTTGGTTGACCGGATCGGGGGTCAGGAGGGTGGTGAGGAGGGCGGTACGGATCGGCGGGCGGGTGGCGAAGACGAGCAGGAAGGTGGCTTCGCGGGCCAGACGTTGCGGGTGCTGGTCGGGGAGCAGCGAGCGGCTGCCCAGGTGGGCGACGGTGGCGGCGGCGGCGCGGACGGCGAGGGCGGAGGTGGCCGCGCGGGCGGCGGCCATCCGGCCGCCGGCCTCGTCGGCGACGGCGGCGTCCAGCGCGTCGCGGCAGGCGGTGACTTGGTCGTCCAATGTGGACGGGCCGATCAGCCGGCGGCAGCGGGCGATCAGGCCGAGCGCGAGGGAGGCGTTGACCCGGTGTACGGGGCCGGCGGGGCCGGTGGTGAACGGGGCGGTCTTGAGTAGCCGCGAGCCGTCGACGTGAAGGTCGGTGAACTCGAGTTCCACGGTGACGCTGGCGTCGACGGCCACCAGGTGCTGGCGGCGGGCGACCAGGCCGGGGCGGGCGGTGGCGTCGAGTAGCAGTTGGACCAGGGTGTCGTCGGGGCCGCGGGCGACGACGTGCAGGATGTCGACCATGCCCCAGCCGGTGACCCACGGCGCGGTTCCGGTCAGCCGCCAGCCGTCGCCGGCGGGCTCGGCGCGCAGCTTCGGCGGCCCGGGCATGGCGCCGGCCAGCGCGACGCCGGCCCGGCGCGCGCCGCCGCACAGCGGCACCAGCCACTCCTCGCGCAGCGCGGCGGGGGCGCCGGCCACCGCCCGCACCGCCCCGTGGTGCTGCAGCCAGACGAACGTGGTGGCCAGGCAACCGCCGGCCAGCGCCTCGATCACCGCGCAGAAGCCGGGCAGGTCGAGATCCAGACCGCCGGCGTCGAGCGGGCCGGCCGCGCCGTAGAGGCCGGCGGCGGCCAGCCGGTCCAGGTGACCGGCCGGGATCTCGGCCGCCCGGTCGACCGCCACCGCGGCGGGGAACAGCACCTGTTCCGCGATCTCCCGGGCCAACCTGGCCATCTCACCGCTGTCCGCCACGCGCCCTCCTCATCGGCCGGCTCGCCGGCCGGGCCGTCGTCCGGCGCAGCGCCGACCGGGCCAGATCATCCCGCAGGTGCCGTTCCGGTTGCGGCGGGGAGTTGCTCAGATCCACGGCGGCCCTGCCGACGGCATGGCAGAGAGCACTGGGCTGGACCAGGCGGGAGCCGAAGTGGACACGATGGCTGAGCGCATCACCGGATCGGCCGACGGTCGCGGGAACGCCCTGGTTGCCTGGTTCGCCGACCGGAAGGTCCGGACCAAGATCCTGGTGGCGGTGCTCGCCGTCGCCGTGGTCGCGACCGGCGTCGGTGTGCTCGCGCTCAGCCGGCTGTCCACGTTGGACAAGCAGATGGAGACGGTGAACCGGACCAACGTGCAGAACCTCGCCCTCGTCGCGGAGATCCGGCGCGGCATGATGAAGATCTACGACGGTGACACCGGCGCCGCCGCGATCGAGGGGATGCCGAGGACCGCGGCCACCGCGCCGCAGCTTGCCGCGGCCCGGAAACAGATCAAGGACGGCGACGCGATCGTGGACGCCGCGGCCGCACGCTACCTGTCCCTCTCCGCCGGCTCGCCGGCACGGCAGAAGCCGCTCAACACGTTCACCACCACGCTGGACCAGTGGCGGGCGTTCCGGGACTTCTTCTTCTTCGGGGTGCCGCTCCCGGCCGGGGTGAAGCAGATCAACGACGTCAACGCCTACTTCGGGATGAGCGCCACGATGAGCGGCGCGATCGACCAGCTCGGCACGATCGAACGCGGCGAAGCGGCCAGCGCGGCGGCCGCGAGCAGCAGCGCCTACCGGTCCGCGCGGCTGCAGGTGAGCCTGGCGCTGCTGCTCGGCCTCGCCCTCGCGATCGCGCTGGCGCTCGTGGTCGCCCGGATGATCGTCGGGCCGCTGCAGCGGGTCTCCGGCACGGTGCGGGCGATGGGCGCCGGTGACCTCACCCAGGCCGTCCGGGTCACCTCCCGCGACGAGGTCGGCGAGATGGCCGCGGCGGTCGAGCTCGCCAAGGCCAGCATCCGGCGGACGGTCAGCGCGCTGGCGCAGAGCGCGACCACGCTGGCGGCGAACTCGAAGCAGCTCTCCGCGGTCTCCGACCAGATCGCCGGCAGCGCGGCGACGGCCAGCGCCGAGGCCAACAGCGTGGCCGAGGTGGCCGGGCAGGTCTCCCGCAACGTGCAGACCGTCGCCGCCAGCGGCGAGGAGATGGGCGCGTCGATCCGGGAGATCTCGCGGAGCGCGAACGAGGGCGCGAAGGTGGCGGCCCAGGCCGTCTCGGTCGCGCAACGCACCAACGACACGGTGACCAAGCTCGGCGCGTCCAGTGCCGAGATCGGCAGCGTGATCAAGCTGATCAACTCGATCGCGGAGCAGACCAACCTGCTGGCGCTGAACGCCACCATCGAGGCGGCCCGGGCCGGCGACGCCGGCAAGGGGTTCGCCGTGGTCGCGGGTGAGGTCAAGGACCTCGCCCAGGCGACGGCCAAGGCCACCGAGGACATCTCCCGGCGGGTGGAGGCGATCCAGGGCGACACCGAGGACGCGGTGGCCGCCATCGGCGAGATCAGCACGATCATCGGCCAGCTCAACGACTTCCAGCTCACCATCGCCTCGGCCGTCGAGGAGCAGACCGCGACCACCGGCGAGATCACCCGTAGCGTCGGCGACGCCGCGACCGGCAGCACCGACATCGCCAGCCGGATCGCCGGGCTGGCCGACGCCGCGCAGGTGACTGCCCAGGGCGCGGACAGCAACCAGCGGGCCGCCACCGACCTCGACCGGCTGTCGGTCGACCTGCGCGCCCTGGTCAGCCAGTTCCACTACGAGTAGGCGACGCACCCGCCGCCCAGCCGGCGGGCAGCCGGCCGGGCTCAGCCGGCCGGGGCCAGCCGGTGCAGGCTGGCGGGCAGGTCGGCGGCGTGCAGGACGGCCAGCCGCCGGGTGGCCCGGGTCAGCGCGACGTACAGGTCGTTGCGCCCGCGCGGGGAGTCGGCCAGGATCGCGGCCGGCTCGACCAGCAGCACCGCGTCGAACTCAAGACCCTTCACCTCGCCGACCGCTAACACGCCGATCTCGGCGTCCAGCGCGGCCGGGCCGGACCGGGCCGCCGGCACCGCGGCCAGCACCGCCGGACCGAGCTCGCCGGCCAGCGAGGCGGGCAGCAGCACCGCGAGCCGGCCGCCGTCGGCCGCCGCGGCCTCGGCGGCGATCAGCTTCGCCAGCGCGGCCGGCAGGTCGGCCTCGGCCACCCGGTGCGCCAGCGGCGGCTCCCCGGTGCTGCGGACCGACGTCGGCGGCGCCAGCGTGGGGTCGATCGTGGCCAGCACGTCCGCGGCGACCGCCATGATCTCGGCCGGGGTGCGGTAGTTGACGGTCAGCTCGGCCAACGTCCAGCGGTCGCCGGCGAACGGGCCCAGCGCGCCGGCCCAGGACGACGCGCCGGCCGCGGCCCCGGTCTGCGCGAGGTCGCCGACCAGCGTCATCGACCGGGTCGGGCAGCGCCGCACCAGCATCCGCCAGGCCATCGGGGACAGCTCCTG
>JBBWZH010000511.1:0-10671 GCA_039648995.1 Mycobacteriales bacterium
CGATCCGCTGATCGGGGACGCGCTGCAGACCATCCTCGAACGCGGCGACTTCATCCCGTCGCTCCCGGACGAGGGTCCCGGCGGGCCACCGGCCGGCGGCGCACCAGCCCCGCTCGAGACCGATCCGGCCATCGTGACCGAGCTGATCGGGCGCAGCCAGGCTTCGATCGCCGCCCTGAAGCGGGACATCCGGACTCTGTCCGGACCGGCGCTGCTCGACTTCATCCTGGCCGACATCCCGGAGCTGAGGCGGATCCTGTTCGATCCGCGGAGCCACCAGGTGTTCATGGGGGCGATGGAGGCCACGTGGTGGCTCAACGAGAAGCTGCAGGCGTGGCTGGGCGAGAAGAACGCGGCTGACACGCTCACGCAGTCCGTCCCCAACAACGTCACGTCGGAAATGGGGCTGGCGCTCCTGGGCGTTGCGGACGCAATCCGCCCGCATCCCGACGTGGTGGCCTTTCTGCAGCGCGTCGAGGACGACGCTTTTCTCGACGAGCTGCCCAACGTCGCCGGCGGGCGGGAAGCGCGAGACGCCATCCAGGCCTGGCTCGACAAGTACGGCATGCGCGGCCCCGGCGAGATCGACATCACGAGGCCGCGGTGGAGCGAGCGCCCCACCATGCTCCTGCCGTTGATCCTCGGCAACGTCAGGAACTTCGAGCCCGGCGCCGGCGAGCGGCGCTTCGAGCAAGGACGGCAGGAGGCCGGGAAGAAAGAAGAGGAGCTCCTGGAGCGATTGCGCGGCTTGCCCGACGGAACGCGGAAAGCGGAAGAGGTCAAGGGGAAGATCGACCGGGTCCGCACCTTCATCGGGTACCGGGAGTACCCGAAGTACGGCATGGTCAGCCGCTACTTCGTGTACAAGCAGGCCCTGCTGAAAGAGGCCGAGCGCCTCGTGCAGTCCCACGTGCTTCGTGAGAAGGAAGACATCTTCTACCTGAGGTTCCCAGAGCTCCACGACGTCGCGCGCACGAACCACGTGGATGACCAGCTCATCTGCCGGCGCAAGGACGCGTTCAGGTCGTATCAAGCGCTCACGCCGCCCCGGGTGCTCACATCCGACGGCGAGGTCATCACCGGGGCGTACCGACGCGACGACGTGCCGAGCGGTGCCCTGGTCGGCCTACCGGTCTCCGCCGGAACCGTCGAAGGGCGGGCCCGCGTCATCCTGGACATGGCACGGGCCGATCTCGAACCGGGCGACATCCTGGTCACGGCCTACACGGACCCCAGCTGGACGCCGCTGTTCGTGGCGATCACGGGCCTGGTCACCGAGGTGGGGGGCCTGATGACCCATGGCGCGGTGATCGCACGGGAGTACGGCCTGCCGGCCGTCGTCGGTGTGGTGGATGCCACCCGCCTGATCCCCGATGGGCAGCGGATCCGCGTGCACGGAACCGACGGGTACGTCGAGATTCTGCCCTGACCGACCACACCGAGAAGGCCCGTCCATAGGATTCGATCTTGGCGCTCGCCCCGCCCGGCGCCGGCTGCCACGGCCCGCCTACTCCGGCGTCCTGCGCTGACCCCGCCCGTTCAGTCGGATTCAGTGGTTGTCCAATCGCGACTGCGATCATCGCCTCGTCTGGTAGCAGAGCCGATGTCGTTCGGACTGAAACGAGGTTGTCGATGGCGAACAGTCGCACCATCCGCCGGCCCGCCTCCCTCGCCGTGATGGCGGCCGGGGTGGCCGCCGGGATCATCCTGCCGATGGCGCCGTCCTCGGCGGCCGGCCCGTTGACGGCGCAGATGGGTTGCGAGTCCCTGGGCGAGAGCCGGATCGCCTGCGACGCGTTCGCGTCGGGCGGCACCGCGCCGTACACCTACACGTGGAGCCTCGGCCCCAGCTTCCGCGGCCAAAGCGTATCGTTCGGCTGCTTCCGCGGCTCCAGCGTCAGGGTCACCGTCACGGTCACCGATGCGGCCGGCACCAGTGTCAGCCTGACCGCCGGCGCGTTCTGCTCCGGCGGCCCGCCGCACTGAGCGCGCCGCGTCCACGCCGGCGGCCCCTGCGGTCGGGCCGCTGTTCGCGGCCCGGCCGCAGGGCGGCGGTGCGGTGTCGGAGGGGTCAGCTCGTCAGGTCGCGGCGGGTGGTGAGGGCCAGGCCGGCGATCAGGAACGCCGCCAGGTACGCGACCAGCAGGGCCATCGCCGCCGGGCCGCCGAGGATCGTGCTCACGCCGGGCGTGCCGCCGGGATCGTCCGCCGGTATCGCGCCCAGCGCGCCGACGAGGGAGCCGGCCGCGGTGCCGGGCAGCACGTCGGTCAGGACGTGCAGCGACCCGAGGGCATCGGCCAGGCCGCGCAGCAGGTTCTCCACCACCAGCGCCCAGACCAGGCCGAGGCCGACGGACAGCGCGGGGCCGCGGGTCACCGTACCGAGCAGCATCCCGGCCCCGGTCCACATGCAGCCGATCAGCAGCCCGCTGCCCAGCCCCTGCACGACCTGCAGCGGGCCCGGCAGGGTCAGCGGGGCCGATTCGGCGGCGGCGATGGCGAGGCTGGCGGCGAGGTCGAGCGCGAAGGTGACGGCGGTGAGGCAGGCCACCACCACGCCGAGCGCGGCCAGCGTGCCGCCGACCGCGGTGCCGCGCCGCGGACCGGCGGTGAAGACGGTCTTCCAGGTGCCCCAGCCGTACCCGCTGCCGAACGCGAGCGCGCCGAGGATCAGCAGCAGCGCCCCGCCGAAGATGGGCAGCCCCTGCACCATCGTCACCGGGACGCGGTCGGGCAGCAGCCCGTCCAGCAGCACCTGCGGCGGCACGCCGTCGTTACCCGGGCCGACGCCGTCGCTGCTGCGGTAGCTCAGGTAGTCGAACAGGTAACCGAAGACCAGGTTGAGCACCACCCAGCTCCCGCACAGCACCCACAGTGCCGGCCAGCGGCGCAGCCGCAGCAGCTCCGCCCGCACGCTGCCGATCATGACGCGGCCTCCCGAGTGAGCATCGCAACGAGCCCCAGCGATCGCGGAGCGGAACGCGGGAGGACACCGGGAGACACGATCATGCCGGCACCTCCGCCCGCTCGGCCGGCCCGGTGGGGGCGGTCATCTCGAAGAACGCGTCCTGCAGGGTGCGCTCCACCGGGCGTACCTCGTGCACCGCGACGCCGGCCAGTACCAGCGCGCGGACCAGTTCGGCGGTCCGGTCGCCGCCGCCGGCCAGCCGCAGCGCGCCGTCCACAATGGACACCGCGGCGGCGCCGACCAGGCCGGCGGCGACCGCCTGGGCGGTCGGCAGCGGGTCGGCGCGCAGCAGCGTGCTGGATTCACCGCGGATCTCGGCGACCGTGCCTTCGGTCAGCAACCGGCCGGCCGAGATCACCCCGACCCGGTCGCAGACCTGCTCGACCTCGCCGAGCTGGTGGCTGGACAGCAGGATCGTCTGCCCGGCGCCGGCCAGCGCCCGTAGCAGCTCGCGCATGTCAGCCATGCCGGCCGGGTCAAGGCCGTTGGTCGGCTCGTCCAGGATCAGCAGCTCGGGCCGGCCGAGCAGGGCGGCGGCCACGCCCAGGCGCTGCTTCATCCCCAGCGAGTACGTCCGGTACCGGTCGTCGGCCCGGCCGGACAGGTCGACCAGCTCCAGCGCCGCGGCGACCGCGACCTCCTCGTGCCCGCCGTAGCGGGCCAGCACCCGCAGGTTGGCCCGGCCCGACAGGTACGGGTAGAAGCCCGGGCTCTCGATCAGGGCGCCGGTGCGGTACAGCCCGGCCGGGGAGCCGGGCGGCTGGCCGAGCACCGCCGCGGTACCGCTGGTCGGCCGGACCAGGCCCAGCAGCATGCGCAACGTCGTCGTCTTGCCGGCGCCGTTGGGACCGAGGAAGCCGTACACCTCGCCACGGCCGACCCGCAGGCTGACCGCGTCGACCGCGAGCCGGTCGCCGTACCGTTTGGTCAGCCGGTCACTGACCACGATGTCGTCCATCATGGACACCACCCTGCCGGCCGGCGCAGGCGCGGTCGTCGGCCCAGGGGCGGCACTCGCCGTACCGGGATCGACGTACGCCGGATACCGCACGGCGCTGACGGCCGGTCCGCCACCGCGGCCGGCCGCCGGGCTAGGGTCACCCGATGAGCAGCGCGTGGCGTCAGCTGGCTGGTCGGGCGGCGCGGCAGGCGTCCCGCCTGCTGCGCGGGTCCGGCGGCGGTCGGACGCTCCGGCCCCCGGATGGCCGACCGCGTCCCACGGGCAGTGCGACGGCGACGGTCCGCCGGCCGGGAACGCCACCGGGCCGTCACCTGGACTACGCGCCGGACCTCGACGGCCGGGCCGATCCCGGCGAGATCGTCTGGACCTGGGTGCCGTTCGAGGAGGACGCCTCCCGCGGCAAGGACCGCCCGGTGCTGGTCGTCGGCCGCGAGGGCCGGTCGCTGCTCGGGCTGATGCTGTCCAGCCAGGGCCACCAGGGCGACCGCGACTGGCTGGCACTCGGCTCCGGCGCCTGGGACGGCGAACACCGCCCGAGCTGGATCCGGCTGGACCGGATCCTCGACATCCCCGAAAACGGCATCCGCCGCGAAGGTGCGGTACTCGACCGCGACCGGTTCAACCGGATCGCCACCCGGCTACGCGACCACCACGGCTGGCGCTGACAACCGGCGGCGCCGGCCGGCCGCGCCAGCCGGGTGCCGCGCAACGCGTACGGAGTCAGCCCGTCGACGCGGGCGAAGATGCGCCGCGTGCGGCCGGGTTCACAGCACCGGCCGGCCGCCGGTGACCGGCACCCGTGCGCCGGAGATGTAGCTGCCGTCATCGGAGGCGAGCAGCACGTACACCGGCGCGAGCTCGGCCGGCTGCCCGGGGCGGCCGAGCGGAGTGTTCTTGCCGAAGTTCTCCACCTTCTCCGGCGGCATGGTGGCCGGGATCAGGGGTGTCCAGATCGGGCCGGGCGCGACGCTGTTGACGCGGATGCCGCGGTCGCCGAGCAGCTGCGCGAGGCTCGCGGTGAGATTCGCGATCGCGGCCTTCGTCGCCGCGTACGGGGCCAGCGTCGGGGACGGCATGTCGGAGTTCACCGAGGAGCTGCCGATGATCGACGAACCGGGCGACATGTGTGGGATGGCTGCCTTGCAGAGGTGGAACATCGCGGACAGGTTCGTCGCGATCGTGTAGTCCCACTCGTCGTCCGGGATCTCCTCCAGCGACTCGTGCGTCATCTGGAACGCGGCGTTGCTCACCAGGACGTCGACCCGGCCGAACTCCCCGACCGCCCGGGCGATGATGTCCCGGCAGTGCCGCGGATCGGAGACGTCGCCGCGGACCAGCACCGCCCGGCGGCCGGCCTGCTCGACCAGCTTCGCGGTGTCCTCGGCGTCGGAATCCTCGCTCAGGTAGGAGATCAGGACGTCGGCGCCCTCCCGGGCGTAGGCGATAGCGACGGCCCGGCCGATGCCGCTGTCCGCGCCGGTGATCACCGCGGCCTTGCCGGCCAGCTTGCCCGAGCCGCGGTACGTTTTCTCGCCGCAGTCCGGACGGGGCGTCATCGCGTCCTGAACACCGGGGACATCCTGCTGCTGCGCGGGTTGAGACATCCGGATCCCTCCTTGCCGGTCGGCCATTGCCGTACCGGCCTACCCCGCACACGCCGGTCGACTCCTGTCCCGCGCCGTGCGGTGGCCCCGGGCGGCAATCCGACTCGCCGGCAGCGGCCGGACGCCCGTCATCCAGGCTCACCGGACGCCGCCGCGACCGGCACCGACCAGCCGCGTCGTTTCGGGCCGGATGATCGGGGGTCGGTGGAGCGGGGTATGACCGACGGCGCGGTTTCGAGGTCGGGAGGCGGTCGGGGTGGTCGGGGTAGTGGGTGGGGTCGCTGTCGAGAGTCTGCGTACGGTCATGGACGGCAGGTGGGCGGGGGTGCGCCGGGCGGTACGCGGCCGGGTGCCGGCGGCCTACCTGGACAGCACCGCCGACCTGGATACCGGGGCGCACCGGGCACTGGTGACCGGGCGGTTGCGGGAGATGGCCGCGGCCGGGCACTCCGGCCTCGGTTTCCCGACGGAGTACGGCGGCGCGGACGACATCGGCGGCGGGGTGGTGTCGTTCGAGATGCTCGGTTTCGTGGACCTGTCGCTGATGGTGAAGTCCGGTGTCCAGTGGGGACTGTTCGGCGGTGCCGTGCAGAACCTGGGTACCCGGCCGCACCATGAGCGCTACCTGCGCCGGATCATCTCGGCGGAGCTGCTCGGCTGCTTCGCGATGACCGAGACCGGCCACGGCTCGGACGTCGCGTCGATCGCGACCACGGCCACCTACGATCCGGACGCCGGGCAGTTCGTGGTGCACACGCCGCACGAGGCCGCCCGCAAGGACTACATCGGCAACGCCGCCCGGGACGGCCGGGTCGCGGTCGTCTTCGCGCAGCTGATCACCGGCGGCCAGAGCCGCGGCGTGCACGCGCTGCTGGTACCGATCCGGACCGACGAGGGCGCCGTGGCGCCGGGCGTCACGATCCTCGACGACGGCCGGAAGGCCGGGCTGAACGGTGTCGACAACGGCCGGCTGCTGTTCGACCAGGTGCGGGTGCCGCGCGACGCGCTGCTCAACCGGTACGGCGACGTCGCGGCCGACGGCACCTACACCAGCCCGATCCGCAGCCCGCAACGGCGCTTCTTCACCATGCTCGGCGCGCTGGTCCGCGGCCGGGTCAGCGTCGCAGGCGGTGCCGGCAGCGCGACGAAAGTGGCGCTCGCGATCGCGGTCCGGTACGCCGAGGTGCGGCGGCAGTTCGCGGTGCCGGGCGGGGACGGCGAGGTGCTGCTGCTGGACTACCGCGCCCACCAGCGGCGGCTGCTGCCCGCGCTGGCGACCACGTACGCGCTGCACTTCGCGCAGGAGGACCTGGTCTCGATGCTGCACGACACGCAGCTCGGCGGGGTCACCGACGAGCAGCGGCAGCGCGAGTTGGAGGCCCGGGCCGCGGGCCTGAAGGCGGTCGCGACCTGGCACGCCACCGCCGCCATCCAGACCGCCCGGGAAGCCTGCGGCGGCGCCGGCTACCTCGCCGAGAACCGGTTGCCGCAGCTGCGCGCGGACACCGACGTGTTCACCACCTTCGAGGGCGACAACACCGTGCTGCTGCAGCTGGTGGCGAAGGGCCTGCTGACCAGCTACCGCGAGCACGTCGGCGACCTGGACACGCTGGGCACCATACGGTTCGTCGCCGACCAGGCGCTCGGGGCGATCGCGGAACGCACCTCGGCGCGCGCGCTGCTGGACCGGCTGACCGCCCTGGCACCGGGCCGCGACACCGAGGACATGCTCGACGCCGGCTGGCAACTGCGGATGTTCGCCGACCGCGAGACGCACCAGCTGGACGGCCTGGCCCGCCGGCTGCGCCGGGCCGGTACGGCGGCCACCGACCCGTTCGCCGTGTTCAACGACGCGCAGGACCACCTGCTCCGGCTGGCCCGCGCCCACGTCGCGGTCGAGGTGCTCCAGTCCTTCACGGCCGCCGTCGACCGGTGCCCGGACCCCGACATCGCCCGGCTGCTGGGCACCGTACGCAACCTCCACGCGCTCGCCGACATCGAGGCCGACCTCGGCTGGTACCTCGCCCACGGTCGGCTCACCCCCGGCCGGGCCAAGCAGGTCACCGCCACGGTGAACGAGCTGTGCGCCGCGCTGCGGCCGGATGCGCTCACCCTCATCGACGGCCTCGGCATCCCGGACGGCTGGCTGGCCGCCGAGATCACCGACGGCGGGGAGGCCCGCCGCCAGGACGCGGCGCGCCGGCATCGCGAGGCCGCGGCGTCCGCCCCGGAACCAACCTCGGCGACCGCCGCGACGCCGCTGTAGCGCGCGGAACCGCGGCCGGGTGCGCCGCAGCCAGGTGCGCCGTGGCCCGGGCCGCGGCCGGCTGGCCTAGCCTGGGGCGGTGCCGCCTACTGATCGCTTGCTGACGTTCGCGCTCGCCTCGCTGATCCTGATCGTCATCCCGGGGCCGAGCGTGCTGTTCACCATCGGCCGGGCGTTGAGCATCGGCCGTCGCGGTGCCATCCGCAGCGTCGTGGGCAATGCCACCGGCTGCTACCTGCAGGTCGCGGCCGTGGCCCTCGGTGTCGGTGCGCTCGTGGAACGGTCCAGCGAGCTGTACCTGGCGATCAAGTACGTCGGCGCGGCGTACCTGGTCTTCCTCGGCGTGCAGGCGTTCCGGCATCGGCGCGTGCTCGCCGACGCGCTGGGGACGGCGGCCGCTACGCCACGCGGCACCGGCCGGCAGTTCCTTGACGGCATGCTGGTCGGGGCGACCAATCCCAAGACGATCGTGTTCTTCACCGTGGTGATGCCGCAGTTCACCGACAGCGCCGCCGGACACCTGTCCGCTCAGCTGCTCGTGCTCGGCGGGATCTTCCCGGTCATCGGGGTCGCCTGCGACAGCGTATGGGCGCTCGTGGCCGGGTCCGCCCGCGAATGGCTGGCGCGTTCGCCGCGACGGCTCGCCGCGATCGGCGGGACGGGAGGGCTGGCGATCGTCGGGCTCGGCGTGACCGTCGCGGTCAGCGGCGGCAAGGACTGACCCGGCCACCACCGACCGGATGGCCCGGCGGCGGACCCGCCGGTGACCACGCGGCGGCGGGCGGGCGCACCGGCCGGCGCGGGCGTCGGGTGGGAGGATCCGGCTGTGCGTGCGCAGCGGTTCACGGTGACGGTCCGGGCCGGTGGCCGGGGGCGGGCGGTGGTTCCGGTCCCGTTCGACCCGGACCAGGTCTGGCGACCCAAGCCCTGCCACCACGTCGGCGGCACGATCAACGGCGTACGGGTCCGCGGGACGATCGAGGCGGACCCCGAGGGGTGGAGCCTCAGGGTCGGGCCGGCGTGGTTGCGGGACTGCCGGGTCGCGGTCGGTGACACGGTCGCGGTCGTGGTCGAGCCGGAGGGCCCGCAGCGCGAAGACCTCGCCGACGACGTCGCGGCCGCGCTGGACGCGAACCCGCAAGCCGGGACGTTCTTCGACGCCCTGGCCCAGTTCTACCGGCGCGCGTACCTGCGTTGGATCGACGGCGCCAGCCGCCGGCCGGAGCTGCGCGCCGCACGCATCGCCGAGATGGTCGAACTGCTGGCCGCCGGCGTCAAGCAACGGCCGAAGCCGCCGGGCTGAGGTTTCGCTGGCGGCGGACTTCGCCGGTAGCAAAGTTCCGCGGGCCCGGCCGGCGGCCGTCCCTACGCTCCGGTGCATGAGTTCGACACCGTCGGCGACCACGAGCGGCGCGGCCACGTACGACCCGTTCATCCGGGGCCGGTTCCCGGTCGGCGTCCGGACGCTGCAGGCCCACGACCCGACCCGGCAGCGGCTTTTCCCGGTCGAGGTCTGGTACCCGGCGGCCGACCGACACACCGGCCAGGACACCGCCGCGCAGACCCAGGATGTCTTCGTCGCGACCGACGGCGTCCGGCGGCCGCAGCTCGCCGTCCGCGACGCCGGGGCCCGACCCGGGACCTACCCGCTGGTCGTCTTCTCGCATTCCAGCCTCGGGCACCGGCGGGCAGCCACGTTCCTGTGCACCCACCTGAGCAGCCACGGGTACCTCGTCGCGGCGCTGGACCACTCCGAGTCGATCGCGCCGGAGCTGGCCCTGGGCGACGACACCGGCCCGCAGCGGGACACCCGGCTGGCCGGGTGGATCACCAGCCGGGTGCCGGACGTGCGCTTCCTGCTCGACCACCTGCTCGACAATGGCGGGTGGGGCTCGCCCGCGGCGCCCGACGCCGGCCGGGTCGGCATCGTCGGGCACAGCTTCGGCGGCTGGACCGCGCTGGCCGCCGCGGGGGTCGAGCCACGCATCCGCTCGGTCGTGGCGCTGGCGCCGGCCGGGACCGCCAACCCGAGACCGGGCGTCATCCCGGTGCCGCTGGCCTTCGCCCGGGACCGGGCCGTGCCGACCCTCTACCTGGCGGCCGACCAGGACACCCCGCTGCCGCTGGCCGACATCCGCGAGCAGTTCGACCGGACCCCGCCGCCCAAACAGCTGGTGATCCTCAACCGGGCCGACCACTGGCATTTCGCGGACGACGTCGAGACGGCACACGAAGCGTTCCGGACCGGGCCCGTCACCGGAGAGGCAGCCTGGATACCGGCGGCCATGCGGCCGATCACCGAACTGTGCTCCGGCGCCCAGGCGCACCTGTTCGTCCGCGGACTCACCGTGGCCCACCTCGACGCCACCCTCGGGCAGGACAACAACGCGGCCCGACTGCTGGCCGGAGACCTGGTCGCCGAACTCGCCGCGCGCGGCGTCGAGGTCACCCGGGATACCGAGGAAGCGGCCGTGCATCGCGGGCACCCGTCGTTCCCGCCTACGGCGTGAACCCCAGATCGCGAAGATAGGGGTCGCCAGGGGATGAGCGCTGTGCGCGGCGACAGCAACGTCGATTGCGGTTCGATGCCGCCGAGAGCCTGCTCCAGATAGCGGCGCGCGGTTTCTTGATCTCCGCGATCCTGGCGACACGGAGCCGGTCGCGTCGGCTGGACGCGCCTCTCATCCGCCCCTCCAGTGCACCGATCCGGCAACTGCCGCGGCGGTCCCGAGCGGCTGTCCGGCCCAATGCCCGGCTGGTCGCCCGCCGCACTGACAGGCGAGCCGGCGGCAGCGTTGGCCGCCGGCCCGGCCGCTGGGCGGCGGCCCGGCCGGCGGCCCGGGCCCGGTCGGTGGTCAGGGCGCCGCGGCCC
>JBBWZH010000534.1:0-6831 GCA_039648995.1 Mycobacteriales bacterium
GCGAGCCGGCGAACAGGTCGTCGTACTCCAGCAGGTCGGTCTCGTACGCCAGCACCTGCTGCATCCGCAGCGACCACTGCTGGTCGGCCGGCCGGGGCAGGCCGAGCGCCTCGTTCCAGGCTGGCAGCTGCACGGCCCGGGCCCGCGCCGACCGCGACAGCGTGACGCCGAGCATCTCCAGCACGATCCGCTGCACGTTGTTCTCCGGCTGCGCCTCGGTCAGCCCGAGCGAGTTGACCTGCACGCCGTACCGGAACCGGCGCTGCGCCGGGTCGGTGACCCCGTACCGCGTCCTGGTCAGCTCATCCCACAACGCGGCGAACGCGCGCAGCTTGCACATCTCCTCGACGAACCGCACGCCGGCGTTCACGAAGAACGAGATGCGCGCGACCAGTTCGCCGGTGCGCTCGGCCGGCACCTGACCGGAGTCAAGCACTGAATCCAGTACGGCGATCGCGGTACACAGCGCGAACGCGACCTCCTGCACCGGCGTCGCGCCGGCCTCCTGCAGGTGGTAGGAGCAGATGTTGATCGGGTTCCAACGCGGCAGGTGCGTCACCGCGTACGCGATCGTGTCGGTGGTCAGCCGCAGCGACGGCCCGGGCGGGAAGACGTAGGTGCCGCGGGACAGGTACTCCTTGACGATGTCGTTCTGCGTGGTCCCGGTCAGCACGGCCAGCGCCTCGCGCGGCTGGACGCCCTGCGCCGCCGCCTGCTCCTCCGCGACGACCTGGTAGAGCGCCAGCAGCCACATCGCGGTCGCGTTGATCGTCATCGACGTGTTCGCATCGGCCAGCGGGATGCCGTCGAACAGCGCGCGCAGGTCGCCCAGGTGCGCGATCGGCACGCCGACCTTGCCGACCTCGCCGCGGGCGAGTTCGTCGTCCGGGTCGTAACCGGTCTGGGTGGGCAGGTCGAAGGCGACCGAGAGGCCGGTCTGCCCCTTCGCCAGGTTGCGCCGGAACAAGGCGTTCGACTCGGCCGCCGAGGAGTGACCGGCGTAGGTCCGCATCACCCAGGGACGGTCGCGGCGGGAATCAGACGGGTACGGCACGGCGGCCTCCGCTCACGGGGACCACCCGAGTCTAGGGAACCGGAGCTACCGGCCAGTAGCCACAGTGGGCACTGTCACCGCCGCCGCTGAGCCCGGCGGCAGCAGCCGGGCGGCCGGCGGGGATGGGCGGTCAGGCCGCGGTGGGGCTGCGGTCGACCGTGATGATCCGGTCGATCCGGATCAGCCAGAGCAGCCGGGCCACCCGCGGCGACGCGTCCCGCAGCACCAGCCGGCGGCCGGCGAGCCGGGCCCGGCGGTGGCTGCCGACGAGCACGCCCAGCCCGGTCGCGTCCAGCAACTCGACACCGGCCAGGTCGACGACCAGCGGGCCGGTGCCGGTGGCGATCGCGGTGTGCAGCGCGTCGCGGGCGGTGGCGGCGCCGGTCACATCCAGCCGGCCGGTCAGCGTGACCAGTTGGCCGTCGAGCACTGTGCTGGCTTCCATCGCGTGCCTTCCCCGTACAGCGGCGTATGCCGTCTACAGAGATGACGTGCCCGGCTCCTGATACGTTGCCCGGCCAGGTCTCGACCTGATCACGATCTTTCGGCCCGGCTCGGTGGGCATCAGCCCTGCTCAACGCCGTAGTCGTAGTAGCCGCGGCCGGTCTTGCGGCCGAGTTGGCCGGCCGCCACCATCCGCACCAGCGACTCGGGTGGCAGGAACTTGCCGTCGCCGGTGTCCCGGTGGATGTTCCGCGCGGCGTTCACCAGGATGTCGATACCGGCCAGGTCCATCGTCTGCAGCGGGCCCATCGGGTGGCCGAAGCCGAGCCGGCAGGCGGTGTCCACGTCCTCGGCGCTGGCGACGCCGGATTCGACCAGCTTCGCCGCTTCGACCGCGAGCGCGACGATCAGCCGGGTGGTGACGAAACCGGCCACGTCCCGGTTGACCACGACGCACGTCTTGCCGATCGACTCGGCGAACCCGCGCGCCGTCGCCAGCGTGTCGTCGCTGGTCAGGTAGCCGCGGACCAGCTCGCACAGGCTCATCATCGGCACCGGCGAGAAGAAGTGGGTGCCGACCACCGACTCGGGCCGGGTGGTGGCCGCGGCCAGCTGAGTGATCGGGATCGCGCTGGTGTTCGAGGCGAGCACCGCGTCCGGGCGGCAGATCTTGTCCAGCGCCTCGAACACCCCGCGCTTCACGTCGAGCGACTCGAAGACCGCCTCCACCACCACGTCCGCGTCGGCGGCCGCGTCCAGATCGGTGGTCGTGCTGATCCGGGCCAGGCCGGCCGCCATCTCGTCCCCGGTCAGCCGACCCTTGCCGACGAACCGGCGGTAGGACGACTCGACGCCGGCCCGGCCCCGGGCCAGCGCCTCGTCGGTGACGTCGCGGAGCACGACCTCCCAGCCGGCCTGCGCGGCGACCTGCGCGATGCCGGAGCCCATCAGGCCCGCGCCGATGACCGCAAGTTTCTTCGCCACGTCACTCCTCCAGGTCCGGCCGGCGGTCCCTCCCGCTGCCAGCGACCATATCGGCCCGCCAGCGCCGCGGCCGGGCCCTGGCCGGCGCGGCCCGGCGTGGCCGGGCGCGGCCCGGCGCGGGCGGCCCGGGTGGGACGCGGCACCAGCGGGGTGCCGCCGGGCGCGCCGGCGGTCGCGGTGCCAAACTGGATCGGTGCCCGGCGACCCCGGCAGCCACTACACGGCCGGCCCGATCGTTGCAGTGGTCGTCGTCTGCCTGCTCGCGCTGCTGCTGCGCTGGATCTTCGGCACCGGCCGGCGCCGGTCCCCGGTGGCGCCGCCGCGCCCGCCCGCTCCCCGCCCCCGCGTGCGGACCGACTTCGGGCTGCTGCGGCAGGTCGCGGTGCTGCCCGGCCGGGTCGAGGCGGACGCGCTGCGGGCCACGCTGTCCGGCGCCGGCATCCGGTCCACCCTCACCGACCGCCCGGACGGCCAGGTCGACCTGCTGGTCTTCGCCGCCGATGTGGCGCGGGCACGGCCGCTGCTGCCACCGCCGCCGGGCGGCGCGCCGGGCGGTTCGCCGGGGGCCGGCCCGCCGCCGGCACCGTCCTAAGGTGTTCCCATGGCAGTACACCTGACCCGCATCTACACCCGGACCGGGGACGACGGCAGCACCGCCCTCGGCGACATGAGCCGGGTCAGCAAGACCGACCCGCGGCTGGCCGCGTACGCCGACGTGGACGAGGCGAACTCGGCGATCGGGGTGGCGCTGGCCCTCGGCGACCTACCTGGACAGCTGCGGGAAGTGCTCGACCGGGTGCAGAATGACCTGTTCGACGTCGGCGCGGACCTGTGCACGCCGGTCATACCGGAGCCGCGGTTCCCGCCGCTGCGGGTCACCGAGGCGTACGTGCGGCGGCTGGAGCAGACCTGCGACGAGTACAACGAGCAGCTGCCGAAGCTGAACAGCTTCGTGCTGCCCGGCGGCAGCCCGGGCGCGGCGCTGCTGCACGTGGCCCGCACCGTGACCCGCCGCGCCGAACGCAGCACCTGGGCCCTGCTGGCGGCCGACGCCGAGCACACCAACCCGACCACCGCGCGCTACCTGAACCGGCTGTCCGACCTGCTGTTCATCCTGGCCCGGACGGCCAACCCGGGCGGCGACGTGCTCTGGCGCCCGGGCGCGAACTCCGCCGGCGAGGTGTGACGGTCAGGAGGCCGCGTAGCCGGGCACGCTGTAGCCCGGTGGCGCGGACTCCAGCCACGACAGGAAGCCGGTGACGGCCTCGGCACTCATCGCCAGCTGCACCGGGCCGGACGCGTCCCGCAACTCGACGACCACGGCGCCGGCCTGGATCGCCCAGGACTCGGCGCCCTGTGGCGGGCGCTGGCCCACCACCTCGAGCCCGCGGCGGCTGTAGGTGCGGGACGGGCGGAGCGAGAGCGCGAAGACGCGGTGCCAGAGCAGGTCGTCGCCGGAGTAGCGGCCGACGCCGAGGGCCCAGCCGCGGCCGACCCGGCCGAACCGGAGCCGGACGCTCATGTCGATGGCGCCGCCGCTGCCGAGCAGGAACCGCCGCCGGATGGCGAGCAGCAGCAGGACGATGGCGACCGCGAAGAACGCGACGGCAACGGCTTCGACGACTTCCATGGCCGGTCCCGCGCCTGCCGCCGCGCGAACCTAGACGGCCTGGCCGGCGGCGCGCAGCCGGGAGAGCGCGCGCTGCTCGGCGGCGTGCGACTGTGACTCCGGGTCGGCTACGTCCTGCGCGGCGCGGGCGTGGTCGAGTGCGGCCCGGGCTCGGGCCACGTCGATCTCGTCGGCCAGCTCGGCTAATTCGGCCAGCACCGAGACGCCCTCCTCGGTGATCGAGAGGAAACCGCCGTGCACCGCGACCACGAGTTCCTCGGAGCCGTCCTGCCGGACCCGGACGACGCCACCCTCGGCGAGCTGGCCCAGTAGCGGAGTGTGACCGGGCAGCACGCCAAGATCGCCCTCAGTTGTCCGTGCGATGACCATGGCCGCGTCGCCCGACCAGATCAGGCGCTCAACCGAGACGAGTTCGACGTGCAAAGTTGCCACGCAGGGTCTCCTTCGTTACCTGGAGTTGCCAGAAAGTGTAGCGAGCCCACCCGAACGGCCGACCGCCGCCCCCGCCGGATTCGCCCGGATACCACCGGTCGGGTGATACCAGCGGGCAACCTCCCGGCTTCCAGCGGTGTCGTAACGGTCAACTCGTCCCCCGAACGGAGGTGTCGATGAGCGGCAGCGAGGCGTCGACCGGACCACCGGCCATGCCCGACGGCAGCGGCACGGACTTCACCGACTTCGTCCGCGGCCGGTCGACCGCGTTGTTGCGCAGCACGGTGCTGCTGACCGGCGGTGACCGGGCGCTGGCGGAGGATCTCCTGCAAGGCGTGCTGGAACGGATGTACGTGCGCTGGCGGCGGATCCGGGAGTCTCCCGAGGCGTACGCCCGCCGTGCCCTGGTGCATGCGGCGATCAACAGCCGCCGCGGCCAGCGGCGCCGGCCGGAACTGCCGCTGCTCGACCCGGGCGCCGCGCCCGCCGCCGGAGGCGACCCCACCGCCACCGTGGACGCGCGGGACCTGCTGACGCGGGCGCTGCTGATGCTGCCACCGCGGCAGCGGGCCGTGCTGGTGTTGCGCTATTTCGATGATCTGTCCGAAGTGGACACCGCTGCGGCGCTGGGCTGCTCGGTCGGCACCGTGAAGAGCACAGCGTCGCGGGCACTGGCCCGGCTGCGCGAGCGACTGCCCGCCGATCACCACCTGTCCGCCGCTGGAGGAGCCCTGTGATCACCGACCTGGAAGACTCGCTGCGCACGGCGATGCGCAGCCATACCGTGGACGTGCTGCCGCCGCCGATGCTGGTCGAGAGCGCGCGCCGCGGCGGCATCCGGCGCCGGCGCCGTGCCCGGCTCATCACCGCCGGCCTGCCGGCGCTGGTGGTCGCCGCCGTGCTCGGCGGGGTCACGCTGGTGCCCCGGGCGGGCGGCGGGCTGGTCGACGCCGCGCCTGCCGGCCTGCCAGCCGCCGACGAGGCGCTGCTCGCCCGGCCGACCCAGGGCGACCTGGCCGGCGACAGCGGCTACCTGCAGGCGGTCACGGCCGCCTGGCGGCGCAACTACACCACTTCGCCCAACGCCGACCGCTTCGACCACCTGATCGGCGCGCCCAAGGTGCTATGGGCCGGCCACACGCCGGTAGGGCCGGCGGCGATCATCGGGCAGGTGGCCGACCTACGCAAGCAGCTCGGCAAAGCCGCAACCGACCACGAGATCCCGAGGCTGCTCTGGGGCTTCGTCGGCCCGGACGCCCGCCAGGCCCCGCAGGTGGTCGCCGACGCCTTCCAGGTGCCCCCGGGCGCGGCGACCGTCGAGGCGGCGTTCATCGGGCCGGACCGGTCGGTGATCCTGGTCCTCGACCGTGGCCACCCGGTGGACCTGTCGTTCGTCCGGACGTACTACGACGACGGTCGCGTGGCGCGGAGCTGGCACCAGGTCAGGTTCCCGCCGGGCGGGGTGGCGGTGATCGAGCCGCCGGCCGGAACACCACCCGCGGCCGTGGCGATCCGGGCTCACGCCGGCTCTCAGGAGTACGCCGCTCTGGACAACATCGTGGATCCACGGCACCCGGTCGACGATCCGATCCAGCCCCGGCTGCCATGGGGATCGGCCGGCACCAACGGCAACCAGTCGATCTGGCTGGTCGGTACGGATCCCACCGGTTCCTGGAACCGGCACACCCCGAACGCCACGACGGCCGAGAAGGCGTTGACCGACGGTCTCGGCTTCCATGCGCCGATGCTGGTCCCGGACGCCAACGGCTACGGATCCAGCCACTGGTACGCCGTGGGCCGCACTCCTGACGGCAGCCGGCTGGTGGCCGGCGAGATCGCGATCGACTCGGACCCGAGCCACGTCTACGCCGTGCTGCGATCATCGGGCGGCAGCGTGACCGCGGTGAGCCACCTCGCAACGCCGACCGCCGCGCTGCCGGTACTGCTCCGGCTGCCGCGCCAGCAGGGCTGGCTGGTCGCGCAGAAGGGCGCCGTCCTGCGCTACCGCACGAGTGCGGCCGGCGGCTGGCTCGACGCCGGGCAGAACGCCGCGCTGCTGCCGGCGGACGCGGTGACCGTCCAGGTCACTCGGGGCGGGCAGGTCACCGACGTGCCGCTGACCGGCTGACCACCGTCCACATACGACGGAGGGCCGGTCCGATATGGACCGGCCCTCCGTCGCGTGTGGACTGCCTTACTTGTTCAGCTCGGCGGCCTTCTTCTCGACGTCCTCGATCCCACCGACGAGCAGGAAGGCCTGCTCGGGCAGGTGGTCGTACTCGCCGGC
>JBBWZH010000540.1:0-5047 GCA_039648995.1 Mycobacteriales bacterium
GTGCAGGCCGCGATCGGCGACAAGCTGGCCACGGCGCTGCTCGCCGGCCAGATCCGGGACGGCCAGACCGTGCAGGTCGACCTGCTGCCGGACCGCTCCGCGCTCACCGTGATCCCGATCGGTGCCACCGTGCCGGCGGTTCCGGTCTGACCGGCGCCTACCCGACGGATGCCCGGGCCCCGGATGGGGTCCGGGCATCCGGCTGTCCGGGCGGCGTCGAGCGCAGTGCCGGTCCGGTGGCCGGTCAGCCGGTGGTGCGGGTGCACTGGCGGAGTTCATCGCGGCTGGGGCGGTGACCCAGTTGGTTCTGGCAGTCGCGGTAGGTGTGCAGGCCGTAGACGGCCAGGGCGGCGGCGAAGACCAGCCCGACCAGGCCGGTGACCACGCCGGCGACAGCCATGCCCCGGCCGCCGGCCCGGCCGCCCCGGGTGGCGATCAACCCGACGACGCCGAGGATGATCGCGACCAGCCCGAACAGCAGCCCCGGGTAGACCGTGAATGCCAGCGGGATCGACAGCACACCGAGCACCAGCGCGGCGATCGCCAGCCCGCTGCGGCGTGCCGGCGGCGCCGGCTCGCCCGGTTCGCGCCCGGCCGGGTAGGTCGGGAGCCCGTCACCGTCCAGGTCACGCATGCCAGCCACCCCGTCCCTCGGCCACCCGGGACCTCGGCCATCCGGGCCGGACAACCACGACGGCCGTCCGATGGGACACTAGGGCATGATCCTCGTCGTCCCGGTCGGCCGGCCCGCGGGCCGGCCGACCGCGCCGCGGCCGGGCAGGCCGGGGTGCGTGCTGGCTGGGCCGACCGGTCAGCGCTGGGCCCGGGGTCTGACCGACGGCGGCGCGTGCTCCGGCCGGCCCGGTGCCCGTTCGGCGCGGCCGTCCCGCTGAGCAGCGAGATCGATCCCTGGAGGCGTTCATGACCGGCACCAGCGGCCCCGGCCCGGACGACCAGCCGAGCCCGTCGGCCCCGGAGTTCCCGCACGCGCCGGACTACCCCTTGGCGCCGGAGTACCCGGCCTACGCCGGCGGCCCGGGCGGCCCGGGTGGCCCGGATGACCGAGCGCCGCAGGCGGGTCCGATGCCGCCGACCGTGCACTGGGCCAGCATCCTGCTGATCGTGCGGGCCGGCCTCGGTGTCGTCTCGGCGCTGATCTTCTTCGGCCGGATAGACAAGATCATCGACGACGCCGTCGCCCGGACGCCGACCCTGGACCGGGATTCCGCCCGGGCCGCGATCGTCTACATCGCTGTCATCAGCCTGATCATCTCGGTGCTGATGGTGGGCCTCGCGCTGATGCTGCGTCGCGGCCGGAACTGGGCCCGCATCACCGCGATCGTGCTGGCCGTGCTGGGCATCCTCGGCGGCCTCGGCCAGTTCGCCCAGTCGTATGGCGGCGCCATCGTGGCGGTGGACGTGGTCAGCCTGCTGCTCGCGGTGGCCACGCTGGCGCTCCTGCTGATGCCGGCGTCGAGCGAGTACTTCAAGGCATCCCGGCCGGGCATGTGACCTCGGCGGGCGTCCAGGCCGGCAGTTCGGCCAGCACCGAAGCGGGGGCCGGGCCGGCCGGCGAACAGCCTGGCGTGCCGGTGGTATCCGCCCGGCCGGCGCTGTGGTGGCCGCCGTACGCGCTGGGCCTGCTGCTGTTCGCCGGGTACGCGGCCTGCTCGCTGGTACGCGCCGCGCACGTGCAGACCGCGGCGTACGACCTGGGGATCTTCGCGCAGGCGGTACGCGACTACGCGCATTTCCAGGCGCCGATGGTGCCGATCAAGGGCCCCGGCTTCAACCTGCTCGGCGACCACTTCAGCCCGGCGCTGGCCGTGCTCGCGCCGGTGTGGTGGATCTGGTCCGACCCGCGGGTGCTGCTGGTCGCGCAGGCCGCGCTGCTGGCGGCGTCGGCGGTCCCGATCACCCGGCTGGCCAGCCGGCGGCTCGGCACCGGCGCGGGGCTGGCGATCGGGCTGGCGTATGGCCTGTCCTGGGGGCTGCAGGGCGCGGTGGTCTTCGACTTCCACGAGATCGCGCTGGCGGTGCCGCTGCTGGCCGCGGCGATGGTCGCGCTGGCCGACCGGCGCTGGTGGCCGGCGGTCTGGTGGGCCGCCCCGGTGGTGCTGGTGAAGGAGGACCTCGGCATCACGCTGGCCGCGATCGGCGGTTACCTGCTGCTGCGTCGGCTGTGGCGCCCGGGGCTGACCGCGCTGCTGCTGGGCGCCGGCGCGTTCCTGCTCACCACTCTCGTGATCATCCCGCGGCTGGACCATGCCTTCCACACGTACCGGTACTGGGGCGTGGTCACGCACGGCCCGGCGAACACCGGCGGCGCTCCGGGGCTGGGCGACCTCTGGCACCTGGTGACCGGGCTGCCGCACCAGGCCGTCACGCCTGCCGGCAAGCTGGGCCTGGTCGCGTGGGTGTTCGGGGTGACCTGCTTCCTGGCGCTGCGGTCGCCGCTGGCGCTGATCGCGGTGCCGACGCTGCTGTGGCGGCTGGTGTCGAGCAACCCGCTGTACTGGAGCACCGGCCAGGTGCACTACAACGCGATCCTGATGCCGATCGTCATGGTCGCCCTGGTGGACGCGCTCACCTTGCTGCAGGCGGCTTCGCCGCGGCCGGCCGCGGTGGCGCCGGCCTCGGTGGCGCCGGCCTCCGGGCCGGCCGGGAGCCGGCGGCGGTGGCGGGCGCGGGCGGTCCGGCTGGCGCCGCTGGCGGTGCTCGCCGTCGCCGTCGCCACGCTGCCCCGGTTTTCGATGGCTGACATCGCCCGGGCCGATCTCGGCGGCCGCACCGAGCACCAGCGGGCCGCGATCGACCTGGCCGGGCGCATCCCGTCCGGCACCCGGGTCTCGGTCAGCAACTACCTGCTGCCGCTGCTGGTCGGCCGGTGCGACGTGGTGCTGTTCCCGGACGTGCACAACCGGCCGATCGACTACCTGCTGGTCGACAGCACCAACCTCGACGGGGTGCCGGGCGACGCGGCGCTGCAGGTGCCGGCCTTCGAGGCGCTGCCGTCCCGCGGCTTCCGGCCGATCGCGCAGCGGGACGGGATCATCCTCTACCGGCCGTCCGCGTAGCCGGGGCCGGCGCGGCAGCGGGCCCGCCGTCCCGGAGGCGCCGGGGAAGGCGGGCCCGCTTCGAGCAGCAGGCGACCCTGCTGTCAGGTCAGAACGCGCTGGTGCCGTTCGGAGTGCCCAGCCCGGTGGGCGCGTCGTAGCCGCGTACTCCGGTGCAGAGGTAGTCGTCGCCGCAGAACCCGTTCGAGCCGCCCGCCACGTCGTTCAGGTGCTGCCGGTGCGCGTACAGGAACGACGCGTCGTTGAGCTGTCGCCCGTTGCCGGCCAGCGCGAAGACGCCGGCGATGAACGGCGACGCGGCGCTGGTGCCGCCGAACGATGCGCCTGGGGCACGACTCCGGCCGGGTCGCCGGGCCGCCTGCCCGCGGTGGCATGACGTGCGGGCGCGGCCCGGGCCGCCGTCCCCGGTGGACCGGGTGCCTTACCGTGTCGCCATGACCGAGGCCCCCTCCCGGCGGGTGTCCCGCCGACCGCGCCGCTCGCTCGTCACCGGCGCCAGTTCCGGCATCGGGGCCGCGTTCGCCCGGCGGTTGGCCGCCGAGGGCAGCGGGTTGCTGCTGGTCGCCCGGTCCGCCGACCGGCTGGCCGAGATCGCCGTCGAGCTAGGCGCCCGGTACGGCGTCCCGGTCGACACGCTGCCGGCCGATCTCGGCGCCGACGCCGGCTGTGCCGCGGTCGAGGAGCGGCTGCGGGACGCCTCGGCACCGGTCGACCTGCTGGTGAACAGCGCCGGGATGGGCATCAGCGGCCGGTTCTGGGAGGTCCCGCAGCAGCGGCAGGAGATGATGCTGCGGCTGAACTGCCTGGCCGTGCTCCGGCTCACGCACGCGGTGCTGCCCGGGATGGTCGCCCGCGGCCAGGGCGATGTGATCAACGTGTCGTCGGTGTCCGGCTTCGCGCCGACCGGCCGCGGCTCGTACGGGGCGAGCAAGGCGTGGGTGACCAGCTTCAGCGAGGCGGTCGGCACCGAACTCGTCGGCACCGGCGTCCGCGTGTCCGCGCTGTGCCCCGGCTACACGCACACCGAGTTCCACGACCGCGCCGGGATCAACATGTCCCGGGTGCCCGAGCGGTTCTGGCTCAAGGCGGACGACGTGGTCGCCGCCGGGCTGCGCGACCATCGGCGCGGCCGGACGGTCAGCGTGCCCGGCGCGCAGTACAAGACGATCGTCGCGCTGACCCGGATCGCGCCGCGTACGGCCGTCCGCCGGGTCGGCGACGTCGTCCGCCGCCGCGCCCAGTAGTCAACCCGGGCGTGGCTAGTTGGCCAGCAGCAGCGCGGCCAGGTCGGCGCGGTGCGTGCGGCCGGTGCCCTCGAACGCCTCGATCCACTGCGCCCGTTTGTAGAACCGGTGCAGCGGGTGGTCCCAGGTGAAGCCGATGCCGCCCATCGACTGGATCGCGTTCTCGCAGCCGGACACCGCCGCCGCGCCGGCCGACACGGTCGCGCTTGCCACCGCCTCGTCCACCTCGGCGGTGTCGGCCGCCACGCACCAGGCCGCCCGGTAGGCCAGCGACCGGGCCAGCTCCAGCGCGGCGTAGACGTTCGCGAGCCGGTGCGACACGCCCTGGTACGAGCCGATCGGACGGTCGAACTGGGTGCGGGTGCGGGCGTACTCGACGGCCAGGTCGAGTGCCCGTTGGGTCACCCCGACCGCTTCGCAGGCCAGCAGCGCCAGCACCCGGCGGCGGGTCGCGGTGAGCACCGCGGCGGTGCCGGCCGGGTCGCCGAACGCCTCCGCCGGGGTGCCGTCCAGCCGCAGCTCGCCCAGCCGGCGGGTGCCGTCCATGGTCGGCAGCGGGTGCACCACCTCGGGGTGCGCGGCCAGGTCGACCCGGAACAGACCGATGCCCCGGCCGGCCCTGGCGACCACCACCGCCTCGGCCACCGAGCCGGCGTCCGGCACCGCGCGCTTGACGCCCGTCAGCCGCCAGCCGTCCACGTCGTCGTCGGCGCGGCAGGCGGCCGT
>JBBWZH010000544.1:0-10096 GCA_039648995.1 Mycobacteriales bacterium
GTGGCCGCGCTGGTCCGGCAGGAGACCGGCGGGCGGCTGCCGGCCGCGCTGCTGAACCTGGCCATGGGCGCGCTGGCGATCGACCGCGGCGACCGCGGGCCGGACAACGTGTTCGGCGCCGGCGTGCTGCAGGCGGTCCCGAAGTTCGTCCACTAACGAACGCCGATCGGGGCGGGCGGCCGCGGGACCGGGCGCCCGCCCCGCTGCCCGGCCTGACGCCCGGTGTCAGCTCGCGACGGCCGGCTGCGGGATCACCGCGGCCGGCCGTTTCGGCACCCGCACCACCTGCGTGATCGTCGCGGCCACCGCGCACAGCGCCGCCGCCGAGACGAACGCCACGAAGTAGTCGCCGCGCTCGGTGCGGATCAGCCCGGCCAGCGAGGCCGCCGCCGCCGCGCCCAACTGGTGCGCGGCGAACACCCAGCCGAACACCACCGGCCCCCGCTCCCGGCCGAACACCTCGTTGGCCAGCGCGACCGTCGGCGGCACGGTGGCCACCCAGTCCAGCCCGTACACGACAACGAAGCCGAACAGGCCGAAGCCGGCCGAGCCGAGTACCGCCGGAAGCATCAGCAGCGCGACGCCGCGCAGGCCGTAGTACCAGAACAGCAGCCGGCGCGGATCGACCCGGTCGGTGAGCCAGCCGGACGCGAGCGTGCCGACCACGTCGAACACGCCGACCAGGGCGAGCAGCCCGGCGGCCGCGGTCTCGGCGACGCCGTGGTCGTGCGCGGCCGGGATCAGGTGCGTGCCGATCAGCCCGTTGGTGGTCGCGCCGCAGATCGCGAAGCTGCCGGCGAGCAGCCAGAACGCGCGGGTGCGGCTGGCCTCGCCGAGCACCCGCAGCGCGGTGCCGACCGGGTTCGGCGGCGGCGCCGGCGCGACCACCGGCGTGTCCGGCGGCGCGCCGTACGGCAGCAGCCCGAGGTCGGCCGGCGAGTTCCGGAGCAGCAGCGCGACCAGCGGGACCACCGCGAGCGCGCCGGCCGCCACGGTCACCGACGCCCACTGCCAGCCGTGGTTCACCGCCAGCCAGGCCAGCAGCGGCAGGAACACCAACTGCCCGGTCGCGCTGGCCGCGGTCAGCGCGCCGGTCACCAGCCCGCGCCGGGTGGTGAACCAGCGGGTCGCCACCGTCGCCGCCAGCACTGCCGCCATCGCCCCGGTGCCCAGGCCGACGACCACGCCCCACAGCAACACCAGCTGCCAGGTCGCGGTCATGAACACGGTCAGCCCCGACCCGGCCGCGACCAGCAGCAATGCCAGCAGCACCACGCGGCGCACGCCGAACCGGCCCATCGCCGCCGCCGCGAACGGCCCGGACAGCCCGAACAGCACCAGGTTCACGGACACGGCCAGCGAGATCGACGTCCGGCTCCAGCCGAACGCGTCCTGCAGCGGCACGATCAGCACGCCGGGCGTCGACCGGAACCCGCTCGCGCCGAGCAGCGTGACGAACGTGACCGCCGCGACCACCCACGCGTAGTGCCCCTGCCGCCTGACCTTCGTCGGCCCCGCTTCCGCCGTCACAGCCACGCCCGCACCAAGCCCGCCCGCACCCGGTAAATTCCGCCCCCCGACCACCTACTAGAACTACTAGAAACCCCCACTAGAAACACCACCATCCCCGCTATCTGGTCTCCGACCTGGCCTTTCACTCCACCTTGCCGTTCTACTCTAAACTCTTTAGAGTAGCCGACCGTGCCGTCGAACCAGATCGATGCCGCGCTCGCGGCGGACGCCGCCGAGGTCGGCCGGCTCCTCCTCGCCGCCCCGGAGGACCAGTGGTTCGACCGCAAGGCCGCCACCACCCGGGCACGTGATCTGGCCCGACCGCTGGTCGCGTTCGCCAACGCGGAGGGCGGCACGATCGCCATCGGTCTGCACAACGGTGCCGTCCAGGGCATCGACAGCGTGCCGCAGCGCATCAACGAGTGGCGGCAGGTGCCCCTCGACTTCACCCGCCCACCCGTCCGGGCCCGGTTCCAGGAGGTCCCGTGCCGCAACCAGGCCGGCATGCCGGACCGGCTGCTGATCATCCGGATCGAGCCCGGCGAGCGGGTGCACGAGGCCATCGACGGCGAGTGCTACCTGCGCATCGGCGACGAGTCCCGGAAGCTGACCTACAACCACCGGCAGGAGCTGGAGTACGACCGGGGCCAGAGCCAGTACGACGGCCAGCAGGCGACCGGCGCGAACTTCTCCCACCTCGACGCCCGGCTGGTGACCCGGTTCGGCCAGAAGATCGGCAGCTCCGGCGCCGTCCACAAGATCCTCGACGCGCGCAGCCTGCTCACTCCGGACAACAAGATCACCAACGCCGGGTTGCTGCTGTTCGGCAAGCGGCCACAGACCGCTTTCCCGCAGGCGTACGTCCGGATCCTCCGGTTTCTCGATCCGCGCCGCGGCACCGGCTCCAGGCTGGAGCTGGAGGAGTCGTCTGACGTCCGGGTCGAGGGCGCGATCCCGCACGTGGTGGAGGAGGCGCAGCGGACCATGGAGGACCTGGTGCCGCGCCGCCGCGCGCTCGCGGCCAGTGGACGGTTCGAGGCGGCGCCGATCGTGCCGCGAGACGTCTGGCTGGAGGGCCTGGTCAACGCGGTGATCCACCGCTCATACAGCCTCGGCGGCGACCACATCCGGGTCGAGATCTACCCCGACCGGATCGAGATCGAGAGCCCTGGACGGTTCCCCGGGCTGCTCGACCCGCGGCAACCGCTGAAGATCAGGCGGTACGCCCGCAACCCGCGGATCGCGCGCGTATGCGCGGACCTGCGCATCGGGCAGGAGCTCGGTGAAGGCATCCGCCGGATGTTCGAGGAGATGCGCCGGGTCGGCCTGACCGACCCGGTCTACCGGCAGACCTCCGGCAGTGTGCGGCTGACGCTCGCGGCGCTGCCGAGACTCGATCCGGCGGTCGCCGGCCGGCTGCCGAAGGGCAGCGCGGACATCGTCGACCTGCTCCGCGCGAGCACGTCGGCGCTGGGCACCGGCGACATCGTGGACGCCCTTGAAGTCAGCCGCCCGGTCGTGCTGCGCCGGCTCGCCGCGCTGCAGGAGGAGGGGCTGGTGCGCTGGGTGGGCAAGACCCCGAAGGACCCGAGGGCGGTCTGGCTGCTCACCGACAGATGACTGAGCGGGCGTCCCGTGGGGACGCCCGCTCAGGTGGCCGCCGGGGTCAGGCGGCGGCGGAGATGGTCGCCGCGGCGGGTTCGAGGGCCTTGGTCAGGACCTCGGTGACGTCGGCGACCAGGTGGATGGTGAGCGCGTCGCGGATCTCCGCGGGGACGTCGTCCAGGTCCGGGGAGTTGCGGGCCGGGAGGAAGACCTCGGTGAGGCCGGCGCGGTGGGCGGCGAGCAGCTTCTGCTTCACGCCGCCGATCGGCAGGACGCGGCCGGTGAGCGAGATCTCGCCGGTCATGCCCACCTCCTTGCGCACCGGGCGGCCGGACAGCAGCGAGGCGATCGCGGTCGTCATCGTCACGCCGGCGGACGGGCCGTCCTTCGGCACCGCGCCGGCCGGGACGTGCAGGTGCAGCCGCTGGTCGGTCAGCGCGTCGGTCGGGATGCCCAGCCGCTCGCCGTTCGCCCGCAGGTACGACAGCGCGATCTGGGCGGACTCCTTCATCACGTCGCCGAGCTGGCCGGTCAGGGTCAGCCCCGAGTCGCCCGGGGACGCGGTGGCCTCGACGAACAGCACGTCGCCGCCGGCACCGGTGACCGCCAGCCCGGTGGAGACGCCGGGCACCGCGGTGCGCTCGGCCGACTCCGGGGTGAACCGCGGCCGGCCCAGGTAGGTGACCAGCTCATCGGCGCCGACCGTGATCGGGGCCTTCTCCGGGGTGACCGACAGGACCGTCGCCACCTTGCGCAGCGCCTTGGCCAGGGCCCGCTCCAACTGCCGGACACCGGCCTCCCGGGTGTGCTCGGCCGCGATCGCGCGGACCGCGTCGTCGGTCACGCTGACCTCGTCAGCGGTCAGGCCGGCACGGTCGAGCAGGCGCGGCAGCAGGTGGTCGCGGGCGATGCCGACCTTCTCGTCCTCGGTGTAGCCGTCGAGCCGGACCAGCTCCATCCGGTCCAGCAGCGGCTCCGGGATCGCCTCGGCCACGTTCGCGGTGGCCAGGAACAGCACGTCGGAGAGGTCCAGCTCGACCTCCAGGTAGTGGTCCCGGAACGTGTGGTTCTGCGCCGGGTCGAGCACCTCCAGCAGGGCCGCGGACGGGTCGCCGCGGTAGTCCGAGCCGAGCTTGTCGACCTCGTCCAGCAGCACGACCGGGTTCATCGAGCCGGCCTCCCGGATGGCGCGCACGACCCGACCCGGCAGCGCTCCGACGTACGTCCGCCGGTGGCCGCGGATCTCGGCCTCGTCCCGGACGCCGCCGAGCGCGACCCGGACGAACTTGCGGCCCAGCGCGCGGGCCACCGACTCGCCGAGCGACGTCTTGCCGACGCCGGGCGGGCCGACCAGCGCGAGCACCGCGCCACTGCCCCGGCCCCCGACGACCTGCAGGCCGCGGGACGCCCGCCGGGCCCGGACGGCAAGGTGCTCGACGATCCGGTCCTTCACGTCGGTCAGCCCGTAGTGGTCGGCGTCCAGCACCTCGCGGGCGCCGGTCACGTCGGTGTTGTCCTCGGTCCGGGTGGACCAGGGCAGGTCCAGCACGGTGTCCAGCCAGGTGCGGATCCAGCCGGCCTCGGGCGACTGGTCGGACGCCCGCTCCAGCTTGCCGACCTCCCGCAGCGCGGCCGTGCGCACACCCTCAGGCAGCTCGGCGGCCTCGACGCGGGCGCGGTAGTCACCCTCGCCGTCGGCCTCGTCCTCGCCGAGCTCCTTGCGGATCGCGGCCAACTGCTGCCGCAGCAGGAACTCGCGCTGCGACTTCTCCATGCCCTCCCGGACGTCGTCCCGGATGGTGTTGGCGACCTCCAGCTCGGCCAGGTGCGCGCGGGCCCACTCCAGCACCTTCTCCAGCCGTTCGGCCACGTCAGTGGTCTCCAGCAGCGTGGCCCGCTGCTCGACATCCAGGTACGCGGCGTAGCCGGCGGTGTCGGCCAGCTCACCGGGGTCGGTGATCCGCTGCACCGAGTCGATCACCTGCCAGGCGTTGCGCAGCTGCAGCAGCGACAGCACCACCTGCTTGTACTCGCGGGCGAGCTGGGTGGCCCGCTCGCTGGGCTCGTCTTCCACCACGGTCGCCTCGACCCAGAGCGCGGCGCCGGGGCCGTTCACCCCGCTGCCGATCCGGGCCCGGGAGACGCCGCGCACCACCGCGGCCGGCCCGCCGCTGGGCAGCTGGCCGACCTGCTCGAGCACCGCGACCGTGCCGACCGCCGGGTAGCGACCGTCCAGCCGGGGCACCACGAGCAGCCGGGCGGGCGAGCTCGCGCCGGGCACCGCGGCCTTGCTGGCGCGTGCGGCATCAACGGCGGCCTGGGCGGCGGCGTCCAGCTCGACCGGCACGACCATGCCGGGCAGCAGCACACCATCGGCCAGGGGTAGGACGGGAAGGGTCAAGCTGGTCATGTCCACCTCATCAGAGTTGAGCGTTACCGGCTCAACGCAGGCGGGCCGCCACTCTTCCCGTGGTTCCGGGCTGTTCGCTGAGAGCGAGCGCGGGTCCGGGCCGGCTCAGCCGGGCAGGCTCGCGATCAGCTCCGGGGTGACCCCGGCGACCCCGGGCACGACGGCCGTCGCCAGCGCCAGCGCGTCGGCGGCCGGCGGGTATTCCGCGTTCGGCGCCGCGACCAGCACCATCCCGGCCGCGACGGCCGCGCGCAGGCCGTTGCTGGAGTCCTCGACGGCCACGCAGCGCGGCGGCTCGGCGCCGAGCCGGGCCGCGGCCTCCAGGTAGACGTCCGGCGCCGGCTTGCCGTGCGGCACCTCCTCGCTGGACACCGCCGCTCCGAACAGGTCGGCCACCCCGGCCGTGGCCAGCACCAGCCGGATCAGCGTGACCGGCGACGAGCTCGCCACCCCGAGCCGCCACCGCCCGGCCAGCGCCCGGACCGTGTCGACCGCACCGGGCAGCAGCGGCAGGCCGTCCCGGTAGCGGTCGGCCACCCGTCGGATCACCTCGGCGGCCACGTCCTCGGGCGACCCCGGGACGCCGACCACCTCGACCAGGTGTCGGGACCATTCGCCGGTGCTCATGCCCTGCAGCGCCGTCGTCGTCTCCGGCGGCCACGGCCGCCCGGCCCCGATCGCCAGGCCGCGCCGCACCTCGTCCCACACCTGCTCGGACTCGATCAGCACGCCGTCCAGATCGAAGATCACCGCCTGCGGCTCCACGTCGCGCATCATGCCCCGCGGTTGCCCGGGGTCGCCCACTGGCTGTGATCTCGGCCACCCGCGGCTCACCCGACCGAGCGTCCGGCCGGGGCGGCCGGACCGGCCGATTGGCCAAGTTGACGCTAACGTGCCACATATGGCGGGGTTTTCGACGGCGACGGCGGTACGCCGGGTGGGCGACGGTGAGTACCGGGCGGAGCTCGATCCACAGTGGAGCATCGGCATCAAGCCGAACGGCGGCTACCTGCTCGCCACGATGACGCGGGCCGCGCTCGACGTGGCCGGCCCAGGCCACCCGCACCCGACCGCGGTCAGCGCGCACTACCTCGCCGCACCGCCCGCCGGTCCGGCCGAGATCACCGTCCGACCGCTGCGGCAGGGCCGGTCGGTGGCCCAATTGCGGGCGTCCCTCCACGCCGGCGGCGAGCACTGCGTGGAGGCCCTGATCACCTGCGGCACGCTGCCGGCGTCCGGCGCGGCCCGGTGGAACAGCGTCCCGCCGGCGCCGTTGCCGCCGGAGGACGAGTGCCCGCTGCTGCCCGGCGACACGCCCTCGTTCCCGGTGCCACTGATGACCGTGCTCGCCGAGCGGCTCGACCCGGCCACCGCCGGTTTCACCACCGGCCGGGGCAGCGGGGCCGGCGAGATCCGGGGCTGGGTGCGGTTCGTCGACGGCGCCGACCCCGACCCACTCGGCCTGCTCGTGGCCGCGGACTGCCTGCCGCCGGCCACGTTCGACCTGAGCCTGCCCGGCTCGTGGGTGCCGACGCTCGAACTCACCGTCTACGTCCGTGCGGTGCCCGCGCCCGGGCCGCTGCGGGTCCGGCTCAAGGTCCGGCTGATCACCGACGGCCGGGTGGACGAGGAATGTGACGTCTGGGACAGCACCGGCACGCTGGTCGCCACCGGCCATCAGCTCGCCGCGCTGCGCCTGCCGGACGCTCCGGCCAGCACCACGATCGACGCCACGGCCGGTGCCGTGGCCGCTGCTGATTGAGAGGAGGCCGCGCCATGCGGTTACGGAAGTTCGGTCATGCCTGCCTACTGGTCGAGCATGCTGACGCCCGTCTGCTGCTGGATCCGGGGATCTTTTCCGCCGGTTTCGAGGAGTTGACCGGGCTGACCGGTGTGCTGGTCACCCATCAGCATGTCGACCACTGTGATCGGGACCGGTTGCCGGCGCTGCTGGGGCGGAACCCGGCTGCCGTCGTGCACGCCGACGCGGCCACCGCCGGCGAGTTGGCTGACCAGGGCTTTGTCACCCGGGCGGTGCGGCACGGCGACGTGCTCGACGTCGGTGCGCCGGTGCAGGTGTTCAGTGGCGACCACGCTGTGATCCACCCGGACATCCCGGTGATCCCGAACTTCGGCTACCTTGTCGCCGACCGGCTGTTCCACCCCGGTGACTCGTTCCTCCAGCCGGACGCGGATGTGCAGGTCCTCGGCCTGCCGACCGCTGCCCCCTGGATGAAGGTCGCGGAGGCGGTCGACTACCTTCGCGCAGTCCACCCACAGGTGGCCGTGCCGATCCATGAGGCTCTGCTGACCCGTCCAGAGTTGCACTACGGCATCTTCGACAAGCTGGCCCCAACCGGCACCCAGGTTCGGGTGCTCGACGGCGGCGACCCCCTCGAGTTGTAGCCCTACCCGCCGCCACGCCGGCAGCTTGCTTCCCATCCGCCAGGCGACGATAATCGAACATATGTTCGATACCTCGGCGCCCGTCCTGGGACGCGCGCGGGTTCCCCGCCGCCCTGCCGCCGGCAGCCGCCCGGATCGAGAAAGCGCCTACATGCATCCCGTTGCTGTCCTGACCCTCGCCCTCGCCGCCGCGCGGCACGGCCCGGGCCCGGTCCGGTTGGCCGCACTGGCCCGCGAGGCCGGGGTAGACGCGTTTGCCCGGATCCACGCCGAGTTGGGCGGCAAGGAGCAGGCCCGCATCCAACGCTCGGCCGAATCGATGGCCCGCACGTCCGTGTTCGCCGTGCTGATGGGCTCGGCCGACTACCCGCCCCGCTTGCTGTCGGCCCGGGCCGCGCCGGCCTTCTTGTTCTGCCGCGGGGCTGTTGAACTGTTGTCGTTGCCCGGCCTGGCGATCTGCGGCTCCGGCGCGGCGAGCGCCAGCGGGGTCGCCGCGGCCCGCGCCTGCGCCACCGCGGCCGCCGACCTCGGCCTCTGCACGATCGCCGGCCCCGCCCCCGGCGTCGGCCTGGCCAGCCACCTCGCGTCGCTGCGCGCCGGCGGTCAGACGGTGCTGGTGGCCGCCGAGGGGATCGGCCGGTTCCGGCTGCCCCGCGGCCAGCTCAGCGACGCCTGGGATCCGGCCCGCACGCTCGTCGTCTCGCCGTTCCCGCCGAAGCAGCGGGCCAGCGCGGCCACCGAGACCGGGCAGCACACGGTCATCCTCGGCATGGGCCGGGCACTGCTGGTGATCGAGCCCCGCGAGACCGGCACCACCCTCGCCACCGGCATGCGCGCCTCCGCCGCCGGCCGCCCCGTCCTCGCGATCCCCTCCGCCGGCACCCCCCGCGGCATCGCCATGCTCCTCCGCCGGGGCGCCATCCCCATCCACACCCCCGACGAGCTCACCTCGACCCTCGACACCCTCCCCGAAGAGCAACCCCAACCCCGCCGCCACCCCCTCCTGATCATCTAGGCACGCGGGCTCGCTCGGGCGCGCCCTGCTCGCGAAGAACGCTCGCCGGGCTCGCTCGCATGTCTGCCCCGGGGGCCGAGCCCCCGGGGACCCCACGGTGCCTACGGTTCCTGAGCCAGGGCACCCACTCTTGGAGACAGCCTCGCTTCGCTCGTCGACCGGCCAAGGCGGCCGACCCCCTGGGGACGCGCGGCTGCTGCCACCGAGGGGCAGCCGTCCAGAGGAAGGTCACGCCGCACAGGACCGGGGTGCGGAGCCGGTGCCGCCACCAGAGGGTGACGGCCCGCATCGTGGGGATGCTGGGGGCTCGGCCCCCACTCGGCATGACAAAAGCGATCCAGCGGCAGGAGATGCGGCGCCGATCGCTCGTGGGCGAGGGGGGAGTTGAACCCCCACGTCCTTACGGACACACGGACCTGAACCGTGCGCGTCTGCCATTCCGCCACTCGCCCAAGCGGCGCGTGGAAGGGTAGCACGCGTCCGGGTCGCGCCTTGGTGGGATTGATCCTGCACTGCGTGGCCACGGCTACCATCGGGGCCAACAGTGTCCGAGGAGGAGAATCCCCCGTGGGTGTGCTGCAGCGCTTCGAGCGGCGCCTGGAGGGCCTCGTCGGCACTGCCTTCGCCCGGATCTTCAAGGGCCAGGTCGAGCCGGTCGAGGTGGCGAAGGCACTGCAACGTGAGGCGGAGGCCAACCGTGCCATCGTCGGCACGGACCGGATACTGGTGCCGAACCGGTATGTGGTGGCACTCGGCCCGAGTGACCATGAACGGCTGGTTCCGTGGCAGGCCCAGCTCACGAACACGCTGGCCGAGATGGTGCAGGAGTACGTCGACGACGAAGGCTGGTCGACGTTTGGCGATATCGAAGTTCAACTCGACCGCAACGACGACTTCCGGACCGGGATGTTCACAGTGACCAGCAGCGTGGATCCGAACGCCGGCCCCCGGCGCCGCCCGTACAACTCGTTGAGCATGCCGGCGGTGCCCGTCGCGCAGGGCCAGGCGGGTCCCGGTGGGTACGGCGGCGGCTACGCCGATGGCTATGGCGGCTATCAGCAGCAGCAACCGCCGGACGGGTATGGCGGCGGCCAGCCTGGGTACGCCGAGCCGTATGCCGACCCGTACGGGCAGCAGCCGCAGCCAGC
>JBBWZH010000554.1:0-7004 GCA_039648995.1 Mycobacteriales bacterium
TCTGGGCCGGCGACTGGATCCCCGTGGACCCGACCGGCCTGGCCGAGGTCGGCAACCAGCACGTACTACTGGCCCGCGGCCGCGACTACGCCGATGTCCGCCCCCTCTCCGGCATCTACTCCGGCCCGCCCGCCGAGCACTTCGACGTCGCCGTCGACCTCACCCGCCTCGGCTGACCCGCTCCACTCCCGCCGGCCGGCCACGGCGGGGGGTCACCGGGCGGCAGTCGCGTACGGCCGACCAGTTGACGTGATCGTGGCCGAGGAACGCGTCGAGGTCGCCGCGGTGGCACAGCGGACCAGGACACGTCCTGGCCGGCGAGCCGTAGCACGGGCATTCGTCGGCGCTGCGGACTTGCTTCCGACCGCGGTCGCGATCGGCTCGGCCAGGTATCGACTGAGCGCGGCCCCGGCCGCGCGGGTCAGCCAGCGGGCCCGTCGGCGACCGCGATCGCCGAGTAGGTGGCCGGGAAACCGAGGCGCCAGCTGGGGTATCGGGGCGTCCAGCCGAGTTCGCGCTTTGCCCTGGCGTTGGCGGCGCCGCGTGCCTGGGTTCCCAGCACTACGGCCGCCGGGCCGGCGAACAGTCGGGCCAGCCAGGTCGGTACGTGGCGCGGTGGCTTGGCGCCCAGCGCGTCGGCGAGCACCGGGAGCCAGTCGCGTACCGGGGCGGGTTCGTCGTCGACGATGTTGTAGATCGCCGGCCCTGGGTGCTCGAGGGCGGCCACGGTCGCCGCGGCACCGTCGTCGAGATGCATCCAGGAGAACATCCCGCCGCCGCCGCCGACGATCGGGAACTGGCGCTTCCGAATGGGCTCGATCAGCGCGTCGTTGGCGGCGCCGTAGAACCCGCCGTAGCGCAGCGCGACGCCGCCGAAGGCGGTCGTCACCTTCTCCAGATGGGCGATCGCGGCGCAGGACCGGGCGGTGTTCGGCGGCGGAGTCTCTTCCAGCGGATCGCCCTCGGCCTTGACCGGCCCGCCCTGCCGCGCGTAGCGGAAGTACAGGGCGCTCTGCGCCACGAACCGGCGCACACCCGCCTCCCGGGCGGCGGCCAGCAGCGCGTCCGTTCCCTCGGTGCGCAACCGGTTGGTCGTCGTGAACGTCTTGTCCAGGTTCCGGCCGAACGTGATGTCCGCCAGCGCCGTTGCCTGATGCACGATCGCGTCCGGTCTGCTGTCAAGCACGGCCGTGCGCACGGCACGCGCGTCGAGCAGGTCGAGTCTGACCGGTTCGGCGCCGAGCACCTCCAGCAGCCGCGCACTCGCCGGCGCGTGATGGGTGCCGACCACCTCGTGCCCGGCTTCGATCAGCTGCGGTACCAGGCGGCTGCCGAGGGCGCCGCTGGCGCCGGCAACGAAGACCCGCATCGGGTGTTCCTCTCACTCGGGTTCGTGCTGTCGCCGGAGAGACACCGCGGACGTCGGCGATGTGACCGACGCGGACGTGATCAGCGACACCCCGGCCGCGGCGCGCGGTCCGGTCACATCGGCCGGCCCCGGCGGGTCTGTCCGGGTGGTCCGTCGCCGAGGGCCGAGGGAGGATGTGACCGGATGAGCGAGCAGGACTGGCTTGCGCAGCGGTTCGAGGAGCACCGGCGCCGCCTGCGGGCGGTCGCCTACCGGATGCTGGGCTCGGTGAGCGAGGCCGACGACGCCGTGCAGGAAGCCTGGCTGCGGCTCAGCGGCTCCGAACCCGGCGAGATCGAGAACCTGTCCGGCTGGCTGACGACCGTCGTCGCGCGGGTGTCGCTGAACATGCTGCGCTCACGGGCGGTACGCCGCGAGGAACCGCTGAGCCCGCGCCTTCCGGACCCGATCGTCGACCGTGCCGACGGCGTCGACCCCGAGCACGAGGCGCTGCTCGCGGACTCGGTCGGGCTCGCGCTGCTTGTGGTTCTCGAGACGCTGACACCACCGGAGCGGCTCGCGTTCGTGCTGCACGACATGTTCGGTGTCCCGTTCGAGGAGATCGCCCGGCTCATCGACCGCTCCCCGCAGGCGGCCCGCCAGCTGGCCAGCCGGGCACGGCGCCGCGTCCGCGCCCAGCCCACCGCCCCGGACGTCGACGTGAACGCTCAACGGGAGGTCGTCAACGCGTTCCTGGCCGCGGCGCGCGGCGGGGACTTCGACGCGCTGGTCGCCACACTCGACCCCGACGTCGTGCTGCGGGCCGATGGCGGCGCGGCATTCGCCGCCGCGTCGGCCGACGTGCGCGGCGCGCTCGATGTGGCGCGACAGGCGGTCATGTGGTCGCGCGTCGACCTCACCATGCACCCGGCGCTAGTCAACGGTGCGGCCGGAATGGTCGCGACCCACAACGGCGTCGTGTTCACGATCGCGTCGATCATCGTCCGCAACGGGAGGATCGCCGAAATGGACTTCCTCGCCGACCCGGACCGGCTCGCCCGCCTCGACCTGACGATTCTCGACGACCGCGACTGACAACCCGACCGAAACCATGACTCCGGCGCGGGGCCGCGACCGATCAACCCGCCGATCGGCGTCAGCCGGTGAGGCTGGTGTCGATCCGCGAACCTGGGCAGAAGAAGCCGCCGCCGGCATTGGTGAAGGCCGAGTCGACCCGCACGGTTCCGGCCCACGACCTGGCCACCCATTGACGGCCCTCGGTGCCGGCCGATCTGACCGCGATCTGGATGGTGACCTTGTCCGTCTCGTCGATGGCGCCACACCGCGTGAGCTTCGCCGTCGTGGTTCCGACGTAGGTCGCCCCCCGCCGGGTGAGGCGCGCCTTGAACGGGGCGGGCTTGAAGTTGGGCGGCGTGATCTCACCGTCGACCTGCACGTCGCACGGGCCGGACGAGCAGCGGGCGGTGAGGTCCCACAAATTGGTCCAGCGCAGCCCCTTGTTCAGGTTCGTGATCCCGCTGACGTTCGTCATGACGAATTTGACCGGCCACGACGAGCCGGTCAGGCGGGCCGCTGAAAGAGGTGGCGTGGCGGTCTTGACCGAGAGCGTGGGGCCCGGGTCGGACCGGTTCTCGCCCCACCGCGCGATCACCTGGTAGCTGTAGGCGGTGGCCGGGCTCAGGCCCTTGTCCAGATAGGCCGTGCTCGTGTTCTCACTCGTGTGGACGATGTCGCCGTCCCGGAGAACCTCGTAGCTGTCGGGCGCCGGGCTGTTGGCCGGTGCCGACCAGCGGACGGTCGCCGAGCTGGTGGTGACCGTCCCGCGGGTGGGCTGCCCGGGGCTCGGCGCCAGCACGCGTACCTTCGCGTCCTGCGCCGGCTCGGAATGCCGGGCCCAACTCGCCGCGACGACGCTGTAGGTGTAGGTCTGCCCGGGCCGAAGGCCCTCGTCGAGGTAGGAGGTCCGGTCGCTGGATACGGACGCCACGGTGGCGCCGTCCCGCCGGATGGAGTACCGGCCAGGGCTGGTGTGGCCGTGTGACTTGTCCCATTGCAGCAGCACCGAGGTCGCCGTCCGTGACGTGCTGTGCAGCTGCGTCGGAGCCGCCGGCGCGACCCACGGGGCCCATACCAGCACCGCGGCAACGAGCACGACCGCACCCACCAGCGCGACCATCGGCACCGGCCGCTGCCAGAGCGGAGCCCGCCGCGCCGGCGGCGCGGCCGGTGGCCCCACGGGGACGCCGGACGCACCAGGCGCCCAGCCCGGCGCCGGCGCGCCGGGCCACGTCTGCGCGGGCCCCGGCGGGAACGGCTGCGCCGGGAACGACTGGGACGGCTGGGACGGCTGGGACGGCCAGCCTTGGGCCGGCCCCGGCGGCGACGGCTGACCCGGCCCCGCCGCCCATGGCTGCGCCGGACCCGGCGGCGGCTGGGCCTCTCCCACCGGCCGTGACTGACCCTCCCCCGGAGGCAACGGCTGACCCTGTCCCGGAGGCAGGGGCTGACCCGGCCCCGCGGCCCATGGCTGCGCCGGACCCGGAGGAAACGCCTGACCCTGTCCCGGATGCAACGGCTGGGCCGGCCCTGGAGGCAACGGCTGGGCCGGAGGCAACGGTTGGGCCGGAGGCAACGGCTGGGTCGCTCCTGCTGGCAGTGGCTGAGCCGGCCCGGACAGTGGCTCAGCTGGGCCAGCCTGCGGTGGCGGAGCAACCGCCGGCGGAGCAACCGCCGACTCAGCAACCGACGACTGAGCCGGCGCCGGCTCAGCGACCGCCGGCTCAGCGACCGCCGGCTGGGCCGGCGACGGCTGGGCGGGGGTCGGGGGTACGGAGTGGGGCGGCGGCTGCGGCGAGGAGACGGCGCTCGCCGGTGGCGGCCCGTCGTCCGGCGGGCCCGTCGGCGCCGGGCCGCCCACCGACGCACCGACCGGCACGGGCGACGGCTCGACCGTCACCGGCCGCGCGCTCTCGCCGGCAGGGTCGGCTACCGCCCCCGCGGCCTCCGCCCGGGGCTCCGGCGCCGGCCGCCCGGTTCCGGCGTCGACACTCCCGCCGCCGTCAGCGCCCCGGTCAGGCTCGTCTGGCATGCGGCCACCTCCGCTGTCCGATCACCTAGTCACGAACGCACTGTGCTCGCCGAGGCCCGCCCAGGGTCGTCCCTTAGCCATTAATCCTCACATCCCGGCGGATCGATGGGAAATGACAATCTTTGGCCATATCGTCTGCGAACACGGGCGGAAACACGAGTGCTCGGTGAATGTGCCGAAAGGGCGAATCCGGGCTCGCCGAGACGGCCCAGCAAATACGACCATCCGCTATTCGGCGCCAGCACCGCCGGGCCGGGTCGCCCGGACGGACGCCTCCCGCCCGGGGTACGCGCCCGGGCGGCGAGGATGTCGGCCGGTGGTCAGGCGCGCGGCGGCTCGCCGGCCGTGGTGACGGGCGTGAGCAGGTCGACCAGAGCCGGCTGGCCCAGGTGCCCGGCCCAGCCCAGGGGGGTGGCGTCGAAGCGGGCGTCGCGCCGGTCCGGATCGGCGCCGAGGTCGAGCAGCAGCCGGGCCAGCTCGACGTTGCCGTCGCCGGCGGCCTCGTGCAGCGCGGTCTGCCAGGGCTGCTCGACCGGGACGTCGCCGCGGGACATCGCGTTGATGTCGAACCCGAGGTCGGCCAGCAGCGCGACCGCCCCGGTGCGGCCGGTCGCGGCGGCCCACACGACCAGGCCCGGTCGCTGGGCGCGGGCCGCCTCGGCGGCGTCGGGGGCGGCGGCCAGGATCGCGTCCACAGCCGCCCGGTCAGCCGCCAGCGCCGCCGCGATCAGCCCGTCCGCCGGGGTGAGCTCGAGCCCGCCGTCGGGCGCCAACTCGGCGGCGACCCCCGGGTGGCCGGTGACCGCGGCGAGCTCGGCCGGTGTGCGCCCATCATCGAATGGCGTACTCAGGTCGGTGCCGTGCCGACCGAGCAGCCGGACCCGGTCGGCCAGGCCGTGGGTGACCGCCCAATACAGCTGGCGCCGCAGCAGCTGTGCCGGGGACTCGGCGGCCGCGCCGAGCCGGGCCCGCCAGGGGCCGCCGGTCCCGGTGCCCAGGCCGTACTCGAACAGCAGCTCGAGGTGGCCGTCGTCCGGGGTGAACATCCGGTTGTACAGCCCCTGGCCGTCGTTCGGGTCGGCCCCGGCGGCGAGCAGCATCCGGGCCAGTACGACCCAGTGCGGGTGCCGTGGTTGGGCGGCCGTCCCGCGCTCGCCGTTGCCGAGCACCCCGGTCAGCGCGGTGAACGGGGTGGGCAGCCCGTGCCAGAGGTAGCCGGCGTTCGGATCGGCGCCGTGCGCCAGCAGCAACCGGGCGGTCTCCAGCACGGCATCTTCGGCGACCTCGGGATCGTGCCGCGCGTACGCGAGGTAGCACAGCGGCTCCCACCGGAACGGGCCGCCCTGCTGGCCGGCCAGCGCGCCGTCGGCCGCCAGCAGCCGCCGTACCGCGGCCGGGTCGACCACCGCCGCCGCGGTGTGGATGCCGGACGCGCCGATCTCCGGGTGTTCCGCCAGCACCTGCCGGGCCGCCGCCCACCGCTCCGGCCCGTCCTCGTCGCCGTACGTCAGGCAGGCCAGCCGCAGGAACTCGTCGGCCGGGTCGGCCGCCGGCGGGACCAGGTCCGGCTCCCGGCTGTACCGGGCCAGGACGTCGACCTCCGACTCGCCCACCACCGCCACCTCTCCGCACACGCAGCTCCCCCCGGACGGTAGTACCGGGGCCGCACCGACCCGCCGACGGCCCCGTCCCGCTCGCGACCGCGGTAGGCCCCGCGGCGGCGTGGGCTGCCCGATCGCGGCGAGCCGGCGCGGCGGCTGTCACCGTCCGATGTGGACGCGTTCCGCGGTGGTCAGGCAACCGGCGCGACCGGCGTGCGCGTCATGTCAGCATGCGCGTTAGGTGGACGGCCCGGCTGGTGGTCGCGGGCGCGGTCGCGGCGGCGGCCGGCGGCGGCAGCTCGGTCGGCGGCTCGAACTGCGGTGGCGTGGCGAACGACCTGTCCCGCGAGCCGGGGTACGACGCGACGTACCTCCATCGCGTCAGCGACGGGCACGGCTGCCCGGTGCGCCTGGACGTGATCGCGTGGCTGGACGGGGCGTGTATGGCCGACGCCGAGATCGACGTCACCGCCGCCGGCTCGACCCTGCTCGGCCTGCCTGCCAGGGACCGCGACTACGTCCGCGGGCCCGTGTCCGACCCGTGGCTGCCACCGACGGCAGTGCCGTACAGCCCCGCGGTACCGCTCCCCCGCACCGCCGTCGACACCGGCTACCACCGCGGCCGGGCCCACGTGTGGATCACCCCGCACGACGACTCCGCGATCTACGTCGCCGGGGACACCGCCCACATCGCCGAACGGTGGCCGCTGCGGCACCTCACGGGCGGCTGCGCGTGACCCGGTACCGGCCCGGGCGGGTCATGCCGGCGCGGCCGCCAGCGGGCGCAGCGCCGGCATGACCTCGGCGGCGAACAGCCGCATGCTGCGGACGGTCTGCTCGTGGCTGGCGTCGCCGAGCGAGAACAGCCCGATGAGCTGCCCGAAGCCGAGCTCGTCGTGCAGCTCGCGCAGCCGGGCGGTGACCGTGGCGGGGCTGCCGACGACCG
>JBBWZH010000577.1:0-10016 GCA_039648995.1 Mycobacteriales bacterium
TGGTCGTACTTGTTCACGAACAGGTGCCGGACGCCGTCGATGAGGTAGCTGAGCGGGTTCACGTCGCTGATGCGCTGCAGCCAGCGCGGGGCCAGCGACATCGGCAGCAGCACCCCGGACAGCAGCAGCAGCGGCAGCGAGACGCCCTGGATCATCGGGGCGAACGAGTCCTCGTCCTTGAGGATCAGCCCCATCGAGTAGGACGCGGCGGAAAGGCCCAGGGCGAGCACGCATACCAGCGCGATCGACACCAGCACGCCGCCCCAGGACGGCCGCAGCCCGAACGCGGTCGCCACCAGCACGAGCAGGATCGCCTGCACGCACAGGGTGACCACATTGGAGAGCGTGCGGCCGAGCAGCAGCGAGGACCGCAGCGCCGGGGTGACCCGCTGCCGGTCGACCACGCCCTCACGCAGCTCCTGGATGATGCCGAAGCCGGCGAAACCCGCGCCGAAGATCACCAGCTGCAGCAGCAGCCCCGGCACGAAGATCGACCAGGACGCGGACCCGCCGAGGCCGCCCCCGCTGACGTTCTTCAACAGCGGGCCGAACAGCGCGAGGTAGAGGATCGGCTGGGTCAACCCGAAGAATACCCAGACCGGATTGCGCAGCAGCAGCCGCATCTGCCGCAGGAAGATGACCCAGATCTCGGTGGCCACGTGAATGTCCTTTCCGGACAGAGGAGTCAGACGGCGACGGAGTCGCGCAGCGACCGGCCGGTGAGGGTGAGGAACACGTCGTCCAGCGTCGGGCGGGCCACGCTGACCGACAGCAGCGGGAGCCCCGCGGCGTCCAGCGCGCGCAGCAGCGGGGCGATCGCGACCTCCCCGCGCTCGGTGGTCAGGTGCACCGAGTCGCCGTCCACAGTAGACGCCCGCACGTCGATCGCGGACCGGGCCACGGCCTCCGCCGCGCTGGCCGCACCGTCCACCCGCACGGTGATCACGTCGCCGGAGACCTTCGCCTTGAGCACCTCGGGGGTGTCGTCGGCGACGACCACCCCGTGGTCGAGCACGACGATCCGGTCGGCCAGCGAGTCGGCCTCCTCCAGGTAGTGCGTCGTGATCACGACGGTGACACCGGAGTCGTCCCGCAGCGAGCGGATGTGCTGCCAGAGGTTGGCCCGGCTCTGCGGGTCGAGCCCGGCGGTGGGCTCGTCCAGGAAGACCAGCTGGGGCGTGTGCACCAGGCCGAGCGCGACGTCGAACCGCCGACGCTGGCCACCGGACAGCTCGCTCAGCGCCCGCCCGCCCAGGCCGTCCAGGTCGAGGCGGGGCAGCAGGGCGGCGACCCGCTCGACGGCGACCGCCTTGGACAGGCCCTGCAGCCGACCCTGGGTGATCAGCTCCTCGGCCACCTGGGTGCCCGGCGCCGGCGACGAGCCGATCTGCGCGACGTAGCCGATCCGGCGGCGGACCTGCCGCGGGTCAGCCAGCAGGTCGACGCCGGCCACCGTGGCGTTGCCCGACGTGGGCCGCAGCAGCGTGGTCAGCATCCGCAGCATCGTCGTCTTGCCGGCGCCGTTCGGGCCGAGCAGGCCGACGATCTCGCCCTTGCGCACGTCGAGGTCGATGGCGCGGACCGCTTCCACGACCCCCGTCTTGGTCTTGAACGAACGGGACAGCGCACGCGCCTCGATCACGGGATTGGCCTCTCACGCTCGGTCGGAACTTAGTACAACTGTACTATGGCACAGACGGACCGTCAGCCGGGCTTCTCCCCGCCGCGGCCGGCGGCGGCTCGGGGTCGTCGGCCAGCTGGTAGCTGCCGGCCCGCAGCCGGCGCAGGAACTGCTTGGTCCACTCCACCTCCGCCCGCTCCCGGGCACTGAGGAAGTCGAGCAGCTCCCGGACGTGCTCGGGGATGTCGTCCACCGGCGGCGTGGCGCCGTCCCGGATGCCGGTACGTACGGCGGCCACGTGCTCCAGGTGCGATTCCAGCTGCGCTATCCGGGACTGCAGGGCCGCGATCATCTCCTGCCGGCTGAGCTCCGGGAACAGGCCCAGCGCCGGAACCAGTGGCTCGGTCGAGGGGTGCACCTGCCACCAGGCCTGGCGCAGCAGGGTCATGAACTCGCGCCGCCCGTCCTCGGTCAGCTCGTACGAGGTGCGGGCCGGCCGGTTGCCCTGCCGACCGGAGCTGACCGCCCGGATCGCGCCGTCCTTCTCCAGCGTCCGCAGCGCGGAGTAGATCGACCCGGTGCCCACCGCGGTCCACGGCTCGAGCTGCCAGGAAAGCAGTTCCTGCCGGATCTCGTAGCCGTGTGCCGGCTGCATGAACCGGAGCGCTCCGAGGATGAGCAGGCGGGTCGCTGACATGCTTCAAGATTAGTACAACTTGCATAACCAGTCGGATGCTCGGCACCCGGTTCGCACGCGCCGCCGCCGGGCCGGGTGAGTATGGTCATCGTCCGTGATCGAGGTCCAGGGTGTGAGCAAGTGGTACGGCACCACCCTCGCGGTGGACGGGCTGTCGTTCGCCGTCCAGCCGGGGCGGGTGACCGGGTTTCTCGGCCCGAACGGGGCCGGGAAGTCGACGACGATGCGGATGATGCTGGGCCTGGACCGGCCGGCACAGGGCTCGATCCTCATCGACGGCCGGCGCTACCCGCAGCTGCCGCACCCGGTGCGGCACGTGGGCGCGCTGCTGGAGGCGAAGAGCTTCCACCCGGGCCGGAAGGCCCGGCACCACCTGCGCTGGGTCGCCGCCAGCACCGGCATCCCGGCCCGCCGGGTGGGCGAGGTGCTGGAGACCGTCGGCCTGTCCGCGGTGGCGAACAAGCGGGCCGGTGGCTTCTCCCTCGGCATGGCGCAGCGGCTCGGGCTGGCCACCGCGCTGCTCGGCGACCCGCCGATCCTGCTGCTGGACGAGCCGGTGAACGGGCTGGACCCGGAGGGCATCCTGTGGATCCGGCAGTTCATGAAGAACTACGCCGCGCAGGGCCGCACCGTGTTCGTCTCCAGCCATCTGCTGTCCGAGATGGCGGTCACCGCGGACCACCTGGTGATCATCGGTCGCGGCCGGCTGATCGCCGACGTACCCACCAGCGAGTTCCTGGACCGCAGCGCCCAGACGTTCGTCCGGGTGCGCAGCCCACAGCTGGACGCGCTGCAACCGCTGCTGGCCAGCAAGGGCCTGGCCGCGATCCGCGAGGCCGACGGGGCGCTCTCGGTCCGCGGCGCGGACGGCGCCGCGATCGGCGAGCTGGCCGCCGCGAACAGCATCGTGCTGCACGAGCTCTCGCCGCAGCGGGCCTCACTGGAGGAGGCGTTCCTCGCCGTCACCCGCGGCGCCCAGGAGTTCCAGGCCGGAGCCGGCCCGCAGCCGGGGTACGCGGCCCAACCCGGCCACGCCCCCGGATACGGCCCCCCACCGGGCTACGCGCCGCCCGGCTACGCGCCGCCCGGCTACGCGCCGCCCGGCTACGGGCCCCCCGGGTACGGGCCCCCCGGGTACGGGGCTGGATACGGGGCCCCCGGCTCCGGGACGCCCGGAGCCGGGACGTCCGGGTACGGGACGGCCGGGTACGGGACGGCCGGGTACGGGACGGCCGGCCCCGCCGGGCAGCCGGGATACTCGGCGCCACCCGGCAACCCGGCCGGAGCCGGTGACCGGCCGCCGGCCGGCCAGGGCGGCCCCACCGGCTACCCCCAGCCGGCCGCACCGGCCCCGGGCCACGGGCAGCCAAGCCAGGGCGGCAGCCCGGACCAGCCGTACGGGCAGGGGTGAACGGGATGTTGCAGGCGATCCGGTCCGAGCAGATCAAGCTGACGACGCTGCGGTCGACCTGGTGGTCGATCGCCGCCGCGGTCAGCATCTCACTGGGCGTCGCGATCCTGATCGCGGCGAACGTGTCCGGCAGTCACGACGACAACGACACCGTCGACATCCTGGCCGTGCTGTTCCTGGCCGCGTCGCTGGTGGCGCTGATCGCGGTGATGGTGCTCGGCGTCGTCGTCGCCACCGGCGAGTACCGGTTCGGGCAGATCCGGATGACGCTGGCCGCGACCCCGCACCGGTGGCAGGTGATGGTGGCCAAGGCACTGGTCACCGGGGCGGTCGCGTTCGTCGTCGGGACGGTGACCGCCTGGCTGTGCGTGTTCATATCCAAGCCGCTGCTGCCGGCCGGCTGGGATCTGGACCTGGCCGCGGACGGCGCGCTGCGGGTGATCTGGGGGCTGCCGCTGTTCTTCGCGGCGGCCGCGGTGCTGGCGCTCTCGCTCGGCGCGCTGCTGCGCAACAGCCCGGCCGCGATCACGATCCTGGCGCTGCTCTCGCTCGCGGTGGAGAAGACACTGCTCGGCTTCGACAAGACCCGGACGTTCGCGCAGTACCTGCCGTTCAACGCGGGCGCCCGGATCACCCAGCCCGCGGATTCCGACCTGGTGCTCTCCCCCTGGGGCGGCTTCGGCCTGTTCTGCGTCTACGCCGTGGTGCTGTTCGTGCTCGCGGTCATCGTGGTGGAGAACCGGGACGCCTAGCGGCAAGCGGGACCGGCGGCCGCGACGTGCTCGCGGCCGCCGTCCGCGTCATGGTCAGAACGTCCAGCGGCCGGTGCACGTCTGGACAGGGATCGACCCGTTGGCGTTGAACGTGATCGGCGCCAGGTAGTTGTTCGCCAGGTACTGGTTGGGAATCAGCGTGTTGTTCGGGCCCCGCACCCACCGGTCGACCTGCCACACGTACCACGTCTTGCCCGCCGACCCGCGCAGCACGTCCACGCCGGTGGGCTGCCCGCCGCAGGAACCGCTACGGAGCTGCCCGCGGGTAGCCGACCACGGCCCGAGCGGGCTGGGGGCGGTGGCCCAGCCGGTGCCGGTGGCGCAGTAGGCGCACGCCGGATCCGAGTAGGTCAGGTACCAGGTGTTCCCCCGCTTGAACAGCCCGGGCCCTTCCGAATGCAACAGGCCGAGCCGGACGTGCGGGCCGCCGCCGGTGGTCCAGGTCGGGTCGAGCTTCTCGACGACGATGTCGTGGATCGACGTGCCGGGCTTGGTGACGTGGTCGATGGTCGTGTACGCCAGCCACGCCGTCGCCGGGTCGGTCGGGTCGGGGTAGATCGTCTCGGCGCCGTACGGCAGGCCGGACCCGTCGGAGACGGCGAGTACGGGGTCGACGCCGGTCGGGGTGTAGGGGCCGCCGGGGGCTGGCGCGGTGAGGACGCGGTAGCCGGCGTGCAGGTGCCCGGCCTGGATCCACATCACCCAGGTGCCGTCCGGGCGCCTGGCCGGCATGGCCTCGAAGCAGCCGAACGCCGCGCCGCCGCAGAGGTTCTGCCATTCGGGGCCGAGGGCGTCGAAGGCGTACATGCCACCGACCGCGCCGGCTGGCGTCCACGTCTGCGCGTCGGTGCTGCGGTACACGCGGACACCGCAGTACGCGGAAGGCTTGTTGAAGCGGAACCCACAGCCGTAGCTCGTGCCGAACAGCCACAGCACCCCGGCCGGGTCCTGCACGATGCGGCCGTCGTGCGCGTCGATCCGGGCGCCGAACGTGTCGTACGTGATTTTGGAGTTGTCCACCTGGACAACGGCGGCGGCGGCCGTGGCCCGATGGCTGGGTGTGGCGACTGCGACGACGACAGCGGCGGCGAGCAGTGCCGCGGCCACGGCCACCGCCGCGACGGCGCGGGTCATGGGACTCTCCTCGGAAATGGCTGGGCGTGCGGTCGACAGGACCGTCCACGCGGTCGTCATGGCGGATTCACGGTGGGCGACAAGCCGACCTCGCATTGGCGAGGAATTCGGTCGAGGTCACGCCGGCGATTTCGCGCCGCAGCGTATACGGTCGGCACCCCGGGAATGGCCGGAAACCCGACCGACCCACCGCCGGCTCACTGCCGACCCACTTCGCCGGCACTGATCCGCATCCGGCCCACTTCACCCACCGCGGCACTGACAGTCCCGGATCGGGGCAAACAGCCCGACATCCTGGTCAGGCGGCATAGGCGCGTCGTCGCGAAATTTCGCAAGATCTGCCCGAAGGGGCGCTCCCGTGAAGCCATCAGTAGACTCCGGACGCCGCATTGCGACTACCCGGTGAAAGCAATTGCACACGCGATCTCGGACGCGCCCGATCGCGGGGCTGTCGAATTACGGCGCTTACGAGGAAGCACTTATGGGTGCGGCCGGCCGGCCGTCCAGACCGCCCCGGCGGCGACGCAGAACAGCACCACTACGGGCAGGCCGAGCGCGGCGCCGGCGATGCCGAGCACGACAGCTATGGTGCCGGACTGGTTCGGGGCGAATAACGACGGTGGGAGCAGGTTGCGGGTCTCCGCGTCGGCGACATAGCCGGTGGCAGCCGGCCCGGGCTGGCCCTTGAAGCCCGCCGACAGCGTGCCGATCCGGATGCTCAGGTCATCGGAGACAAACGACCCCGAGCACTCCCACCACTGCTCGCCCGCGCCGGTCGGATTCGGGAAGCAGTCGACCAACGTGATCGTCCCGTGGTGCCACCCGTCGAACTGCGCGGCGTAGGTGCGCCGGGCGTCCGCCATGGCGAGCCGGATACCGACCACGACCGCCACCACGATCAGGCCCGCGATACCGGCCAGAACGACCGACCCGAGCACGGCCAACAGCCGACGCATCCGCTGAGGTTAGCGACCATTCCGCTCAGCCGGCCGCACCGCGGTCACCCCGGCAGACCCGGCGCAGGCCCGCTGAGCTGGGCAGATCCCGGTCAGCCGGCTCGGACGAGCGGTTGTGGACAGGCTCCGGGACGGCCGGCCACGCGGGTGGCGGCGGCAGTAGACCGGGTGGCCGACGGCGCCCGCCCGCGACCGTCGTAACAGCACGGAAACGGCCCTTTAGGTCCCCGGACTCCAGCAGGATGCCCGCCAGCGGGGTTCGCGAGCGCGCCCGGCCGGGGCGCGGCCACCGCGAGGAGGAACTTCATGGTCTCTACCAGCAAGCAGCTACACAGCCGGACGCGCCGGCAACTCGGCCGGCGGGCACTGGCGGCCGGTGCGGCCGCCGTGGCGGTCGCCGCGCTGCAGGCCTCGCCGGCCAGCGCGCACGGTGCCGGGCCGTCCGGGCCGGACCTCCGCGTCGTCGCCACCGGTCTGGACAACCCGCGCGGCATCACTCTCGGCCCGGACGGGGCGCTGTACGTGGCCGAGTCCGGCCGCGGCGCCGCCGATCCGGCGACCGCGTCCTGCATCGTCACCACCGACCCGGAGAGCGGCGAGCAGGTCACCAACTGCTTCGGCAAGACGTCCGCGATCACCAGGATCAGCGGCGGGCACCAGCGGCGGGTGGTCACCGGGCTGCCCTCGGTCGCGGACGCCTCGGGCGCCGGCGCGGGCGGTGTCAGCTCGGTCGCGGTCGGCCCGCACGGCGAACTGGCCGGCATCATCGGCTGCGGCTGCGACCCGCGCGACGTCGCCGCGAACACCCCGGCGGCCGCCGTGCCGTACGTGGGCCACGTGATCTGGATGGACGCCCGGCACAACCGCTACCGCGTCGGCGCCAACGTCAGCGCGTTCGAGCTGAACAACCCGGACGCGGCCGATCCCGGCTCGGGCTTCGACACCAACCCGTACGCGCTGACCTGGGGTCCGCGCGGCAGCCTGCTGGTCGCCGACGCCGGCGGCAACGACGTGCTGTCGGTCAGCCGGCGCGGGCACGTCTCGCTGGCCTCCGTGCTGCACGCGAGGCTGGTCGACGCGCCGCCGTTCCTCGGCCTGCCGACGGGCACGAAGATCCCGATGCAGGCGGTGCCGAACTCGATCACCCGCGGGCCGGACGGCGCGTACTACGTCGGGCAGCTGACCGGGTTCCCGTTCCCGGTGGGCGCCGCCAACGTCTACCGGATCGTCCCGGGGCACGCGCCGCAGGTGGTCGCCAGCGGCTTCACCAACATCATCGGGATCACCTTCGACCACAAGGGCCGGCTGGTCGTTCTGGAAATCGCCACCAACAGCCTGTTGGACGAGACCTCGCCCGGCGCGCTCTGGGTTGTCGACCGGCACGGGCACAAGACGCTCGTCGCGAAGGACGGCCTGGTGCAGCCGGGTGGCGTCGTCGTGGGCCGGGACGGCCGCGCCTACGTGACGAACTTCAGCGTGCTGCCGGCGCAGGGCCAGGTGGTGAGCGTCCGGCTGCCGTAGCGGACTGATCGCCGGGGCGGCGGTGCCTGGGGAGGCACCGCCGGCCCGGTCGGCTCTCCCGCACGGTCGCCCGACGCCCGGGATCGCGGTCGTCGATGGTCAGCCGTTGGCGGAACCGTTCGAATGGCGGTCGGAGAAGTCGAGCCCGATCACAGGTCGCAGTTCGACCCGCTCGCTGGCCACCGGCTCCGCCGGCACCAGCCAGAACGGCTCGACGGACGGGGGCACCGGCTCGGCTGCCGCGTCGGGCGCCGGCTCGGTGGCTACCGCGGCCAGCGGTGGGCGCCGGTCCGGCCGGGCCGGCACGGACACGGTCACCCGCCGGGCCGCGGCCACGTACCGGCCGAGCACGGACCGCAGCGTCGCCGCGTTCTCCGGCGACAGATCCAACTCGTAGGCGGCCCCGTCCAGCCCGAACTGGACCGTCTCGGCTGCCGGCCCGCCGTCCAGGTCGTCCACCAGCCGCGTCACCCGCCGCATCGCCACCGGCAGACCTCCTATTCGCCCAAAACTGGCTCGTTCGACGCACACGGCGCACCGAACAGAAACCAACCGGATTCACCAGCCGCGCGGCACGCCGCCGAGCGGCAACAACACCCCGTTCCCGCAGGTGGTAGCGGTGCCGCAGACCCGCCTGGATGCCCGACCCGCACTGCCACGACCTGCCTCGATGCTACCGGTGCGCCGGCCCGAGCGGAGCCGCACCCCGGACGCCCGGTCAGAACGACACGGGACGGCTGTTGCCGGTACGGTTCGGCTCGGTCCGGTACGGGTCCGGACGGGTCCGGCGATGGCGACGTCGCGGTGCGGAGGACGGCAGATGCAGACGGAACTCCCGGCACGCGCGCTCGACCCGTCGAAGCCGAGCGCGGCGCGGATCTACGACTACCTCCTCGGCGGCAAGGACAACTTCGCCGTTGACCGGGACGCCGCCGAACGGGTCCTGACCGTGGCCCCGGACCAGCGGCGGCTGGCCCAGGCCAACCGGGCCTTCCTGATCCGGGCGGTGCGGGTGCTGGCGAGCGCCGGCGTCCGGCAGTTCATCGACCTCGGCACCGGCCTGCCGACGTCGCCGAGCGTGCACGAGGTGGCCCGCGAGGCGGACCCGGCGGCGCGGGTCGTGTACGTCGACAAGGACCCGATCGTGAAGACGCACAACGACGCGCTGCTGGCGACCGACGAGCACATCGTCTCGCTGCTCGCCGACCTGCGCGACATCGACGGCATCCTCGGGCACCCGCAGTTGCGCCGGCTGATCGATTTCACCGAGCCGGTCGGGCTGCTCTGCGTCGCGGTGCTGCACGTGGTGGCCGACGAGCACGATCCGGCGCGGATAGTCGCCGCGTTCCGGGAGCGGCTGGCGGTCGGCAGCTACCTCACGCTGTCGCAGTTCACCGCCGACAGCGACCCGGACGCGATGGCCGAACTCCGGGCGGTCGCCGCCGGCACCCCGGTCGAGACCTATTTCCGGAGCCGCGACGAGATCCGGGGGTTCTTCGGCGATCTGGAGTTCCTCCCGCCCGGCCTGGTCAACGTCGAGGGCTGGCGGCCAGACACCCCGCCGTCCCCGACCCGGCTGAAGATCGCTGGCGGGGTCGCCCGCAAGACCAGGTAGCCGCTGACTCCCGGCTACGTCAAGGCCGGCTCGGGCCGACCGACCGGTTCCGGCCGAGAGGCGGGCGCTGGTGGGCTCGCGGGCACTGGCCGGCTGGCGGGCTCCGGCCGGCCGACGGGCTCCGGCGCGCCGGCGGCTTCCGGCCGGCCGGCAGGCTCGGGACGGCCGGCGGCTTCCGGCCGGCCGGCAGGCTCGGGACGGCCGGCGGCTTCCGGCCGGCCGGCAGGCTCGGGACGGCCGGCGGCGTCCGGCCGGCCGGCAGGCTCGGGACGGCCGGCGGCTTCCGGC
>JBBWZH010000620.1:0-9026 GCA_039648995.1 Mycobacteriales bacterium
ACGCGCTGTCGCTCTGGCGCGGCCCGGCCGCGGACGGCGTCACCCTGCACGGCTTCGCCGCCGAGGCGGCCGCGCTGGACGAACGCCGGCTGACCGTGTTCGAGGACCGGGTCGACCTGGACCTGCGCCTCGGCCGGCACCGCCGGCTCGTCGGCGAACTGCAGGCGCACGTCCGCAGCCACCCGCTGCGGGAACGCCCCTGGGCGCAGCTGATGGTGGCGCTTGCCGGCACCGAGCGGCAGGCCGACGCGCTGGCCGCGTACCAGCAGCTGCGCGCGACGCTGGTCGACCAGCTCGGCATCGAGCCGGGAACGATGCTGCGCCAGCTGCAGCAGGTCGTGCTGTCCGGCGGCGACACGACGGCGGCCTACCTGCAGGATCTCGCCACACAGGCACCCGACCCGGAGGCGTCGCCGACCGAGCCGGCGCCGGCCGTGGACGGGCCGCCGGCGCCGCCGCCCGGCCAGCGTCCGGCGCAGCTGCCGCTGGACGTCTACGGGTTCGCCGGCCGGGAGCGGGAGCTCGCCGCGCTGGACGCGATGGTGGCCGCCGCCGGCCAGCAGCCGACCGCGGTCATGGTCGCGGTGGTCTGCGGCTCGGCCGGGGTCGGCAAGACGGCGCTGGCGGTGCACTGGGCGCACCGGATGTCGGATCGGTTCCCGGACGGCCAGCTCTACGTGAACCTGCGCGGCTACGACCCGGCCGGGCCGGCGGTGCCGGCGCATGCCGCGGTCCGCGGCTTCCTCGACGCGCTGGGTGTGCCGGTGGCGCGGATCCCGGCGGACCTGACCGCGCAGGCGGCGCTGTACCGCAGCGCGCTGGCCGGCCGGCGGATGCTGGTCGTGCTGGACAACGCGGCCACGGTGGAACAGGTCCGGCCGCTGCTGCCCGGGTCGCCGGGGTGCGTCGTGGTGGTGACCAGCCGGGACCAGCTCTCCGGCCTGGTCGCGGTCGACGGCGCCCGCCCGCTGGCGCTGGACGTGCTGACCACCGGCGAGGCGCGGGAGCTGCTGGCCGGCCGGCTCGGCGGCGCCCGCCTGGCGGCCGAGCCGGACGCGGTGGCCGAGATCGTGGCCGGCTGCTCCCGGCTCCCGCTCGCCCTGGCCGTGGTCGCCGCCCGCGCCGCCACCCGGCCGCGGCTGCCCCTGGCGGCGCTGGCCGACCAGCTGCGCCCGGCCGGCCGGCTGGACGCGTTCTCCGACACCGACCCCAGCGGCGACGTGCGGACCGTGTTCTCCTGCTCCTACCAGGCGCTGGAACCGGCCGCGGCCCGGCTGTTCCGGCTGCTCGGCCTGCACGCGGGCCCCGACCTGTCCGAGGCCGCGGCGGCCAGCCTGGCCGGCCTCCCGGTCGGGCGGTCGCGCCCGCTGCTGGGCCAGTTGCTGCGCGGTCACCTGCTGACCGAGCCGGCCGCCGGTCGGTACGCCTTCCACGACCTGCTCCGCGCGTACGCGGCCGAGCTCGCGCTGGCGCACGACGTCGAGGCGGACCGGCGGGCGGCGGTGACCCGGCTGCTGGACCACTACCTGCACAGCGCGCACCCGGCCGCGCTGCTGGTCAGCCCGCACCGCGACCCGATCACGCTCAGCCCGCCGCTGCCCGGCGCCGTGCTCGTCCCGCCCGCCGACGTCGCCGCCGCGATGGCCTGGTTCGACGCCGAGCACCTCACATTGCTGGCCGCGCTCGACCTGGCCGCCACCGCCGGTCTCGACCAGCACGTGCTGCGGCTGGCCTGGACCATGCCCGAGTTCCTGGACTTCCGCGGCCACTGGCAGGACCTCACCGGCATCCAGCGCACCGCGCTCGCCGCCGCGCGGCGCCTCGGCGACCGGGCCGAGCAGGCCCGCTTCCAGCGCAGCCTCGGCTACGCGTACAGCCGGCTCGGCTCCTACGGCGACGCGCACGCCGAGCTGCGGCAGGCGCTCGCGCTGAACCGGGAGCTGAACGACGTCACCGGCGAGGCGCACAGCCACCGGCTGATCGCGCACACACTGGAGGCGCAGGGGGAGTTCGAGCGGGCGCTCGGCCACGCCCAACAGGCCCTCGCGTTGTACCGGGCCGCCGACCACCTGATCGGCCAGGCCCGGGCCCTGAACATGATCGGCTGGTACCACACCAACCTCGGCGACCATCAGGAGGCGCTGGCGCAGTGCCGCGCGGCGCTGCGGCTCAGCCAGCAGGTCGGTCACCCGCCGAACGAGGCCGCCACCTGGGACAGCCTCGGCCACGCGCACCACCACCTCGGCCAGTACGGCCAGGCGGTCGATTGCTACCAGCACGCGCTGGCGCTCTACCGGCAGGTCGGCGACCGGCACCGGGAGGCCGGCGTGCTCGGCTACCTCGGCGACACCCAGCACACCGCGGGCGACCCGGCCGCGGCGCACGAGTCGTGGCGGCAGGCGGTGAGGATCCTGGACGACCTGCGGCACCCGGAGGCGGACCGGGTCCGGGCCAAGCTGCGCCAGCGGGCCGGGACGGCGGTGGGCTGACCCGGCGCGCGGCCGGCGGCCGGGCGGTGGCCGGGCGGCCGGGCGCTGGTGGCCGTGCGGCGGCCGGGTGCCGGGTGCCGGCTCGAACGGCTACTCCAGCCAGCGGATGATCAGCTCGCCGGCGACCAGGACAGGCCCGCCCAGCCCGGCCGTCCGGACGCCCTGCAGGTCGTACACGTGCTCGCCGCGGGCCAGGCGCACCGGGCGGGTGTCGTCGATGCGGTACTGCCGGTCGGGCGACTGCGGGCCGGGCCCAGCGCTGCCGCAGACCTGGCTGAACTCGACCGTCCGCTGGGTCGAGGCGTTGTACAGCCGGCTGCAGCCGGCGCTGTCGCTCAGGTAGCCCAGCGTCATCCGGACGAAGAAGACCGCGCCGGCCGGGTAGTCGCCCGGGTCGATCACCACGCCGTCGCCGTCCTCGGCGCCCGGCTCGGTCAGCAGCGCCGGCCCGTACGGCTGGTACGTCCACTGCCCGGCGCTGCCGCGCGGGAACTCGATCCGCAGCTCGTGCGGCCGCCGGCCGGCCGCCGGCGCCAGGTGGTAGGCCGCCGCCGGCGCGTGCCGGACCGGCCCGCGCACCACCGTCCGCCCCGCCGCGCCGCCCGTACCCGGCACACCGGCCGGGCCGCGCTGGACCGGCACCGACCCGGCCCACCCGACCTCGCCCGCGCCGCGGGGCGGCCCACCGGCGCTGCCGGCGCTGCCGGCCGAGCCGGCCCCGGCAGCTGTCCCGGCGGCGCCGGCGGCACCGGCCCGGCTGGTCGGTCCGGCTTCGGCCGGTGGGCCGCCGGCTTTCGCGCCGGGCAGGGTGATCGAGCCGGCGGCGGCTGCCGGAGCCGGCCGCGTGGCGATCGCGTCGGCGGCCAGCGAGCCGGCGCCGCCGGCCAGGATCGCCGCGGCCACCGCCGCCAGAGACCAGGTACGCATGACTACTCCCCGTGATAGGTAAGTGCGGAACGTTACTACTGGGGCCCCGCCGGCCGGGTCGCGGGCGCGCCGGCCGGGGCTGGGATACTGATCGGGAACGCAGAGTTGAGGAGGGGTCGTGTCCGACCAGGTCCACGTCGTCGTCGACAACGAGCCGCGGGCGGTGCCGGCGGAGTCGACGGCCGGCCAGGTGCTGGGAGCGGCCGGCATCAAAGACAGCGTGGTGGTGCGCGTCGGTGAGCTGCCGGGCGCACCGGGCAGCGGCGACCTGCGTGACCTCTCCTACGTCGTGCGCGACGGGGACGTGATCAACTCGGTGCCGGCCGGGTCGCCGGCTGGGCGGTCGGTGATCCGGCACTCGTGCGCGCACGTGCTCGCGCAGGCCGTACAAGATCTGTTCCCCGGCACCCGGCTGGGCATCGGCCCGCCGATCGAGAACGGTTTCTACTACGACTTCCTGCCCGAGCGGCCGTTCACCCCGGAGGATCTGGCCGCGCTGGAGAAGCGGATGAGCGACATCATCCGGCAGCGGCAGCGGTTCAGCCGCCGGGTGGTCACCGCCGAGCAGGCCGGCACGGAGCTCGCGGCCGAGCCGTTCAAGCTGGAGCTGATCGAGCTGGCCGGCGCGGCCGCGCCCGAGGCGGCCGATGGCGCGTCGGTCGAGATCGGCGGCACCGAGCTGACCATGTACGACAACCTGGTCGGCGACAAGCAGGTGTGGACGGACCTCTGCCGCGGCCCGCACCTGCCCACCACCCGCGACATCCCGGCGTTCACGCTCACCCGCTCCGCCGCCGCGTACTGGCGCGGCAGCGAGAAGAACCCGCAGCTGCAGCGCATCTACGGCACCGCGTGGGAGTCGAAGCAGGAGCTGAAAGACCACCTCGCCCGGCTGGCCGAGGCCGAGCGGCGCGACCACCGCAAGATCGGCGCCGACCTGGAGATCTTCACGTTCAGCGCGGAGATCGGCCGCGGCCTGCCGATCTGGCTGCCCAACGGCATGGTGATCCGGGACGAGCTTGAGGCGTGGGCGAAGGAGACCGAGCGCAACTGGGGCTACCAGCGCATCGGCACCCCGCACCTGACCCGCAGCGAGCTGTACTACATCTCCGGCCACCTGCCGTACTACCAGGACGACCTGTACGCCCCGATCGAGATCGAGGGCGACCAGTACTACCTCAAGCCGATGAACTGCCCGCACCACCACATGGCCTACAAGGCCAGACCGCGCAGCTACCGCGAGCTGCCGGTACGGCTGGCGGAGTACGGCACGGTCTACCGGTACGAGCGCAGCGGCCAGCTGTACGGGCTGATGCGCACCCGCGGCTTCAGCCAGAACGACGCGCACATCTACTGCACGCTCGACCAGGCGAAGCGGGAGTTCGTCGAGGTCATGCGGCTGCACGACTACTACTACCGGTCTCTGGGCATCGACGACTTCCACATGGTGCTGGCCCTGCGCGACCCGAAGAACACCGAGAAGTACCACGACGACGAGCAGATGTGGGCCACCGCCGAGCGGATCACCCGCGACGCGATGGATGAGTCCGGCATCCCGTACGTGGAGGACATCGGCGGCGCCGCGCACTACGGGCCGAAGGTCGACTTCATCATCCGGTCGGTCACCGGCAAGGAGTTCGCGGCGTCCACCAACCAGGTCGACCTCTACATGCCGCAGCGGTTCGGGCTGACCTACCACGCGGCGGACGGCACCGAGCAGCAGGCCGTTGTCCTGCACCGGGCCCCGCTGGGCAGCCACGAGCGGTTTGTCGCGTACCTGATCGAGCACTACGCCGGCGCGTTCCCGATGTGGCTGGCGTCCGAGCAGGTGCGGGTGGTGCCTCTCACCGACGACCAGCACGACTACGCGCACAAGGTGGCGCGCCGGCTGTTCGAGGACGGGCTGCGCGCCTCGGTCGACGACTCGGACGGCCGGATGCAGGCGAAGGTCCGCCAGGCGGTGTTGAAGAAGGTGCCGTTCGTGCTGGTCGTCGGGCAGCGCGAGGAGGCCGAGGAGACCGTCTCGGTGCGCCCGCGCGGCCAGAGCGACCAGGGTGCGATGCCGCTGGCCGACTTCCACGCGCTGGCGCGCCGGTTGGTCGACACCAAGAGCCTCGCGCTCGAGTAGCGCCCGCGGCGTCGGGCAACCGGCGGGCTCGCCGCTACGCGGACGGCTGACCGGGCGGCGAGCCGGGCTCGACGGCGAGGTCGCCGGCCTGGGCGAGCCGGCCGAGTTCCAGCACGGCACAGGCGGCCGAGCAGCAGAGCACCCGGTGCAGGCCGACGACCAGCCGCACCCACTTCGGCCGGGCTCCGTCCCCGTAGCGCCACTGATCGCGCGCGCCGCAGCTGGCGCACTCGAGCACGAGCACCAGGTAGGAGCAGTGCCGGCAGATCTCCGCGCCGGGCACCACGACCAGGTCCATCCCGCAGCCCGGGCACAGGTCCACCTCGCGGGCCAGAAGGGCGGCGGCGGCCCGGTTCGCGGTCGACATTTCAGCAACCATGACTGGACGGTACGTAACGGCCGGCCGCCGAGGTGGCACTCCTGGTGCCACAATCGTGCTACTACGCCGTACGGGCGGGCCCGGCCCGGGCCCGGTCGGCGACCCGTGGGCGGCCCCGCCCGCGCGTGCTCAGGCCGCCGGCTGGCCAGGGGAGTCGGCTGCCCCGGCGAGCCGGGTGAGCACGGCGTCGGCGCGGCGGACGGCGGATCGTGCTCCGGGTAGAGCAGGCTCTGCCGGGCCGGGCTGCCACCTGCCGTCTGGCAGAACCGTTGCGGTCCGGCGGTGATCCGGACAAGCCGTGTGTTTGCCTGACACGGCTCCGGCCGTCCACTGTGGACGGCCGGTCGACCCGCGGCGGGATGGCGCGACACGGCGCTGCGACATGGTGACAACGCAAGCACTTGCGTGACCGATACCGTAAAGTTGCACGCATGAGTCGACGGCTTGCGGAGGTTGCGGCGAAGGTTGGCGTCAGCGAGGCCACCGTCAGCCGGGTGCTGAACAACAAGCCGGGCGTGTCCGACGCCACCCGCGCGTCGGTGCTGACCGCGCTGGACGTGCTCGGCTACGAGCGGCCCACGCAGCTGCGCGGGGAGCGGGCCCGGCTGGTCGGGCTGGTGCTGCCGGAGCTGCAGAACCCGATCTTCCCGGCGCTGGCCGACGTGGTGGGCGACGCGCTGGCGCAGCAGGGGTTCACCCCGCTGCTGTGCACCCGCACCGCCGGCGGCGTCTCCGAGGCGGAGTACATCGACCTGCTGCTGCAGCACCGGGTCTCCGGCGTGGTGTTCGCCGGCGGCCTGTACGCGCAGGCCGACGCGCCGCACGGGCACTACCGCCGGCTGGCCGACCGGCGGCTGCCGGTGGTGCTCGTCAACGCCGGCGTCGAGCAGCTCGGCTTCCCGCGGGTCTCCTGCGACGACGCGGTCGCGGTCGATCAGGCGCTGGCCCACCTGATCGCGCTCGGGCACGAGCGGGTGGGCCTGGTGCTCGGCTCGGCCGACCACGTGCCGTCGGCGCGCAAGCTGGCCGCGTTCCAGGCCGCCGCGGCCGCCGCCGGGCTGGACGCGCCGGCCAGCGTGGTCGAGCACACGATGTTTTCGCTGGAGGGCGGTCAGGTCGCGGCGACCAAGCTGCTCGGCCGCGGGGTGACCGCGATGATCTGCGCCAGCGACGTGCTGGCGCTCGGCTGCGTGCGGGCCGCGCGCCGGCGCGGGATGGCGGTGCCCGAGCAGGTGTCGGTCATCGGCTACGACGACTCGCCGTTCATGAACTGTATGGCGCCCGCGCTGACCACCGTCCGGCAGCCGATCGAGGCGATGGGCCGGGCCGCGGTCGAGCTGCTGGTCGCGCAGATGGACCGGGCCGAGGTGGCCCCGGACGAGTTGCTGTTCGAGCCGGAGCTGGTGGTGCGGGCCTCGACGGCGCCCGCCCGCAGGGCACGCTGACCGGGCCGCGCCGCCCCGGCGTTGCGCTACCCGCCAATCCGCACTCGCAACCTCGTCGTTATCTTACGAACTTCCGTCGACATCTTGCGGACGTCGAGCCATCTCCTTATGGTGTGGGTCTCACCGGCCGTCCCGATCGACCCGTTCGGGTCGCTACCGAGTCGACCAGACCGGCCCAACCCCATCGGTCCGTTCCCGCCCGGCGCCCGCCGCCGGGCTGACCCGCCGCGCCCAGGCCCCGTCGAGGAGGGCTCGAATGTCTGCAGCAACGAGATGTCGCCGCACGGTCGTGTTGTTACTGGCCGCCGCGCTCAGCGTGGCCGTCGCGGCCTGCTCCAAGTCCGACAAGGGCGATGGCGCCGCCGGCGGCAAGGTCACGATCAGCGTCAACGGCCGCCCACCGGCCACCCAGGCGTTCGAGCGGAAGGTGTTCGACCAGGACGTCAAGGACTTCGAGGCGTCCCACCCGACGATCCACGTGGACGCCAAAGAGGGGTTCATGGACCCCAAGACGTTCGCGGCGAAGCTCGCCGGCGGCCAGCTGGAGGACGTTTTCTACGTCTACTTCACCGACCCGGCGCAGCTGATCGCCCGCCGCCAGGCCGCCGACATCACCGACTACGTGAAGGACGTACCGCACCTGTCGGCGCTGCAGCCGCAGTTGCTGAACATCTTCAAGGACGGCAACGGCCGGCTGTACGGGCTGCCGACCGCGAACTACTCGATGGGCCTGCTCTACAGCCGGACGCTGTTCACCAAGGCGGGCCTCGACCCGGACAAGCCGCCGACCACCTGGGACGAGGTGCGCGCGGCCGCGAAGAAGATCGCCGCGCTGGGCAACGGCACCGTCGGGTACGCCGACTTCAGCAAGAACAACCAGGGTGGCTGGCACCTGGCCGCCGAGATGTACTCGGTCGGCACCGACGTCGCGAGCAAGGACGGCGACAAGTGGACGGCCAGCTTCAACAACCCCGACACCAAGCAGATGCTGCAGACGCTGCATGACATGCGGTGGACCGACAACTCGATGGGTACCAAGCAGTTGCTGGAGATCCCGGACGTGCAGCGGTTGATGGGCGCCGGCAAGCTCGGTATGTACCTGGCCGCCCCGGACAACGTGCCCACGCTGGTCAAGCAGTTCCAGGGCAAGTACGACGACTACGGGCTGGCCGCGATGCCCGGCGGCAAGGCGACGCTGATCGGCGGCGAGGGCTACATGATCAACCCGAAGGCGTCGCCGGCGAAGATCAAGGCCGGGCTGACCTGGCTGCAGTGGAAGTTCCTGAACCCGGACCGGACCGAGCTGAACATCAAGCGGTTCCTGGATTCCGACCTGCCTATCGGGCTGGCCACCCCGCCGACCCCGGACATCTGGACCGGCGCCGAGCGGACCGCGATGGAGACGCTCAAGGCCAAGTACGCGAACATCCCGGTGAAGAACTACGAGCCGTTCCTGGCGGGCTCCAAGGATCTGACCGGCAAGCTGGAGCCGCCGAACGCGCAGCAGATCTACGCCGCGCTGGACGGTGTCATGCAGGGCGTGCTCACCAACGCCGGTGCCAACCCGGACCAGTTGCTGTCCGACGCCGAGAAGAAGGTGAACAGCGCCCTGCTCGCCGTGAAGTGACCGGGTGGTGGGCCGCCGGAATCGCCGACCG
>JBBWZH010000658.1:0-5914 GCA_039648995.1 Mycobacteriales bacterium
GCCGGCCCGGCTGGGGTCGCGTGGGTGCCCGTCTGCCCGGCCGGGATCGCATGGGTGACCGCCGGCCCGGCCGGGGTCGCGTGGGTAACCGTCTGCCCGGCTGGCGTCGCGTGGGTGACCGTCTGCCCAGGTGGGGTCGCGTGGGTGACCGTCTGCCCGGCTGGGGTCGCGTGGGTGACCGTCTGCCCGGGTGGGGTCGCGTGGGTGACCGTCGGCCCGGCTGGGGCCGCGTGGGTGACCGCCGGCCCGGCCGGGGTCGCGTGGGTGCTGGTCTGCCCGGCCGGGCTCGCGGGGGTGACCGGGCGCCCGGCCCGGGTTGCGGGGGTGACCGTCCGCCGGGCCGGGGTCGTGCGGGTGACCGCCCGCCGGACGGCCGCCCGCAGCACGGTGCGGTCCGCCCACCGGGCCGCCACACCGACCGCGAGTCCGACCGGTACGGCGAGCGCGAGCCACCCCGGCCGGGAAGTGCCGAACACGCCGCCCGGCCCCAGCATCGCCAACCCCGGTAGCAGCGCCAGCAGCAGGAGGCCCGTGTACGCGCCCAGCGTCCGGCCGCCGCGCCCGGCCGCCCCGCGGGCCGCCCGCATGACCGCGTGCGGACCCGGCCGCGGGCCGCCGCCGTCCGGGCGAGCGCGGCGAGCGACGAGAGACCTGTGCGCCTGGAACCGGCGATGGACGTCGTCGCCCACGCTCTCCCTCTCTAGACCTTGAGTTCAGGCTGAGACGCGACGCCGTTCGTCCGCAGGTCGACGCGGTGGCCAGGCGACTGCCGCGGCCGCTCCGGCGTGTGGATCTCTCGCCTTGGGCCCGAGGCGAACCGCGGCCAGCGGGGACGCGATGGGTCGCCTTGTCAGCGCGGGCCGGTGCGTTCCTGAGCGATCTGCATCGAGCGCTGATGTACCTGAGTCTGGTGCGCGGTCAGCGGTTGCTGGTGCTTGCCGAACGCGAAGTGCTCGTGCGCGTGCTCCTCGAGTTCGACCAGCCCGATCTGGCTGCCGCCCGGTTCCAGGATCACCGCGGCCCGGCCGAGCGAGTCGCCGCTGGTGTCCTCGGCCAATTCGGGCACCGTGTTCATGTCCTCTTTCGGGATGGCCAGCTCGTCCGGCCCCCACAGCACCTGCCCGCCAGACCTGGTCGCCAGTCGGATCGCGCCGTCCAGGTCGGCCACGGCGAGAAAGGCGGTGGTGCTCTCCTGCGGCGTGTGTCGGACGTTGATGTCCAGATCGATACCGTCAGCCGAGATCGGCGCGTGATAGCTCTCCTCGCTCCACAGCGACGGCACCAGGTCAATGCCGAACAACTGCTCGAAGAACGCGCGCGACCTCGCCGGGTCATCGGAGGGGATGTTGATGAACGCGAGCGAGGAACGGAGCGTCGTCGTCATGGGACAGGCCTTCCGTTGACGCGGGGGCCGGCCGCGTCCAGGTTGGCGCGACCGTGGGCCGACAGGTACTCGGGGCCCGACCTGGCGGCGAGTTCGGTCACCGAACCCGCGTGCGGTGCCGGCTGGGCCGGGGAGCGGGCCGGGGTGCGCCGGCGGGGGTCCCGAGTCGAGCTCGGCCCCCTCCTACCTGCGGGGTGTCCCTGCCACGCTACCCGGGACTCTCACGTTCTGTCCATCAATCGTCGCTCCCTGTCACCGATCGGCAAGCGAACCGGCCATGAGGTGCCTGATCCCGGTGGAACCGAAGGAGCTCAACACCCGAGCTCATCTTTCCCCAGCGTGGCTACTATTAGTCACAGGTCGGTACGGTGGGTGGTTGCAAAGTTCGGGAGGGCCAGGTGCAGGAGACGGGGGAGATCGCGGCCCGGCTCCGGGCGGCCGGGTTGGTCAGCGATCCCGAGCCCGCGCGCGCCTCGCTGGCGCGGGACATGTCCCGGCTGCTGCGCGGCGCCAAGGAGCCCGACGCGCTGCAGTTGATCGCCGGGCACGCCCGCCAGTGCGCCAGCGCCGACCTCGGCGTGGTGATCCGGCTGAACGGGGATCAGACGCTGGCGGTCGACGCCGCGGACGGGCACGGCGCCGACCTGGTACGTGGACTGGTCCGCCCGGTCGGCCCGCTCTGGCAGAGCATGCTCGGCGACGGGGTGGCGGTCGCCGATGACGCGAGCATCGACGCCGAAGCCGGCGACCTGGCCGGCCCACTCCGGCTCGGCCCGCTGATGATGCTCCCGATGGTGACCGGTGGCCGGCTCCTCGGCGGGCTCGGCCTGGCCCGGCTGCAGAGCCGGCCCGGTTTCACCCGGGCCGAGGTGCAGGCCGCGGCGGTCGTCGCCGGCTACGCCGCGCTGGCGCTGGCCTGGGCGGAGGAGTACCGGCAGCGGGACGACCGGGAGGGCGTCGCGGACGACCTGCACGACATCGTCCTCGGCCGGCTTTTCGCCACCGGCCTGCGGCTGCAGGCGATCCCGGCCGCGGACCTCGGCGCCGCGGCCGTCACCATCGCGGCGGCCGCCGGCGAGCTGGACCAGGCGATGGCCGACATCCGCGCGGCCATCCACACCCTGCGCCGCTTCCCGGTTGACCCGATTCCCTAGACCGGTGCCGCAGTCAGCCGACCGCGGCGGCGGGGGACGGCTCGGGTAGGCCGGCGGTGGCGAGCAGGTACGCGTTCATCGGCTCGTACCGGTCGAACGACTGGTTGTCCTCCAGCGGGACGGTCACCGCGAGCGTCCCCTCGGCCTCCGCGACGAACAGCGCGGGGTCGTTGCAATCGGCGAACCCGACTGTCCGGATGCCGCTCTGTCCGGCCTGGCCGGCCCACCCGTGGTCGGCCACCACCAGCTCCGGCCGCGGCTCGCCGGCCCTGTTCAGCGCGGCCAGCACCCGCCGCATCGGCTCGGGGGAGTGGGTGTGCCGCAGCCCGGCGTGCGCGTGCATCGCCGCGACCCCGCCGACCTGCCGGACGTCGCCGACGTCGGTCACGATCCCGGGTGGGACGGTGACCAGCTGCGCGCCGGCTGCCGCGAGCGCGGTCGCGATCGCCAGGTGGGTGCCGAGCAGCCCGCCCGGGTGGCCGGTCGCGAGCAGCACGCGGGCGCGGTCTGCCGCGGCCTCACGCAGCACGACCGCCATCCGCTCCAGCGCGGCCACTGTGTTCTCCGGGTCGATGTAGTCACCACCGGCCGGCAGCTCGACCGCCGGCTTGCCGCTCCGCTCGGCGAGCAGCGCCAGCACCCGCTCGAACGGCCACCGGTCACCGAGGTCGAGGCCGAGCAGCTTGTCCGGGTCACCGTCGGACAGCATCCGCATGTTCCCGACGCTGTTCGACCGCGGCGTCGCCACGTCGCCCGCGATCCGGGCGGACACCAGCTGAGCCAGCAGCCCCGCCCTGGTCGGCACCCCCACCACGTCTGCCCCTCTCCGGCCCAGGCCACCGAGACCCGCCGCACCCGACGCTACGCCGAACGCGGCCCTGACCCACCAACCGGTCGAGTGGCACAGGTCACGGATCGCGAGTGCCGCCCTGCTGGTCGCGATGCCCGGCTTGCCGGCACGCGGTAGCTGGCGGCTCAGCCCGGCCGGCCAGCGCTGGGCCGCTCCGACCCTTGAGCCCATCCAGTCCACAGTGGACTCCTGACCGCCGCGTCTCACCGGTCACGTCAGCCGACCGGCCCCAATCAGTACCCGGAATTCGGTTGCCGACCGCCGCCCTCGATGGCTACTGTCTAAGTGTACGAAACCGTTTCGTTCACTTAGGGCAGGCATGGCAGAAGACATCGTCATGAGCACGACGGGGAACGCCTCGGCCGATACCGGGCATCAGCGCCGCGGCCGGGGGCGTGAGTCGGCCATCCGCGAAGCGGCGCTCGAACTGCTCGCGGAGGTCGGCTATGACCGGATGAGCATGGACGCGGTTGCGGCGCGCGCGCACGCCAGCAAGGCGACCATCTACCGGCGGTGGCCGGGCAAGGGCGACCTGGTGATCGACGCGGTCCGGTGCCGTGCCGCTGAGACACTCGACCCGCCGGATACCGGCAGCCTCCGCGGCGACATCATCGCCACTCTCGGGGTGATGGCCGAGAGCATCGGCAGCGCCGACATCGACCTGATGGCCGGCGTGCTGCAAGCCATGCGTTCTGCTCCTGACCTGGCCAACTGCGTTCGCGCGCAGCTGATCGAGCACAAGCGCTACGTAGGCCGCACCCTCGTCGCCCGGGCGGCCGCCCGCGGTGAGATCCCCGCCGACGCCGACGCCGAGGCGTTCCACGAGACCGCCCCGGCCCTCATGTTCTTCCGACTGCTCGTCAACGGCGAGCCGATCGACGACGCCTTCCTCGCTCACATCGCCGACGACGTGCTCATCCCGCTCCTGGCTCGAACCGGCCAGGCGACGAACCGATAGGAGAGGTACTTGACCCGCACAGCCAAGCGCGGCCCGCTTGCCGTCGCGGCCGCCGACGACACCGCGACAGGTGTCGACCCGAGGCGCTGGCTTGCGCTCGGTGTCATCGCGATCGCCCAGCTCATGGTCGTGCTCGACGCGTCCATCGTGAACATCGCGCTGCCCTCCGCGCAGCGTGACCTCGGTATCACCGACGCCGACAGGCAGTGGGTGATCACGGCGTACACGCTGGCCTTCGGCGGCCTGCTGCTGCTCGGCGGCCGGATCGCCGACTTCGTCGGCCGCAAGCGCACCTTCATCATCGGTCTGCTCGGCTTCGCCGGCGCGTCCGCGCTCGGTGGCCTGGCATCCAACGCGGGGCTGCTGTTCTCTGCCCGCGCCCTGCAAGGCGCGTTCGGCGCGCTGCTCGCGCCGGCCGCGCTGTCGCTGATCACGGTCACGTTCACGGCACCGAAGGAGCGAGCGCGCGCGTTCGGTGTCTTCGGCGCGATCGCCGGTGGTGGCCTCGCGATCGGCCTGATCCTCGGCGGCGTTCTCACCGAGTACGCCTCCTGGCGCTGGTGCCTGGGCGTGAACGTGCCGATCGCGCTGATCACCGCGGCGGCCGCGGTGCCGGTGGTGCGGGAGAGCCGGGCGCACGGCGACACCCGGTACGACCTGCCCGGTGCCGCGCTGGCCACGGCCGGCCTGGTCGCCCTCGTCTACGGGTTCACCGAAGCCGCCAAGCCGGATGTCGGCTGGACGGCCGGCAGCACGCTGGGCACGCTGGGCCTCGCGGTCGCGCTGCTGGTGGCGTTCGTCGTCCTGGAGGCCCGCCGGGACAGCCCGCTGCTGCCGCTGCGCGTCGCGCTGGACCGCAACCGCGGCGGGTCGTTCCTGAGCTTCCTGCTGGTCGGCGCCGGCCTCTTCGCGATGTTCCTGTTCCTCACGTTCTACTTCCAGGCCGTGCTCGGCTACAGCCCGCTGCGGGCCGGCGTGGCCCTCCTGCCGTTCAGCGCCGGCATCATCCTGTCCGCCGGCGTGGTCTCCCAACTGCTGCCGCGGACCGGGCCGAAGCCGCTGATGGTCACCGGCCTCGGCATGGGCACCGTCGCGATGCTCTACCTCGTGCAGATCACACCGACCAGCAGCTACGCGCTGCACGTCCTGCCGGCCGAGATCGTCATGAGCGTCGGGCTCGCGGCCTACTTCATCCCCGCCGCCAGCACCGCGCTGGTCGGGGTCACCTCGCACGACGCGGGGGTGGCCAGCGCGCTGCTGAACACCTGCCAGCAGATCGGCGGCTCGCTGGGCACCGCCCTGCTCAACACGCTGTACGCGTCCGCGGTCGCGGCGTACCTGCTCGACCGGGTCACCTCGCCGGCCGACGTCGCCCGGCTGACCCCGGACGCCCTGGTGCACGGCTACCACGTCGCGTTCTTCTGGGGCGCCGTGCTGATCGCGGCGGCGTTCCTGACCACGGTGGTCTTCATCAACGCGAAGCGGGAGGACATCCCGGCCGAGCCGGCCCTCGCGGCAGCGGCCTGACCCGGATCGCCCGGGCCGGCGCGCGCGCCGGCCCGGGCGAT
>JBBWZH010000674.1:0-5141 GCA_039648995.1 Mycobacteriales bacterium
GTGATGTCCTGGTAGACGCCCTTGGCCGCGTAGTTCGGCGCGTAGACGACGTCGGAGGCGAGCACGTCCGGCAACTGCTTGGCACCGGCCGCCGTGCCGACCTTCTGCTGGTACGAGTCGGCCGGGATGGTCGTCAGCTTGACCTGGTTCTTGTGGCTGCTGTTGTACGCGTCGATCAGCGTCTGGGTGAAGGTCGCGGTCGGCGCCCGGGTCCACATGGTGACCGTGGTGCCGTCGTCGGTGGATGTGGTGTCTGATGACGAGGCCGTCGACCCGCCACTCTGGCAGGCCGGCAGCACCGCGACGGCAGCGATCGCGAGCGCGAGCACGCGGTACCTGGAACGTCCCTGCGACATGAAACTCTCCTCGGGCAGTGGAGACCGGGACGTCTCTCGGCAAAGCCGGGAAAACGGTTGCCGTACCGTAGGCCGCGGCCGGTCACACCGTCAAGGCTGCTGTTTCGGTCTGGTTACCGTGACCTTGGCCGGGGCAGCAGTCGGTGGCTATCCTGAGCCGGCGAGCAGCGGGGAAACTGGAGGGAAAGTGGGAAATCCGGGGCGGCCGGCGACGATCAAGGAAGTGGCGGCGCTGGCCGGCGTCTCGATCGGCACCGCGTCCAAAGCGCTGAACGCGCGCGGGTCGCTGCGGCCGGAGACGCGGGCCCGGGTGCGGGACGCGGCGGAGCGGCTCGGCTTCCGGGTCAACGCTGTCGCCCGCAGCCTGAACACCGGCCGCACGTACACCGTCGGCATGATCACCACCGACACCATCGGCCGGTTCAGCATCCCGGTGATGATCGGCGTGGAAGACGCCCTCGGTGCCGGCCAGATGTCGGTGTTCCTCTGCGACGGCCGGGACGACGCGATCCGCGAGCAGTACTACCTGCAGACCCTGCTGGCCCGCCGGGTGGACGGGATCATCGTCACCGGCCGCCGCAGCGCGGAGCGGCGGCCGATCGGCGCCGACCTGCCGGTGCCGGTGGTCTACGCGTTCATCAGCTCCGCCGACCCGGCCGACTGCTCGGTGGTGCCGGACGAGGAGGGCGGCACCCGGCTCGCCGTCGACCACCTGCTCGCGATCGGCCGGGCCCGCGTCGCTCACGTGACCGGGCCGGAGCACCACCACTCGGCGAGGGTCCGGGCCAACGCCGCGGTCGACCAGTTGCGCCGCGCCGGGCTCGGGCTGGCCGCGCCGCCGATGTACGGCGAGTGGAGCGAGGCCTGGGGCCGGCACGCGGTCGGCATGCTGCTGGCCAACCGGGTCGGCTTCGACGCGGTCTACTGCGGCAGCGACCAGATCGCCCGCGGCGTCGCGGACGCGCTGCGTGCCGCCGGCCGCGCCGTACCCGACGACGTGGCGCTGGTCGGCTTCGACAACTGGGACGTGATGGCGCTGGCCAGCCAGCCGCCGCTGACCACGATCGACATGGACCTGGAGGGCCTCGGCCGGGCCGCCGCCGACCTGCTGCTGGGCGCGATCAACGGCGACCCGGAACCCGGCCGGCACGTCCACCCGTGCCGGCTGGTCGCCCGCGAGTCGACCGCGATCCAGGTCCGCCCGGCCGCCGACCCGCTCCGCCCGGCCGGACCGGCCGCCGACCCAGCCTGACCAGCCAGCCCCTGACGGCACGCCAACCCACGACGGCACGCCAACGGCTGGCGGCACGCCAGTACCCGGCGGCACGGCCAGCGCCCGGCGGCACGGCCAGCGCCCGGCGGCACGCCAGTGCCCGGCGGCACGGCCAGCGCCCGGGGGCCGGGGGCCGGGCGAGTGCCGGCGGCCAGCGGGCCGGAGTGGGTGGCCGGGCTGTCAGGTCGGTCGGGGGTCGACGAGCAGCTTTCCCCGCGCGGTCCCGGCGGCCAGCGGGGTGAGCGCGTCGGCCACCACCCGCTCCAGCGGAACGACGCGCTCCACCAGCAGCGCGGCCAGGTCGCGGCCGGCCAGCAGGTCCAGCGCGGCGGGCAGGTTCTGGTCGCAGACATGCGCGACGGTGGTGACGACGTCGATCTCGCGCACGGTCAGGTCGACCGAGTCGAACATGACCGGCTTCTTCGGCAGTCCGACCAGCAGCAGGGTGCCGCCGCGCCGGGTCAGCCGCTGCACGGTGCCGAAACCCTGCGGCACCCCGCTGGCCTCGACCGTGACGTCGGCCAGCGCGCCGCCGGTGAGCTCGTGCACGACCTCGTACGGGTCCTGCCGGCCGGCGTTGACGCGGTGGGTGGCGCCGAGCGCGCCGGCCACCGCGAGTCGCCCGGGGTCGACATCGACGGCGACCACCGCGCCGGCACCCGCGGCGACCGCGCCGGCCAGGATGAACGCGCCGATCGCGCCGGCGCCGTTGACCACGACCACGTCGCCGGCCCGGATCCGGCTGCGGCTGACCGCGTGCAGGCCCACCGCCAGCGGTTGCGCCAGCGCGGCGTTGTCGTCGCTGATCCCGGCAGCGACCGGGTACAGCATCGCCGCCGCCACGGTCAGTCGCTCGGTCAGCCCGCCGTCCGCGGACAGCCCGTAGGTCCAGTAGGTCGTGCACAGGTTGGTCTGGCCGCGCCGGCACCAGGCGCACTGTCCACACCAGACACCGGCGCCGGCGGCCACCCGGTCGCCGACCGCGACCCGGTCCACCGCGCCGCCGACCGCCTGCACCACGCCGACGAACTCGTGCCCGAGCACGATCGGTCCGAGCACGCCGGTCGCCGGGTGCCGCCGGGTCAGCGGGGTGAGTACCGGTCCGGCCGCGTACTCCGTGGCGTCGGTGCCGCACAGTCCACTTCGGACGACCGCGAGGGTCGCGTCGGTCGGGCCCGGCGCCGGCGGCTCCGGCCGGTCCTCGATCCGGGCGTCGCCGGCGGCGTACAGGACGGCGGCGCGCATCAGCCCGCAGCGCTCTCGATGTGGCCCTTGATGTCTTTCCCGATCTGCCGGGCGGCCGCGTACGCCGCCGGCGCCTCGGCCAGCGGGAACCGGCGGGCGGCTCGACTCGGGATCTCGTCACTCGCCATGGCCGACTCTCCGTCGCTCGGCAGCGCGGGCGTTGCAGTGTGTTTCGCCATACTGAACACGCTGCGGGTCGGTGTCAATCCGACCGGAACAGACTGTTGACCTTTCGAAAGCGCCCGGACGGTGAAGTGGTCCCGGAGCCAGGACCTCCGGGGGCGTACTCAGGCCGTCGGGCAGGGTTGGTGTCAGTCCCGGCTGAACGCGCGGAGCACGTCGACCGCTGAGGACGGCGCCGAGCCGTCGTCGCCGCCGGCCGTGCCCATCATCCGCAGCAGGCCTTCCTCGGTCGGCACGGTCTGCTTGTCCAGGACGTACCAGACGCCCTTGGCCGGCACCTTGCCCGAGTTGAAGTACAGGTGCGGGGTGGACGCGGCGAACTCCAGCGAGTCGCCGGCCCGGATCAGGTGCGTCTCGAACGCGAGTTGCAGGGTCAGCTCGCCCTCCAGCAGGAAGGCGAACTCCATCCCGCCGTGCGTCATCAACTTGCCCGACGAGGACGACGCCCCGCCCGGCTCGTACGTCACCAGCAGCGCGTCCACCACGTCGCTCGGGCCGCGGGTCAGCCGCTCCCAGACGACCCCGGAATCCATGTGCAGGATGCGCCGCTCCCCCGGCCGTACGACCGGCCCGGTGGACACCGGCCGGAGCGGCGGTTCCGGCCGGCCGTGGCCGGCCGCGAGCGGTGCCGGCGGCACCGTCGGGCCCTGCTCGAGCAGTGCGTCCAGGGACAGCCCCAACTCGCCGACCAGCGCGTACAGGGTGGACACCGACGGGTCGCTCTTGCCGTTCTCGATCTGCGACAACTGGCTGGCCGACACACCGACCCGGCGGGCCAACTCCCGCAGGCTCAGCCCGTTGGCGGTGCGCGCCGCCCGGATCCGCTGCCGGGCCGTGGCGTCCATCATGGGCAGCGTCTCCCGCCGTCAAGGTGTTGCGCCAGCCGGGCCGTGTCGCCCCGGCGCGACAGTACATGTTCGCTGAACAGCAGTGAGCGGCGTTTGGTTCCCGGCCCCCGCGCCACCGGGGTACCGGGCGGTCGGTCGGTCAGATCAGCACCACGCCGCGGCACCCATCGTTTATTTCTCCTGAACGTTGTCCGTCTGTACTGAACACCAGGTCATGACAGTCGTCAACTGTTACCTTCCGGTGTCTGTCCTGGTCACAGGCTTGTGGAGACTTCGCCGGGTCGGTTGCCGGGCATGGTGGACTGCCGTGATGACCATGCCCCCGGCGGCCTCCTCCGCTCCGCTCCTCGCGATGCTGACTCCGGAGGCGACCTCGTGACCGTGCTGCGCTCCACCGGGCTGTTCGTGCTCGCCGCGCTCGCCGAGATCGGCGGCGCCTGGCTGGTGTGGCAGGCGGTCCGCGAGCACCGCGGCCCACTGCTCGCCGCTGCCGGGGTCCTCGCCCTGGCCGGCTACGGGTTCGTCGCCACCCTGCAGCCCGACCCGCACTTCGGCCGCGTGCTCGCCGGCTACGGCGGCGTCTTCGTCGCCGGCTCGCTCGCCTGGGGCGTGGCCGTCGACCGCTTCCACCCCGACCGCTACGACCTGATCGGCGCCGCTGTCTGCCTGCTCGGCGTCGCCCTCATCATGTACGCGCCCCGCGGCTAGGGCGCACGCCGGCCAGTGTCCGGTGTGGACGGCCCGCCGCACCGATCGCGCGGCACCCGCGGCTCCCGACCGGCGGCGCACTCCCGTCACTGTCCGATATGGACGGGACACGCCGCCGGCAGGCAGCCCTTGACCGGCGGCCTGCCGGCATGGCGGCGAGTGTCTGCTGTGGACAACGGCTGGTCCGGAGCAGTCTGCCCGGCAGGTCGGCCGTCCGTTGTGGATGGTCAGGGCCCGGCGGCCGGGGCAGGGGTCGCCGGGCGGGGCCGCGGCGGGCCCGGCTGTCGCCCGCCGAGGCTGGTGTGGGTAAAGGTCCGTGGCCGCGGCTGGCGGGGGTGTTACCGCGGCCACGGACCCGTCACCCGGCCGGGGGTCCGTCCGGCCGGGGTCTCATCAGCGGGTCAGCGCGCAGGTGGCCAGCCGCTCCAGCCCGGTCGGCTGGGCCGCATGCCGGCCGATCGCGATCTCGATCCGCTGGATCGTCGCCACCCGCTTATCCGCGAGCGGCCCCAGGATCGCGTTCTGCAC
>JBBWZH010000684.1:0-6014 GCA_039648995.1 Mycobacteriales bacterium
CTGTTCCACGTCTACGGGCTGAACCCGGGGCTCGGCATGGTCGCCTGGGCCGGCGCCACCGGGGTGCTGGTGGAGCGGTTCGACCCGGCCGAGACGCTGGCCCTGCTGGCCCGGCACCGGGTCACCAACGTGCCCGCGGCGCCGGCCATGTACGCGGCGTGGGCGGACACGGCGGACGTTGCTGAGGCGTTCGGCACCGTCCGGCTGGCGTTGTCCGGGGCGGCGCCGCTGCCGGCCGAGACGCTGTCCCGGCTGGCCGAGGCCGGCATCCCGGTCTACGAGGGGTACGGGCTGAGCGAGGCCGCGCCGGTGCTCACGTCCACGCTGATCGGCGGGGCCACCAAGCCGGGCTCCGTCGGCCGCCCGATCCCCGGCGTGCAGCTGGAGCTGCTGGACGAGGAGGGCCAGCCGGTCGAGGACGACGACCCGGGCGAGATCGCGGTCCGCGGCGACAACCTGTTCTCCGGCTACTGGCCGGACGGCACCGGCGGCCCGGACCACGAAGGCTGGTACGGCACCGGCGACGTCGCGTACGCCGACGACGACGGCGACCTGCACCTGGTCGACCGGCGCCAGGAGCTCATCCTGGTCAACGGCTTCAACGTCTACCCGGCCGAGGTGGAGGCGGTGCTGGCCGGCCACCCATACGTGGCCGAGGCGGCCGTGATCGGTGTGCCGGACCGGCGGACCGGCGAGGGCGTGCGGGCCTACGTGGTACGCGCGGCGGGCGCCGACCTGACCGCGGACGAGCTGCTGAGCTGGGCCGGCACCGCGCTGGCCAGGTTCAAGCTGCCGACGTCGGTGGAGTTCCTGGACGCGCTGCCGCACTCGGCCACCGGCAAGGTCAGCAAGGCGCGGCTGCGCGAGGGCCCGACACCCACAGCCCGGTAATCGGCACAACCGCGAGCCACCCCCTCGCCACATCGCGCGTCAGGGCTGGTCTACCCCGCCGCGGTGTGTCGCAAGCGCCGTACCATGTACCGATGCCACCCGCCGACCACCGCATCACGCTGCTGACCCGGGCCGGCTGCCACCTCTGCGACGACGCCCGCGCGGTGCTGCACCGGGTGGCCGCCGAGGTCGGCACGCCGGTGCGGGAGCGGGACGTGGACTCCGACGCGGGGTTGCGCGCCCGGTACGGTGACTGGGTGCCGGTGATCTTGATCGATGACAAGGACCACGGGTACTACCGGGTCGAGGAGGGTCGGCTACGCGCCGCGTTGGCCCGCTAGTGAGCGCGCCGGAGATACTAGGCAGCCCGCCGGGCCGGCCGTTGCCGGCGCCGGCGCCATCCCCGTACCGTTAGTTGTCTCATGCAACCATCAGAGCTGGAGTCGACCGCCACGCTGGACCTGATCCAGCGCGAGCTGATCGTGCTCATCCGCCGGGCGCTGCGCGGCACCGTGCTGCAGAGCGAGAGCGGCGAGCACCGGCTGGACCTGGCCGCGTACTCACTGCTGATCCGGCTGGCGGACGACGGCCCGCAGCGGTCCGGCGATCTGGCCCGGTCGTTCGGGGTGGACAAGTCGACGATGAGCCGGCAGGTGTCCGCGCTGGAACGGGCCGGCCTGGTCGGCCGCGAGGAGGATCCGGTGGACGGCCGGGCCTACCAGGTGAGCATCAGCGAGGCGGGCCGGCGCAGCCTGGAGGGCACCCGGTCGCAGCGCCGGCGCGCGTACCGGGAACTGCTCGGCCACTGGCCCGAGGAGGACCGGCGGGAGTTCGCCCGGCTGCTGACCCGGTACAACGCCGACATGGCCGGGATCGACCCGGGCCGCCGCCCACCCGGCTCCTGACCGGCGCCCGGGTGACCGGCGCCCCGGCCGGGTCAGTGGGAGCGCAGTTCGCAGGGGGTGTCGATCTGCCAGTGGCCGTCCGAGCGCAGGTGTACCGGTATGTACTGGGCCGCCTGGCCGGGCAGCGTCGCGACCAGCAGCGCGGTGCCGTAGCCGGCGCCGGTCACCGTCGACCAGCGGGCGCCGTCATACGGGGTGTGCCTGGTCCACTCGTACAGCCGCAGGAGCTGGCTGATGCCCTCGGCCGGCCCGGACCGCTGCTCCGCCCCGATCGCCGGGCCGGGCAGATCGGCCGGGTTGAGCCGGACGCCGCCGCAGGTCGCCCCGACGCCGCCGAGCGCGCTGCCCGGCAGCCCGGCATCGGCCAGCGCGCGACCTGAGCCGGCGTCGGCGCCGGACAGCGTCAGCAGGCTGGCCACGGCGACCGCCGCCGCCAGCGTCGCCGAGCGCAGCGAACCCGGCCGGCGGCCGCCCCCCGGCGCGCCGGACAGTTGCCCGGCCCGCACCGCCGTACCCTGCTCACTCATCGTCCAGCCCTTCCCGCGCGGCCACCGTCGCTGGCACCACTGGTCACCCATCAAGAGCGCAAACTTCGCTGTTTGGGTTCCACCCAGGATCAGGTGGGTTCCGCGGCCGCTCTACCGGGCGATTTTGTGAAGGCGTTCACAAGCCGATACGGTGTCAATAACAGACAAGCCGATACCACAGCGCGCCGGTAGACCGCTACCCGGGGGTCATCGCGCGTGTGCGGGCAGGAGCCGATGACCGACCCCAGCGACGCCGCCATCGTCCCGGCTGACGGCCGTGGCGAGCGCCGTAGCATCCCGGACGCCACCGTGGCGCGGCTGGCGGTGTACCTGCGGGTGCTCACCGCGCTGGCCGAGCAGGGCACGGTCACGGTCTCGTCCGAGGAACTGGCGTCGGCGGCCGGGGTGAACTCGGCGAAACTGCGCAAAGACCTGTCGTACCTCGGCTCCTACGGTGTGCGCGGGGTCGGCTACGACGTGGCGCTGCTGGTCGAGCGGATCGCCCGCGGTCTGGGGCTGACCCGGGGCCGCGCGGTCGCGCTGATCGGCATCGGCAACCTGGGCCACGCGCTGGCCGGCTACGGCGGCTTCGCCAGCCGCGGGTTCCGGATCGCCGCGCTGCTGGACGCGGACGCGTCCCGGGTGGGCGAGTTGATCGCCGGGCTGAGCGTGCGGCACATCGACGACCTGGCCGAGATCGTGCGTACCGAGCAGGTGTCGATCGGCGTGATCGCCACCCCGGCGCAGGCGGCCCAGGACGTCTGCGACCGGCTGGTCGCCGCCGGCGTGACCAGCATCCTGAACTTCGCCCCGGCGGTCCTGGTGGTGCCGGAGTACGTGGACGTGCGCAAGGTCGACCTGGCCGTCGAGCTGCAGATCCTCTCCTTCCATGAGCAGCGCAAGTCACTTCGTACGCGCAGCCGGCGGCGGGCTGGTCTGGAGGAGGTCGGGTGAGCCTGCTCGTGGTGGGGATGTCCTACCGCACCGCCCCGGTGACGCTGCTCGAACGGGCCAGCATCACCCCGGCCGAGGTGCCCACGACGCTGCACGAGCTGCTGCGCGGCGGGCACGTGTCCGAGGCGCTGGTGCTGTCCACCTGCAACCGGGTGGAGCTGTACGCCGAGGTCGACCGGTTCCACGCCGGCATGCATGACATCTCCTCGGTGCTGGCCCGGCGCGCCGGCGTGGAGGTGCCGGAACTCGGCGAGCACCTGTACGTGCACTACGACGACGCCGCGGTCGCGCACCTGTTCTCGGTCACCGCCGGGCTCGACTCGATGGTCGTCGGCGAGTGGCAGGTCATCGGCCAGCTGCGGTCCGCCTACGCGGTCGCCACCGAGCAGGACTCGGTCGCGCGCAGCCTGCACGAGACCTGCCAGCAGGCGCTGCGGGTGGGTAAGCGGGTGCGCACCGACACCGCGATCGGCAAGGCCGGCGCGTCGCTGGTCTCGGTCGCGATCGAGGAGGCCGAGCTGACGCTGGGCCCGGCGCCCGGGGCGGGCCCCGCCGCCGGCCAGCCGCTGGCCGGCCGGCGCGCGCTGGTGATCGGCGCCGGCTCGATGGGCGCGCTGGCCGCGACCACGCTGGCCCGGTCCGGCATCGGCGAGCTCGCGCTGGCCAACCGGACGCCCGGCCGGGCCGAGCGGCTGGCCGGCAGCCTGCAGGCCACGGTCCCGGCCAAGGCCGTGCAGATGGACGACCTGGCCGCCGAGCTGGTCAGCGTGGACGTGGTGATCGCCTGCACCGGCGCGGTCGGCCAGGTGCTGCCGTACGAGACGGTGGCCGCCGCGATGCGGATCCGGGGCGGCCGCCCGCTGGTGCTGATCGACCTGGCCGTGCCGCGCGACCTGGACCCGGCCACCGGCGACCTGCCCGGCGTGCGCTACCTGGACGTGTCGGGGCTGCGCGAGCCGGCGCAGGCCGTGACGGTGCTGGCGGACGTGGCGCAGGCGCGGGCGATCGTGGCCGAGGAGGTCGCGAACTACCTGGCGGCCAGGCGGGCCACCGCGGTCGGCCCGACGGTGGCCGCGCTGCGGGCCCGTGCCGCGGAGGTGGTGGAGGCCGAGCTGACCCGGCTGGACAGCCGCCTGCCCGGGCTCGAGTCGACCGTCCGTGCCGAGCTGGCGCACGCCGTGCACCGGGTCGTGCAGACCCTGCTGCACGCGCCGACGGTGCGGGTGAAGGAGTTGGCCGAACAACCCGGCGGCGACGCGTACGCGGCCGTCCTCCGGGAGCTGTTCGGGCTCGATCCGGCGGCGCCGGCGGCGGTGACCGCCGTCAAGCCCGGTCCGGAGCTGGAAGTGGCGGGTTCGATGTCGGCGGGAGAGGAACGGTGACAGCGGTGGACTGGCGCCCATTGCGACTCGGGACCCGGGGCAGCGCCCTGGCCCGCGCGCAGGCCAGCGCGGTGGCCGCGGCGATCACCGGGCAGCTGGGCCGCAAGGTCGAGCTGATCGAGATCACCACCCACGGCGACCGCTCCGCCGCGCCGATCCCGGATTTCGGCGGCACCGGCGTGTTCGTCTCGGTGCTGCGTGACGCGCTGACCGAGCGTCTGGTCGACGTGGCCGTGCACTCGTTCAAAGACCTGCCCACCGCACCGGCACCGGGGCTGACCGTGGCCGCCGTCCCCCGCCGGGAAGACCCGCGGGACGCGCTGGTGGCCCGCGACGGGCTGACCCTGGCCCAGCTGCCGAACGGCTCGTCGGTCGGCACCGGCTCGCCGCGCCGGGTCGCGCAGCTGCGCGCGCTCGGCTACGGCCTGATCCCGGTGCCGGTCCGCGGCAACGTGGACACCCGGGTGAACAAGGTCACCCGCGGCGAGCTGGACGCGGTGCTGGTGGCCCGCGCCGGCCTGGCGCGGCTCGACCGGCTGGACGTGATCACCGAGGTGCTGGACCCGCTGCAGATGCTGCCGGCGGCCGCCCAGGGCGCGCTCGCCGTCGAGTGTCGCGCCGATGATTCAGAGCTGTGCCAATTACTCGGTACTCTTGACGACCAGGACACCCGCGCCGCGGTCACCGCGGAGCGGGCGCTGCTCGCCGCGCTGGAGGCGGGTTGCACCGCTCCGGTTGGTGCGCTCGCTGAGGTCGCGGTCGGGGAGGACGCTCCCGAGCTGTTCCTTCGTGGTTCGGTGACGGCGGTCGACGGCTCCGATGCCGTCCGGCTGTCCGCTACCGGACCAGTCAACGCAGCCGAGACGATCGGCCGGCGGCTTGCCGCCGAGCTGATCGCCGACGGCGCGAGTGAACTAATGGGGACGCGATGACGCGCGCGCGCAAGACCGTTGGCCGTATCACGTTCGTCGGGGCTGGTCCCGGCGACCCGGGCCTGCTCACGGTCCGGGCCGCCGACGCATTGCGCGCCGCCGATCTGGTCGTGGTCGACCTGGACGTGCCGGCGCCGGTGACCGACCTGGCCGGCACCGCCGAGATCAGACCGGCCGTCGGCGACCCGGCCGAGGTGGCCAAGACGCTGGTCGCCGAGGCCCGGGCGGGGCACGCGGTGGCCCGGGTGGTGGCCGGCGACCCGCTGTCGGCCGACGCGGTGGTGCGGGAGACCTCGGCGGTGGCGAAGACGGCGGTGCCGTTCGACATCGTGCCCGGGGTGCCGGCCGAGACCGGCGTGCCGGCGTACGCCGGGGTGCCGGTGGGGTCCACCTACGCGGTCGCCGACGTGCGCGCGCTGACCG
>JBBWZH010000369.1:0-2794 GCA_039648995.1 Mycobacteriales bacterium
TGTCCGCGCTGGCCGCGCTCGTCGGCCTGGTCGCGATCGGCGGCCTGCTGCTCTACCTGGAAACCCGGCAACGCTCCCGCATCGCCGCCTACGCCCTCGGCCGACGCATGGGCCTGACCCGCGCCACCCACCTACGCTCACTACTCGCCGAACTCGCCACCCTGCTGATCACCGCGTTCCTCGTCGGCGGCGCACTGGCCTGGGCCGCGGTGCTCCTCGTCTACCGCCGGCTGGACGTCGACACGAACCGCCCACCCGGGCCACTGCTGACCGTCCCCACCGCGGCCCTGCTCGGCGGCGGGCTGGCCGTCCTCGCCGTCGCCGCCGCCGCATCCCTCTACGCCCAGCGCGCCGCGGACCGGAACAACGTGGCCGAGGTCCTCCGTCTGGGCGGCTGACCCCGCGAAATCGGGCAACCCGGTAGTCCGGGGCTGATCGACACTTAGGGTTTGGGCATGCTGGTCGTCGATCGGGTCCGGATCTCCGAACCGCAGCCGGGTCGCGAGTCGGCCGGCCCGCCGCCGCTGGGCGGGGCCGCGGCGCCGCCGCGCCGGCGCCGTTCGGGCACGCTGCTGCTGCCGCCGTGGACCCGCGCGCCGCTGCTCGCGCTCGGCGAGCCGGCGGTGATCTTCGCGGTGCTGGCGGCGACGATCATCCTGGCCTGCGCCAGCTCGTCCGCGGCGCTGTTCCTCTCCTCCGCGGCGTCCGAGTCGCTGCACCGGACGATCGCCGCCGACTGCCCGAACGCCAGCTACCCCAGCGTCCAGCTCGGCCCGTTCACCAGCGTCGGGCCGGAACGCACCGACGTGCTGGACCCGGCCTACTCGGCGGTCGCGCCGGACGAGAACGTCGAGGACCTGGCCGCGCTGGACGCCCAGGGGCACGCGGCGCTGGTCGGCGCGGGCTACCCGGCGCCGGTGCACACCGCGGTCATCGCGGACCCGGCATTCGTCGGCCCGACATTCAACCCCGCCCACCGGGGCCGGCTGATCTACCAGGACGGCGCGACCCGGCACATCGAGCCGATCTCCCGCGGCCCGGCCCGCGGCATCTGGGTACCCCGGTCGTTGGCGACGATCCTCGGGCTGCGCGCCGGGCAGACCGTGCCGATGACCTACTTCGCCGACGCCGCGGGCCCGCTGCCCACGGTCACGGTGCCGGTCGCGGGCATCTACCGGGACCTGACCGAGCAGTCGATCAGCCCGTACTGGTGTTCGCACGCCGCCCTCCTGCAGGCCGGCCTGGAGAGCCGGCCGCCGCCCCTGCTCATCGCCACCGACGCGGCGACCTTCGCCCGGGTGCAGCAGGTCACCGGGGACGCCGCGACGCATTACTGGGCGTCGCCGATCGACACCGGCGGGCTGACCCTGAGCGACGCGCGTGCTGTCGTGGCCGGGCAGGCGGACGCGTACCGCCGGTTCGGCTACCCGCCGCCGGAGGACCTGGGCGCGCAGAACAGCGGGTCCGGGCAGATGCCGGTGTTCGCGCTGCAGACCTCGCTGGTCCGTGACGGGTTGCGCGGGCCGGTGGTGCCGATCGCGCTGGGCGGCACGGTCCTGGCGCTGCTGCTGGTCGGCGCCGCCGGCAGCTACTGGGCCGACCGCCGGCACCGTGAGGTGCGGCTGCTGTCCTCCCGCGGCGTGTCACCGGCGGCGCTGGCCAGGAAGGCCGTGCTGGAGCTGGCCGCGCCGGCGGTGGCCGGGACACTGATCGGCTGGCAGGTGGCCCGCTGGCTGGTGCGGGCGGTCGGCCCCAACCCACACCTGGACCAGTCCGCGCCCGGTCAGGCGCTGCGCACCGCCGGGCTCGCGCTGGCCGCCGGGCTGGTGCTGCTGGCGCTGGTCGCCGGGCAGCGCAGCCGGGCGGCCACCGAGCGGCCGGTCGGCGGCCGCCGCTCGCGGCTGGCCGCCGTCCCGTGGGAAGTGCTGCTGCTCGCCGCCGCCGGCGTCACCTACCTGCGGCTGCGTGGCGGCGACGCGGTCGTGCTGGACCGCAACGTGGCCCAGATCAACCTGCTGGTCGTCGCGTTCCCGCTGCTGTTCCTGGTCGGCGCGACCGCGCTCGCGATGCGGGCGGTCGTGCTGGGCGTCGGCTGGTCGACCACGCGGGCCGGCCGGCGCTGGCCGTCCTGGTACCTGGCCAGCCGGCGGATCACGTCGGCCCGGCTGACCACGGTGAGCCTGCTGGTGGCGGCGGCCATGCCGATCGCGATGCTTGTCTACGCCGCCGCGCTGACGCAGACCTCGCAGCGCACGGTCAACGCCAAGTACCAGGTGTTCGTCGGCAGCAGCTCCTCGGCGCGCACGATCGACCCGCTGACGACGACACCCGAGACGGCCCGGGTCGGCACCATCGTCACCCGGTACCTGTACGGCCAGGCCGGCGGCCACGACGTCACGGTGCTCGCGATCGACCCCGACACGTTCGCCCGCACCGCCTTCTGGGACGGCCGGTTCGCCGACCTGCCGCTGGCCCGGCTGCTCGACCGGATCCGGCAACCGGGCGCGGACGGCCGGGTGCCGGCCATCTTCGTACCCGGCGACGAGCCGCTGCCGGCGCTGCCGGACATCCGGCTGGGCACCAGCACCGCGCGCCTGACGCCGGCGGCCACCGCGCGGCAGTTCCCCGGCCGCCGCCTGCCCACGCCGATGCTGATCGTCTCGGCCGCCCGGCTCGGCCCGGTCGACCCGCACGCCGGCACCCTCAACGAGCTGTGGACGACCGGCTCGGCAGCCAGTGCCGACGCGGCGGTGATCGCGCAGCATGCCCGCGTGTACGACCTCGTGCAGCAGGA
>JBBWZH010000747.1:0-10879 GCA_039648995.1 Mycobacteriales bacterium
TGCGAGACGGTGCGCTGCAGCCGGCGCAGCCGGTCGGGCAGGTCGTCCTGCAGGGTGGCCGCGGACAGGAACTCCAGGTCGGTGCGGGCCCGGCCGATCGCGCGCCGGGCCGGCTCCTGCACGCCGGACCGCCCGGACGCCGGGTCGAGCCGGGCCAGGGCCCGCTCGCCGACGGTCAGGACGTGGAACACCGACCGCGGGAACAGCCGGTCGACCAGTAGGAACTCGACCACCAGCGCCGCCTCGACGCCCTGCTGATGGATCCGCAGGTATGCCTCTTGTGCCGAGCACGCCCGCAGCGTCGCCGTCCAGGTCTCGGTGGCCGGGCCGGCGCTGATCCGGGCCGCGAGCAGCCGCGCGGTCATGTCCACCCGCTCCAGACTGCGGCCGAGCACGAGCACATCGTGGCCGGTGTCCCGGGTCATGATCGAGTCGGTGTACCCGGCGAAGGTTGCGGCCCGCTCCCGGACGTAGGAGAAGAACGGCGCGGGCCCGAAGTCCCGGGCTGCGGCCACCCGGGCCGGCAGCGCGTTGTGGGTGGAGTTGAGGCATTCCCAGATCTCGGCCGACAGTGCCTCCCGGGCGCCGCGGGCGTTCTGCCGGGCGGCCACGAGCGCGCCGACGATCGAGTTCGGGCTCGCCTCGTCGTAGCCGAGCAGGTCCAGCAGCGCGCGGCTGTTCTGGCAGCGGGCGGCGGCGTCGTCCGGGATACCCATCACGGTCAGCAGCACGGCGCAGGCGTCCGCCTCGCTGACCCTGGGGTCCTCGAGCATCTCGTGGAAGTGCACGTCGAGCAGCCGGGCGGTGTCCTCGGCCCGCTCGACGTAACGGCCGATCCAGAACAACGCCTCCGCGACCCGGCTCAGCATCTGAGATCACTGCTGTTGATTGTCGCGCGGACCGGAGTCCGGGGTGGTGCCGCGCACGGCCTGGGCTGGGAACCGGGTGGGCCGCTCCGGCCAGGGGTGTCCGGCGTCCCGGTCCGGGTCGCGTTCCGGCCGGGAGGTGAGCACCCAGGTGTCCTTCGAGCCGCCGCCCTGGCTGGAGTTGACGATCAGGCTGCCCTCCCGCAGTGCCACCCGGGTCAGCCCGCCGGCCAGCACCCGAATCTGCTCGCCATCGTTGACCGCGAACGGTCGCAGGTCGACGTGCCGGGGCAGCAGCCGGTCGCCGAGCTGCGCCGGCGAGGTGGACAGCAGCACCATCTCCTGGGCGATCCAGCCGCGTGGGTTGGCCAGCACCTCGGCCCGCACCGCGGCCAGCTCCGCGTCGCCGGCCCGGGGCCCGATCACGATGCCGGCGCCGCCGGAGCCGTCCACGGGCTTGAGCACCAGCTGGTCGAGCCGGGTCAGGCACTCCGCCCGCATGTCCGGGTCGTCCAGCCGGTAGGTCGTGACGTTGGGCAGCACCGGCCGCTCACCGAGGTAGTACTCGATCAGCGCCGGCACGTAGGTGTAGGTCAGCTTGTCGTCGGCGACGCCGTTGCCGACCGCGTTGGCGATCGTGACGTTGCCGGCCCGGGCCGCGTTGACCAGGCCGGGGCAGCCCACCAACGAGTTCGGGCGGAACTGCACCGGGTCGAGGTAGTCGTCGTTGACCCGCCGGTAGACCACGTGCACCCGCTGCTCGCCGCCCACGCTGCGCATGTAGAGGACGTGTCCGCGGCAGAACAGGTCCCGGCCCTCGACCAGCTCGATGCCCATCCGGCGGGCCAGGAAGGCGTGTTCGAAGTAGGCCGGGTTGTGCACACCCGGGGTGAGCAGCACGACGGTCGGGTCGGCGACGCCGGCCGGGGCGCAGCGCCGCAGCGCGTCCAGCAGCCGGCCCAGGAACGGGGCGACCGGCCGCACCTGCTGCTCCAGGAACAGCCCGGGAAAGACGCGGGCCATCGTGCGGCGGTTCTCCACCACGTAGGACAGGCCCGAGGGCACGCGCAGGTTGTCCTCCAACACCCGCATCGTGCCGGCCTGGTCCCGGACGAGGTCGATGCCGGCGAGGTGCACCCGCACGCCGTTGGGCGGCTCGATGCCGTGCGCCGGCCGCCAGAAGCCGGCCGAGGTGGTCAGCACCGACCGGGGCAGCACACCGTCGCGGACCACCTCGGCCGGGCCGTAGATGTCGGCGAGGAACACCTCCAGCGCGCGCACCCGCTGCACCACGCCGGCCTCGATCAGGCTCCACTCGGCCGCCGGGATCAGCCGCGGGATCAGGTCGAGCGGGAACACCCACTCCTCGCCGGCATGCGAGAACGTGACGCCCTGGTCGGCGAAGCTGCGGTCGCGGGCGGCCGTCCGCTGAGCGAGGTCGTCGACGGACAACGTCTGCAGCGCCGCGTGCAGCACCGCGACGTGCCGGTGCGGCAGCCCGTCAGCGGCGAACATCTCGTCGTAGGCGGCGCCGCGCGGGTACCCGTTGAGCAGGCCATCCATGTAGTGAGTGCTACCACCTGCGCGTTACAAGCGCGCGTCGTAATGCGGCCGAAATCGGCGCGGCCCACCATGAGGCATGGCGTCAGCGACACGGCGGGTCCAGGTCGGCTGCGAGTTCCGGTACCTGGCCGAGGTGGACACGGCCGCCGTTTTCCAGGTCCAGCCGTACGGCTCGGGCCGGACGACCGTGCAGCGGCAGAGCTGGCGGACCGATCCGCCGATCGACCGGCACCGCTACACCGACCTGTACGGCAACGACTGCCAGCGGCTCACTCTCCCGGTCGGCGCGACGACGCTACGCTACGACGCGCTGGTCACCGTCCCGGACGCGACCGAGGCGGTCGACCTGGACGCCCGCGAGGTGCCGGCGGCCGAGTTGCCGGACGAGGCGCTGATGTACACCCTGCCGAGCCGGTACTGCCTGCCGGACGTGCTCGGCGACGAGGCGTGGCGGCTGTTCGGCAGCACCAAGCCGGGCTACCGGCGGGTGCGGGCGATCTGCGATCACGTGCACGGCCACCTGCGCTTCGACTACAGCAGCAGCACGCCGACGACCAGCTCGGTGGACGCGTACGCCGCCGGGGCCGGGGTCTGCCGCGACTTCGCGCACGTCGCCATCACCTTCTGCCGGGCACTTTCCATCCCGGCCCGATACGTGTTCGGCTACCTTCCCGACATGGACGTCCCGCTGGCGCCCGAGCCGATGGATTTCGCCGCCTGGATGGAGGTTTACCTCGACGGCACCTGGTGGACCTTCGACCCGCGCAACAATGCCGCGCGCAAGGGGCGGGTGCTGATCGGCCGGGGCCGCGACGCGCTCGACGTCGCGATGGTCACCACCTTCGGCGGCCCGATGTTGACCGAGATGACGGTCTGGGCGGAGGAGCCGGCATGACCGCGCCGCCCGCAAGTGAGCAGTTCCGCCCGCGAGTGAGCACTTCGGACGCGAGTGGCCACCCACAAGCGCCAATTCGACCCCCAGATGCTCACTCGCGGCACGACAGCCGGTTCCGGCTGGGCCGCACGTGAGCCAGTCGGCGGCCGCGTTGCTGCGTGCCCCACTGTTTGAGCCGTCCCGGCAGGAGTTGCAGGCCGCCAGCAGGGTCACCTACGTGCTGCACCAGCGGTTGCGCTACAGCTACGACGGGCCGGTGCGCGACCTGGACCACCGCCTGGTCGTGGTGCCGCGGCGGCAGCACGGCGGCCAGCGGCGGCGGCTGCAATCGGTCACCGTCTCGGTTCCCGGCGCCCCGACGACCACCGCCCGGACGACCACCGGCCGGGACCGGGAGGGCAACACGGTCAGCCGGGCCCGGGTGCCGCTGGTGCCGGCCGAGGTCGAGTTCGAGGTGGCCGCGGTGGTGGACCGGTCAGGGCCGGTCGACGTGCTGCTGCCGGCCACCGCCCGCACCGACCCGCGGCTGCTGGAGCCCACCCAGCTGACCGCTGCCGATGCCGCGATCCGTGACCTTGCCGCCAGCCTGGCCGGCCCGGACCCGATCGCGACGGCCGAGCACTACTGCGACTACGTGTACCGGGCGATCAGCTACGAGTACGGCGTGACCTCGGTGCTCACCACCGCCGCCGAGGCGCTGGCCGGTGGCCGCGGGGTCTGCCAGGACTCCGCGCACGTGATGATCGCGCTGTGTAGGGCGGCCCGGCTGCCGTCCCGGTACGTCTCCGGGCACCTGCTCGGCGAGGGCGGCACGCACGCCTGGGTCGAGGTCGTCGTCGCCGACCCGGCCGGCGCCCGCGCGGTCGCGTTCGACCCGTGCAACGGCCGCCGCGCCGGTAACGACTACCTGACCGTCGCCACCGGCCGGGACTACGCCGACGTGGCACCGACCTCCGGCACCTACCTCGGCACCGCCCGGGGCACGTTGACCGCGGCCAAGCGGGTCGGCGTCGCGCTGGTCGCCTGACCGCATCCAGCTGCTTCCGGTCCAACAGTTGCCGGGTCTGCCGGACCGGTCGCCGGTCAGCCCGGCCGACGCCGGGCCGCGGGACAGAGCGACGGCCCGAGCCAGCGGCGCGGCCCGGTGGCCATCGTCCCGGCTGGCTTCAGCGCTCCCCGCCGGCAGGGCCGGCGGAGGGCAACGCGTCGGCGGTGCTCAGCTGGACCGGGGCCGGGGGCACCTCACAGCTCCCGCCGCCGATAACTGACAGTGGGCTTGTCCGTCCAGCCGTACGCGCGGCTGCGTACCGGCCGCGGCCGCCGTACGGCGCGGGGCGTAGCGGCAGGGCCGCCGCCGCGCCGACGACATCGCGCCGCGGCGGCGGCACGATCGTGGCATGTCCACATCAGACACCGTTACCCCGCAGTCGTTTCCGCCGCGGCCATTCGCCGGCAAGGTGGCGCTGGTGGCCGGGGCCAGCCGCGGGATCGGCGCGGCGGCCGCGGCGGCGTTCGCCCGCGCGGGTGCCGCCGTCGTGCTCGGCGCCCGGGACCGGGCGGCGCTGGACGCGGTCGTCGCCGGTATCCGTGCCGAGGGCGGGCGCGCGCTCGCCGTGCCGACCGACGTCACCGACCCGGCGGCGGCCGAACGCCTTGTGCGGCAGGCGATCGACGGGTTCGGCCGGCTGGACGCGGCGTTCAACAACGCCAACGACGGGCCGATGCCGGCACCGCTGGCCGACCTGGACCTGGACGGTTTCGACCTGGCGATCCGGACCAACGTGTACGGCACGTTCTTCGGGATGAAGTACCAGATCCCGGCGATGCTGCCGACCGGCGGTGCGATCGTGAACATGGCCTCGCTGGCCGGGCTGCGCGGCGTGGCCAACCTGGCCGGGTACACCGCCGGCAAGGCCGGGATCATCGCGCTGACCAAGGTCGCCGCGCTCGACTACGCCGACCGCGGCGTCCGGGTCAACGTCGTCGCCCCCGGGCCGATCCTCACCGGCCACCTGGAGGCGGCCGGCGAGCGGGCGCGGGAAGAAGCCGGGCAGTCCACGCCGATGCGCCGGGTCGGCCGCGTCGACGAGGTGGCCGACGCCGTGCTGTGGCTGTGCTCGGACGGCGCCTCCTTCGTCACCGGCGCCACGCTGCCGATCGACGGGGGCCAGTACGCCGGCCTCAAACCACCCCGGATGTACCGCCAGGGCGAGCCGATGGAGTGACGCCGGGTCGACGTCCCGGGTCGACGCCCCCGGGTCGACGCCCCCGGGTCGACGCCCCGGGTCGACGCTTTCGGGCTGACGCCCCCGGGTCGACGCTCCCGGGCTGACGCGCCGGAGCGACGCCGCGGTCGACGCCCCGGGCCGACGCGCCGGAGCGACGTCCCGAGGCCGGCGCCCCGGGCCGACGTCCCGGCGGCCGACGTCCCGGGCAGTTCCGGCGGGCGGGGCTCAGCCGGCGGTGACGGAGTAGCTGTTGCTGGTGAAGTTCAGGCCGCCGGCGGACGAGGTGATCTCGAAGCCGAACTGGACCTCGCCGACGACGACGTCACCGAACCAGCCGCGGGCCTTGATCCAGTTGAGGACCGCGGCCACGTCGACCGTGGCGGAGCTGGTGTTGCCCTGCCGGACGAAGGAGAACACCTGGTTGGCGCCGTTCGAGCCGCTGAACACGTCCCAGTTGTGGCCGCCCACGTTCGCGCTGGTCTGCCTGCTGCCCAGCGGCCCGACCGCGCCGGTCTTGTTCATCCAGAGCATGACCTCGAACCGGTTGCTGTCGGCCCAGATGTCGTACGCCGTCTCGTACGCCCCGCTGGCCGGCACGCTGACGTTGAAGCTGCTCGAGAGCCGGGTCAGCGCGCTGAGCCGGCGGTTGATCGCCCGGGCCGAGTGGCCGTACGACTTCACCCCGCCGGTGTTGGGGTGGTTCGCGGTCAGGCCCCAGTTGCTGCCCGAGTTGGCCCAGATCGTCTGCGGGCCGGCGCCGCTGCCCCAGACGTCGTTGCGCACGGTGTAGTTCCCGATCGTGATCTGGCCGAACTTGTCCGACGACGTCCAGGTGGCGGCGCTGGCGCCGGTCACGGTCATGATCAGGGTGCCGATGACGACGGCGAAAACCATGGACAGCCTTGCTGGGACGGTCACGATGCTGCGCTCCTCATGACATCGCCGCAGGACATTACGACCAACCGTAATAGTCCGAAACATATCCGTCATGACCAGAACAGGTGACTACGCCCGGCAAGGACCCCAGCCGGCGCGAGGCCGGCGAGCAGCCGGTCGCGATCATGCTGGTTGAAGGCTGCCACGTGGTCCAGCACGATGCTCGACGGGCTCGGCACCGCCTCGGTGGCGCTCACCGTCCGAGGCTGCCGGGCCGCCCCGCCGGCGTGCGGTACACGCCGCGCCGGCGCTCAGGAGGCCTCGACTGCCGTCTTGATGCGTTGGGCGAAGGCGCCGGCGTCCTTGCGCGCCGCGCCCAGTGCCAGGCCCGCGAACACCTTGCCGAGGCCGTGCCCTTCGAGGACGTTGAAGACCCGGAGGCGGGTTCTGCCGTCGGTGACCGCGGCGAAGTCGTAGCCGCCCTCGCGGGCGGTCACCAGGTTCTTGGAGGTCTCCGCCCACCGGATCTTGGCGTTGGGTTCGAACTCCGTGATCCGGAACTCCCGTTTTGTCGTCATCCCGGCGTCCTTGACCGTGCTGGCGTAGACCGTGCCCGTGCTGGTCGGGCCGTCCGTCGTCTTGGTGATGTTCTGCACCCGGGGGCTGAACTTGGGGTCGTTCTCGCCGTCGGCGAGGAAGGCGAAGACCTCCGCGACGGGACGGTCGATCTCAACCGTCGCCTCGAACTGACCGGCCATGATCTCTCCTCTGATCGTCCCCGCTTGGCCCGCCATCGGCGAGCATTGCCCGCCCCGCTGCGGCGCGCCGACCGTACGCCCCCCGGATACCGCGCGCGCGGCGGCGTGCGCGGGGGGTCGATCGCCGCCGCGGACGCCCTGCCCGGCGCAGGCCCGGGCCGGGCCACCGACGGGGACCGCGTGGTGCCGCTACCGGGTCGGTACCCGGAACTCGTCCGGGGTCCGCGCCTGGTCGAGGGCGGCGAGGTCGGCGCGGACCTGGTCGGCTTCGAGGGCGCCGAACTCGGTGTAGAGGTCCAGGGCGTGCTGGAGGTGGCGGCGGGCGCGGGTGGGGTGGCCGAGGACGTGGTGCGCGCGGCCGAGGCCGGTGTGGGCGCGGGCCCGCTGGTCGCGGCCGCCGGTGGCCTGGGCGGCCGCGAGCGCGGCGGTGTGGTGGGTGCGGGCGTCGACGGGGTTGCCGGCGGCGTATGCGGCCTCGCCGAGCCCGTTGAGCGCCCAGGCCGTGCCGTCGCGGCCGCCGATCGCGCGGAAGATGGCGAGTGCCTGCTCGTGGTAGGCGGCGGCCTCGCCGGGCCGGCCGAGGCGGGCATGGACGGTGCCGAGGCCGGTCATCGTCCAGCCCTGGCCGTCCCGGTTGCCGAGCAGCCGGTACAGCGCCAGCGCCTGGCGGTAGTGATCGACGGCGGCGGCGTACCGGCCGAGCCGGGTCTCGACGCCGCCCATGCCGGTCAGCACCTGGGCCTCGCCGAGACGGTCGCCGACCTCCCGGTACAGCACCAGGGCCTGCTGGTGCATCTCAAGGGCCGGTTCGTTGCGGCCCAGCCGCTCCTCGATGATGCCCACGCTGGTCAGCGCCCAGGCCTCGCCGACCCGGTCACCGATCTGCCGGAACAGCGCCAGGGCCTGCCGGAACCGGTCGCCGGCCGGCCCGTAGCGGCTCTGCCACTGCTCGACGCTGCCGAGGTTGCCCAGCGCCCGGGCCTCGCCGATCCGGTCGCCGACCTCGCGGAACAGGACGAGCGCCTGCTGCAGGCTCTCGGTCGCCGGCTCGGAGCGGCCGAACGACCAGTACACCGTGCCGAGGTCATGCCGGGCCTGCGCCTCGCCGGCCCGGTCGCCGGCCAGTTCGGCGGCGTGCAGGGCGTGGCTGTGCACGGTGTGCCCGTCGGTGTAGTGGCTGCCGGACAGGTACCGGAACAGCGTCGCCGCCAACCGGACCGCGTGCGCTGGCCACCCGTACGTGGCGGCGTGTACGGCGACCGCGACCAGGTTGGCCCGTTCGGTGTCCAGCCAGCTCCGCGCGGTGTCCGGGTCGGTCAGGTCCGGGGCGGGGGTGGCCGCCGGGGGGATCCGCGGCCGCCGGTGTGCCTCGGCCGGAAAGAGGCTGTCCGCGGCCGCCGCGGCGGTGGCGAGGTAGTAGTCGAACAGCCGGTCCAGCGCCGCCCTGACGTCGTCGGCGGCGGCCAGGCCGGTGGAGTAGGCGCGCAGCAGGTCGTGCATGCCGTACCGGCCGGGGCCGGTGGGGTGGACGAGGTGGGCACGGCCGAGCGCGGCCAGGATCCGGCGGGTCCGGTCGAGGTCGAGGTCGGCGAGCGCGGCGGCGGCGTACGCGTCGGCGTCCTGGCCGGGGTGCGACCCGAGCAGGGCGAAGACGCGGGCGGCGTCCGCGGGGAGTTGGCGGACCGACCAGGAGAACACCGCCGTCACGCCCGCTCTGGGGTCCTCCCCGGCGTCGAGCAGGTCCAGCCGGCGCCGCTGGTCGGCCAGCTCCGCGACCAACCCGGCCAGCGGATCGGCCGGGCGCGCGGCGGCCAGCTCGGCGGCCACCCGCAGGGCCAGCGGCAGCCGGGCGCACTGCTCGGCGAGGCTGGCGGCGGCCTCCGGGTCGGCGTCCACCCGCTCGCCGATCAGTTCACGCAGCAGGTCCAGCGCGTCGGCGGCCGGCAGCAGGTCCAGGTCGAGGCGGCGGGCGCCGTGCAGAGCCACCAGCCCGGCCAGACTGTCGCGGCTGGTCACCAGGACCATCGCCGACGGCGTGCCGGGCAGCAGCGGCCGGACCTGCTCGACGCTGCCGGCGTTGTCCAGCACGACGAGCATCCGCCGCCCGGCGATCTCGCTGCGGTACCGGGCGGCGCGTTCGTCCAGGTCGGGCGGGATGTTCTGGCCGGTCACCCCCAACCCGCCGAGGAACCCGGCCAGCGCTTGCGCCGCGGTCACCGGCTGGTCGGGGTCGTAGCCGCGCAGGTTGACGTACAGCTGGCCGTCCGGGAACTCGGGCCGGACCCGGTGTGCCCACTGCACGGCCAGCGCGGTCTTGCCTACCCCGGCGGTGCCGGACACCGCCGAGATGACGACGGCGGAGGGTTGTCCACCCGTGGACGCCAGCGCTGAGTCCAACGTGGCCAGCTCGCGGTCGCGCCCGGTGAACGCCGACACCCCGGGCGGCAGCTGCGCGGGAACCGGCACGTCGACGGCGGCGGCCGGTACCTCGGCGGCGGCCGGCACGTCACCGGCGGTCTCCGCCGCGGCGGCCGGTGCCGCCGTCGCGGCGGCGACCGTGATCGCCGGCGGGCGCATGTCGAGGGCAGGGTCCTGCCGCAGGATCGCGGCTTCCAGGTCGCGCAGCGGCTGGCTCGGATCGATGCCCATGTCCTCGCTGAGCGTGTGCCGCAGCCGGCGGAACGCCGCCAGCGCGTCGGCCTGCCGGCCGGAGCGGTAGAGGGCGCGCATGAGCTGCCCGTGGATCTGCTCGTCGAAGGGGTGTTCGCCGGTGAGCTGCTCAAGCTCCGGCACCAGCTGGGCGTTCTCCCCGAGGGCCAGCCGGGCCTCGACCAGCTCCCGGGTCGCCTGCAGCCTCAGCCGGTCCAGCCGCTCGGCCTGCTCGGCCAGCCAGGCGATCCCGCCGACGTCCGCCAGCGGCCGGCCGCGCCACAGCGCCAGCGCGGTGCGCAGCTGCCCGGCGCGGTCGCCGGGGTCGGCCGCCTGCGCGCTGTGCCGGATCAGCCGTTCGGCGACCTCGACGTCGCTGCCGTCCGGGCCGAGCTCGAGCCGGTAGCCCGGCGAGCTGGCGCGGACCGCGGTCTTGCTCTCCAGCACCTGCCGCAGGTACGACACGTGGCTCTGGGCGGAGTTCAGCGCGGTCCGCGGCGGCGCGTCGGCCCAGATGATGTCCAGCAGCCGGTCAGTGCTGACGACGTCACCGCGGTGCAGGGCCAGGACCGCCAGCACCGCCTTGCGTCGCATCCCCCGCACCGGCCGCGGCTGCCCGGCAACGAGCACGTCGACCGGCCCGAGAAGCCGTACCTGCACCTCATTGCCCCCGGCCGTGACCCCCACCAACCAGCCGGCCTGCCAGCGTGGCGGCTGCCCACCCGGCCGACCGTTCACCTGACAACCTATAGCGCGGGTCGCCGGACCGGTGCCGATTCGCCGCTCGACCCGCCCGATCGGGCAGCGACGACGGCCGCCGGCATGGTCCTCGGCAACAGGACTTCAGGGTGGACCGGAGCTGCAACAACATCGGGAACGTGACCGGCCAGCACCCCGCCGCCGGCGTGCAGGTGAGCCCCGGCACCGCGGTCAACATCACCATCGGCACGAAGCCCAGGATCTGCCCGTAGTCCGCATCCGGTCCGGCGGTCCGGCAGGTCAGCCACGGCGGGCGCCGGCGGTCACGGCGCCTGCGGTGCACGA
>JBBWZH010000579.1:0-5324 GCA_039648995.1 Mycobacteriales bacterium
CAGTTCGAGGGGCAGACCAAGACCAAACTCGGCAACACCGAGGCCAAGGCCTTCGTGCAGAAGGCCTGCAACGACTGGCTGGCCGACTGGCTGGAGCGCAACCCGAGCGAGGCCAAGACGATCATCACGAAGGCCTCGTCCGCGGCCCGGGCCCGCAAGGCCGCGCAGGAGGCGCGCAAGCTGGCCCGGCGCAAGGGCCTGCTGGACGTCGGCTCGCTGCCCGGCAAGCTGGCCGACTGCCGGTCCACCGACCCGGTGCAGTCCGAGATCTACATCGTCGAGGGCGACAGCGCCGGCGGCTCGGCCAAGTCCGGCCGTGACTCGCTGTTCCAGGCCATCCTGCCGATCCGTGGCAAGATCATCAACGTCGAGAAGGCCCGGATCGACCGGGTGCTGAAGAACACAGAGGTGCAGTCGCTGATCACGGCGCTGGGCACCGGCATCCACGACGAGTTCGACCTGGCCCGGCTGCGCTATCACAAGATCGTGCTGATGGCCGACGCGGACGTCGACGGCCAGCACATCCGGACGCTGCTGCTCACGCTGCTGTTCCGGTTCATGCGGCCGCTGATCGAGGCCGGCCACGTGTTCCTCGCCCAGCCGCCGCTCTACAAGATCAAATGGCAGCGCGACCTGCCCGGCTACGCCTACTCCGAGCGCGAGCGGGACGGCCTGATCGAGGCCGGCCTGGCCGCCGGCAGGAAGCTGCCGAAGGAGAAGGACCAGCAGACCGCCCGGTACAAGGGCCTGGGCGAGATGAACGCCAAGGAGTTGTGGGAGACCACGATGGACCCGGCCAACCGGGTGCTCCTGCAGGTGACCCTCGACGACGCGGCAACCGCGGACGAGCTGTTCAGCGTTCTGATGGGCGAGGACGTCGAGGCCCGCCGGTCGTTCATCACCCGTAACGCCAAGGACGTGCGGTTCCTAGATATCTGATCGCGCCTGGCGCGTTCGGTGACCGTCCCCCAGTGACAAAGGAGTTGTGACTCGCGTGGTCGACGTGACCATCCCGCCGCCGCCGGGTGACCGGGTCGAGCCGGTCGACATCCAGATCGAGATGCAGCGGTCCTACATCGACTACGCGATGTCGGTGATCGTGGGCCGGGCGCTGCCGGACGTGCGGGACGGGCTCAAGCCGGTTCACCGGCGGGTGCTGTACGCGATGTACGACTCCGGCTTCCGCCCGGACCGCGGGTACGTGAAGTGCGCCCGCGTGGTCGGTGACGTCATGGGCAACTACCACCCGCACGGCGACGCCCCGATCTACGACACCCTGGTCCGGCTGGCCCAGTCGTGGTCGCTGCGGTACCCGCTGGTCGACCCGCAGGGCAACTTCGGTTCACCCGGCAACGACCCGGCCGCCGCGCCGCGGTACACCGAGTGCAAACTGGCCCCGCTGGCGATGGAGATGCTGCGGGAGATCGACCAGGACACGGTCGACTTCATCCCGAACTACGCCGGCAATACCACCGAGCCGATCATCCTGCCCAGCCGCATCCCGAACCTGCTGGTCAACGGCGGCTCCGGGATCGCGGTCGGGATGGCCACCAACATCCCCCCGCACAACCTGCGGGAGGTGGCCGACGGCGTCTTCTGGGCGCTGGAGAACCCGGAGGCCACGGACGAGGAGCTGCTCGCCGCGCTGATGGCGCGGATCAAGGGCCCCGATTTCCCGACCCGGGCGCTGATCGTGGGCCGGGACGGCATCGAGGACGCCTACCGCACCGGCCGCGGCTCGATCCGGATGCGCTCGGTGGTGAACGTCGAGGAGGACGCCAAGGGGCGCACGATCCTCGTCGTCACCGAGCTGCCGTACCAGGTCAACCCGGACAACCTGGCCGAGTCGATCGCGGAGGGCGTGAAGGACGGCCGGATCACCGGGATCAGCGACATCGCCGACGAGTCGTCCGACCGGGTCGGCCAGCGGCTGGTGATCACGCTGCGGCGGGACGCGGTGGCCAAGGTCGTGCTGAACAACCTCTACAAGCACACCCAGCTGCAGACCACGTTCGGCGCGAACATGCTCGCCCTGGTTGACGGCGTCCCGCGCACGCTGCGGCTGGACCAGATGGTGCGCCACTACGTCGTGCACCAGATCGAGGTCATCGTCCGGCGCACCCGGTTCCAGCTGCGCAAGGCCGAGGAGCGGGCGCACATCTTGCGCGCGCTGCTCAAGGCGCTCGACCAGCTGGACGCGGTGATCGCGCTGATCCGCAGCAGCCCGTCCGCCGACGCCGCCCGCGGTGGCCTGATGCAGCTGCTGGACATCGACGAGGTACAGGCGACCGCGATCCTGGACATGCAGCTGCGCCGGCTGGCCGCGCTCGAACGGCAGCGGATCGTCGACGAGTACGCCGAGCTGGAGGCGCGCATCGCTGACCTGCAGGCGATCCTTGCCAGCGAGGCCCGGCAGCGCGAGATCGTCCGCACCGAGCTGGCCGAGATCGTGGAGAAATACGGCGACGACCGGCGCACCCGGCTCGTCGCGTACGACGGCGATATGTCCATGGAGGACCTCATCGCCGAGGAAGACGTGGTCGCCACGATCACCCGGACCGGCTACGCCAAGCGCACCCGCACCGACCTCTACCGGTCACAGCGGCGCGGCGGCAAGGGCATCCAGGGCGCCACGCTGAAGCAGGACGACATCGTCGAGCACTTTTTCGTCACATCCACGCACCACTGGATCCTGTTCTTCACCAACAAGGGCCGGGTCTACCGGGCCAAGGCGTACGAGCTGCCCGAGGCCAACCGGGCCGCCCGCGGCCAGCACGTGGCCAACCTGCTGGCCTTCCAGCCGGACGAGCAGATCGCCCAGGTCATCGCCCTGCACGACTACGAGGTCTCGCCGTACCTGGTGCTCGCCACCAAGCGCGGGCTGGTGAAGAAGACCAAGCTGACCGACTTCGACTCCAACCGGGCCGGCGGCATCGTCGCGATCAACCTGCGCGACGACGACGAGCTGATCGGAGCGGCGCTGATCGGCACCGATGACGACCTGCTGCTGGTCAGCAGGCTGGCGCAGGCGATCCGGTTCGCCTCCGACGACGATTCGCTGCGGCCGATGGGGCGAGCCACCAGCGGCGTGATCGGGATGCGATTCGGTCCCGGCGACGAGTTGCTCTCGATGGAGGTCGTCCGCGAGGGTATGGAGGTACTGGTCGCCACCGACGGCGGCTACGCAAAGCGAACGAAGATCGACGAATACCCGCTACAGGGGCGAGGAGGCAAGGGCGTGCTCACCGCGCGTATCGTGTCCACTCGTGGCGGGCTCGTGGGTGCACTGGCGGTTCGCCCCGAGGACGAGCTCTATGCGATCACGTCCAACGGTGGCGTGATCCGCACCAGCGCACGGGAAGTACGCCGTGCCCAGCGGCAGACGATGGGAGTCCGGCTGATGAACCTCCCCGACGGCGTCACGCTTGTCGCGGTGGCGCGCAATGCCGACGAGCCGGACGAACAGGGGTAGCGGGCCGATGACGGATCCGCGCTACCACTCAAGCGTGACCGATCCCGACGAAACGTCACCGATCTCCGCCGACCGCCTCGCCGAGCTGCGAGACAGCGTCGACCGTGATCGGGAGGCGTCGGGCCGGGACGGGCCCGGGGCCAGCCGGGATACGTCGGCCGCCCGGGCCGAACGGCCGGGGCCGGATCGCGGCGGCGAACACACACCGCGGGCCGACCGCTCCGCCGGCGGCTCCAGTGCCTTGGGCGGGTCGGCGGTGCCGGGTTCGGATCGGCCCGGGCCGATCAGCCGCGGTGGGTCGCCGGTCGCTCCGGTGCCCCCGGCGGCCGCGCCGGCCGGCAGCGGTTCCGGCTGGTACGACCAGCAGCGGTACACCGCCCGGCCCGGCGACACGCCCCACAGCGCCAGCAACGGGCAGAACGGCTACTCGGGCGGCGGCTACTCCGGCGGCGGCTACTCCGCGTCGGGCGGTTCGGCCGGCTCGGGTCGGGACGCCGCCGACGGCCGCCCAGCCGGTTCGGTGCCGGGGTCGAGCCGCTCGCCTTCCACCCGGCCGGCCGGGCCACCGAGCAGCCCCACCGCCGCCGACCCGCGTGGCCGGTCCGCCCCGCCGGAGAGCCCGTACGGCGCGGCGTCCGGTGGGTACGGCGGGGCCACCGGTTACGCGACGGGTGGCACGCCGGCCGCCGGGCCCCCGAGCACCGCCTCCTCGCCCTACGTGCCGGGCTCGGGCTACTCGTCGTCCGGCTACGGCAACGAGGCGACGAGCTACGCCGCCACCGGCTACAGCGGCAGCGGCGGTTACGGGCCCAGCTCGTACGCAGGCTCCGGCGGCGTCGCCCGTGACCTGAGCGGCACCGGCACCGGGATGACCGTCGGCGGCGCCGCCGGGGCGGTCGGCAGCGGCCCGTTCGTCGGCGGGTCGACCTTGGGTACCTCGCCGAGCCGGAGCCGGCAGCCCCGTGGCGGCGGCGCGACCGGGCGGCCCGCGCGGCGCGCCCGGCTCATGGTCAAGCAGATCGACCCCTGGTCGACGTTCAAGTTCTCGCTGGTGTTGGCCATCGCGATGTTCTTCGTCTGGCTCGTCGCTATCGGTGTCCTCTATGGCGTGCTGGATGGCATCGGCGTCTTCAAGAAGATCAACGATCTGTCCAGCGAGCTGTCCGGCACCAACGGGCAACAGTTGATCACGCCTGGCCTGGTGCTCGGCCTGGCCGCGCTGGTCGGTGCCGTCAACATCGTGCTCACCACCGCGCTGGCCACGATCGGAGCGTTCGTCTACAACATCTGCTCAGATCTGGTCGGTGGCATCGAGGTGACGCTCGCCGAACGTGACTAGCGCCCCGGTCAGCATCCTGGGAACCGGTTTGGGGCACCAGATCGGCATCGGGTAATCTCGGCCAGCGCGCGGGCCTGTAGCTCAGTTGGTTAGAGCGCATCCCTGATAAGGATGAGGCCGCTGGTTCAAGTCCAGCCAGGCCCACGGGCGGGTGTCGGTCCCGCATTCTCTCGCGGTACGCCCGCGCCCACGTGGTCCACTACCTCCGGGCCGCGATCTGACAGACGACGGGAGACTCCACGTGCCGAAGAAGTTGCTGGTGCTGCTCGCCGCTGTCGCGGGCGGCCTGCTGTTCGCGCGCAAGCGCCGCAACGCCCGCGCCGAGTCCGACCTGTGGCACGAGGCCACCTCCTCGCCCGACCTGCGCTAACCGCCGCAGGCCGGCCCAACCACTGAAACCGCCGCCGGGCCACGGCTACCACCGACCCGGCGGCCGGTCGGGGACGTAGCTCAACTGGCAGAGCACCGCCTTTGCAAGGCGGGGGTTGGGGGTTCGAGTCCCCCCGTCTCCAC
>JBBWZH010000582.1:0-3289 GCA_039648995.1 Mycobacteriales bacterium
GGGGACGCCGTATGCGCCGGGCGAGCGGCCGGCAGCAGTACGGGTCGGCCGGCGTGTGGTGGCAGGGCCGGCGCCGACGTTTCTCCCACGTGCGCACCCCGCGAGTGCACGCGAACGCCGACACCGGCCCTGCGTCTGTGGCCGGACCGCCGTGCCAGGCTGGGGTCCTGAGCCGCGCTGGCGAGAGGGTTGTCAGAGCGGCATGGCACGGCGATCCGGCAGATCCGGGTGCCGGGCCGACCCGTGAGGGCAGCACGGGTCGGCCACGGCCGTCCGGGCAGGCCGGGAGTCCCGGACGTATCAGGCGGGCGCCGGCGGCGGTTCCGGTCGGACCCTCCGCAGTCGCTCCTTCCAGGCGGCGCCTGCTGCCTCGCTCCTGCGGTCGGCAACCCGCCGGCCGGCGGTGCCGCCCGCTGACCGGACCGCCGACGGTCCGGCGCGGCGGGGCACCGGCCGGGGTGCGGCGAGGCGCGCATCAGCCTCGGCGGGCCGGGCCGGACCAGCGGGCCACGCCGGCTGGCAGGAGCTGCCCGTCGCCGTCGGGTGCGCCGCGCTCAACGCGGCGGCGGCGACCACTGCTGGTGCGCGTTCGAAAGCCGACGCATCCTGGGCCGGGCCCGGGCGACTGCCGGCCGTCGTCGCGCCGGCCAGGGCCGGTGCGACGGCTGCCGGCATCGAGCCCGGACCTCGCGCGGTCACCCGCGCCTGCCACGGGCCACCACGCGACACGTCGGGCCGAGGCGGCGCCACCGCGGCCAGCGCGCACTCGGCTACCGCGCCCACCCTGGTCGCGGACGTTGTGGCGCCTGCGGACGGAGCGCGAGCGGGCAGCCGGGCGGTGTACTCGCCACCGGGTCGGCTGGGTGGCTGGCGGCGGACGCTGACGTCCCGGCAGGCATGCACGATGGGGCCGAGCAGGTCCTCGGCGCGGGGCAACGGGCGGCGAACCTGGTCCGGCTCGACCAACCAGCGGGTGACTCCCGGCGGCTCGGGGCCGATCGGTGGCAGGACGAGAACGCCCCGCCGGCGGACCACGATGTCGGGTGTGCCGGAGCAGTCCCCGCCCAGCCACAGGCCGGTCTCCGGGCCGGGCTGCGTGGGCAGCGAGGAACCGCCCGCGCTGACCCGCTTGCGACCACGACCGCGGCCGCGCTCGGCGAAGTCGGCGGTGCGGCGCGCGCCCGCCGCGACCAGGAACAGCAACCGTCCGGACGCGGTCGAGATCGTCGGCGCCGGCCGGTAGCCCATCATCTCCAACCGCCCCAACGCTTCCCGGCCGCCGGCCTCGGGCGCATCGATCACGTCGACGTGCCAGCCGACCGGAAGCACGATCGCGGCCAGCGGAGTGGCCAACCACCACTCCCGGACACGCTCCGGGTCGGCGCTCGCGGCCAACCAGGACGCGGTATCAAGCGGGTGGGCGCCCGGCTCAGGGCAGTCCTCACCGCAGGAGCACGTGCCGGCCCGGGTCAGGTGCACGCCGGGTACCACCGGCCACCGCCACTCGCCGACCACCAGTCGCAGGGTGCGGCCCACCCGGGCCGCGGCAGCGGCGCCAGCGCCGGCGAGTGGCTGGGCCGGACCCGTATGGGCAGGACGGCACGCCCCGATCGCGGGACGGACAACAAGGTCGGGGGCAGGCGGGGCAACGTCGGACTTAGCAGCCGGGGCAATCGGTCCAGGGCTTGAGCCGGCCACCGGGACGGTGCTGGCCGCGGGGTGTCGATCGGGCTCGGGCCCGCCGGTTCCGGCCGGGACGGCGACCGGCGGTCGACTACCGTCGAGGCCGGGACGGACGAACTCGGCGACGATGCCGCTTCCCTGGCTGGCGGCGCCGCCGGCCGGGCCCGCCGCGCCACCAGGGTCGGACCGCTGGCGAGCGTCGGGCTGGCCGTCCTGGCCGGGTAAACGTTCAGTGTGCCGCGAGAGCACCACTGTTCCTTTCCTCCCCGTCTCGGTCGCACTGCCCATGCCCACCAATTGGTGACCCACGCCGGGCGGCGCACGAGCTAGCATCGATCCGTCCGTAACAGAGCGTGGCAGATCGATCACAATTCGACCACCACCTCGGATGGTTGTCTTCTGCACACTTGGTGCGGCGGCCTGACCTGGGCCTTCCGGATCGCGGACGGGAAAACCCACCACTGTGGCCCCGATCCAGCTGGGGCTGGGACCCGTCGGCGCGGGGGCAGCGGAACACCCGGCGGGCGGACGCCCCGTCAAGGTTCGGACTGGAGGGCATTGTTGTCACGAAACGCCAAGGCGGGGTCAAAGGCCGAACGTGACGCGCTTCGGCAGGAGATGCTCGCTGCGCATTGTTCTTACGAACTGCTAGCGCAGGAGATGCAGCAGCGATGGGGTTTCCGCTCCCGGGAAGCGCACCGCCACGCCCTCGGCTGGAGCCAGGATCAGGTGGCCGCCGAGTTCACCGAGGCGGCCGCCCGGACGTACTCCGACCGCGGCGCGCACTCGCCGATGATCGGCACCCGGATCGGCGAGTACGAGCGGTGGCCACACGGCGGGCGCCGGCCGTCCATCTACGTCCTGACCGTGCTGGCAAGCATCTATCAGACCACCGTCGACCGGTTGCTCGACTATGACGACTTCCGCCACCTGCCGGACCAGGAGCGTGCCGTCTTGACCGCGCTTCTGGTCCGGCCGACCACGGAACCGACCAACGGGCCGACCACCGCCGCCGAACCGGTGACCCCGGTTCCGGCGAGCTTCGCAACCGCACCGACCGCGGCTCACCGGCGCGGCGCGCCAGCTGACTACGTGCCGGTTACACCGGTACCGGTCTCAGCCGGCGGCACCAACCAGGTAGTGCCGGTGATCCCGGCGTCGGCCCTTGCCGCGGCGACTCAGCCGCCGGCACCGGCAGCAGTCACCCCGCGGCCGAACCCGACCGCCACGCCGGCAGCCTCCGCGCACACCACCACCGCGCACACCATGACCGGGCAGGCCACGCCGGCCCAGCCGACCACGCACGCCGCGCCAGCCCAGCCGGTCGCGCCGGTCACCCTGGTCACGCCGACGACGCGGGCCCAGCCGACCACGCAGGCCGCGCCAGCCACGGTCGCCCAGCCGACGAGGCCAGCCACGCCAGCCCGACCGACCCAGCCGGCCAGGCCGACCCAACCGGCCACGCCGACCCAACCGGCCACGCCGACCCAACCGGCCACGCCAGCCCAACCGGCCACACCGACCCAACCCGCCACACCGACCCAACCGGCCACACCGACCCAACCCGCCACACCGACCCAACCCGCCACACCAGCCCAAGCGGCCC
>JBBWZH010000591.1:0-2600 GCA_039648995.1 Mycobacteriales bacterium
CGGAGCACCGCGGGGCCACCGCGTCGTGCGGATCAGTGGTTCGGCCGCCCGGCACCACCCCACAGTGGGTAGGCCGGGCGGCCTACGGTCAGCCGATCGTGTAGGTGTACGGGATCGCCGCCACCTCGTCGGTGCCGCCGGTGACGGCGTCCCGGGTGTCGAGGTAGAGCACGCCGCGCACGACGGAGCCGCGCGGCCCGGACGGGGTGATCGTGACCGTGATGCTGCCGTGCCCGCCGGCGGCGACCGTCACCGGCGTGCTGGCCGGCGCGCTGGCGTCCACATAGGACAGCAGCGGGTCACCGGTGCTGGCCCGGACCGCCGGGTCGAACAGCCGGGTGTGCGCGGAGCCGGTGAACGTGGCCTGCACGGTCGGGCCGGCCGTCGGGAACGGGCCGATCGAGGCCGGCAGCGCCAGCCAGGTCTGCGGCGCGACGGTCGGGTCGGCCACCGTGACCGACGGGGCGAGCCCGTTCGGCCCGCCCACCCGGTCCGGGTCGCCCTCGAACGCGAGATCGCCGACGTGGTCGGCCGGGAACGGCGAGACCTCGAAGTTGATCTCGTGGTCGGCGTGCGCCGAGACGGCCAGCGCGTCCGTCTGCGTCGGCACCTGGACGGCCGGGAACGGCCCGACCGGGGCGCCGGGCAGCGTGTAGTCCGCGTTCTGCACGACCAGCGCCACGGTGCCGCGGGCGGTCAGCCGCCCGTCCACGAAGTACGCCGCGTCGGTAGCGCCGGTGTTGGCGAACGAGACCGTCGCGGTCGCCGGCCGGCCGGCCCGCAGCACCGTGTGCGAGCTGGTCGGCACGCCGGAGCCGCTGGCCCGGACCGAGTCCAGCGCGAACGTCGCGCTGAACGGGGTGCTGGTCGCGGTGCCGGCCACCGGCCCGAACACGCTGAACACGAACTGCCAGCGCCCCGGCCGCGGCGCGGCCACGGTCGACTGCAGGCCGTTGACCAGGCTGATGCTGCCGTCGGTGGCCGCCCGCTGGTTGGTCCGCTCGGACAGCGGCTCACCGCTCGGGTCGACCAGGAAGCCGTACAGCGTCTGGTTCGGGTCGCCGCCGACGGTCAGCCCGACGGACAGGTCGCGGGCGCCGCGCGGCACATCGAAGGCGTACGTCTGGGACGGGTTCGGGATGCCCGCCCGCCCGTTGCCGCCGTTGAACGCGCCGTTGACGGTGGCCGTGCCGTGCCGGCCGAAGTCGACCAGCGTGCGCACCACGATCGGCACCACGCTGGTCGCCTGCGAGCCGAGCTGCCGGCTGGACAGCACCAGCGCGTCGGCGCCGTCACCCGGCGAGCCGGCCGGGCGGGCGTGCACGGTGACCGCCCGGCTCTGGTGCGGGGCCAGCACGAAGTCGGCCGGCGACGCGCTGCCGCCGGAACCGGTGCCGTAGCTGGTCGTGGTCAGCTGAACGGTGCCGGAGAAGCCGATCGCGCTGGCGGCGGTGTAGAGGATCGCCGTCCACTGCCCGGCCACCGGCGCCGGCACGTCCACGAAGCCGAAGTTGCCGGAGCCCTGCGGGATGCTGAACGCGGAGTAGGTGCCGTCCGGTTCGAGCAGGATGATGCGCACCGTCGTGCCCGGGCCCGGCCAGGCGATGGACGCGGTGACCCGGCTCGCGCCGCGCGGCACCGTGAACGTGGTGCGGGCGTACGACCGGGGCCGGCCCAGCTGGTCGACGAACGTCGGCGCGGTGGCCACGGCCAGCTGCACGGCCTGGCTGGCGGTGCCGAGCACGACATCGGTGGAGCGCACCGCGGCGTGCACGACCCGGGCCCGGTCGGACAGGTTGGTCACGGTCTCCCGGCCGGTCGCCGGGCCGCCGCTGGTGGTCAGGTCGAGCTGCTGCGGGGACACCAGCAGGTCGGTGGCGCCCGGCTGCACGGTGGCGCGCGGGCCGGGCGCGGACCGGGCCGCACGCACCGCGCGCAGCGTGTTGATCAGGCCGGCACCCTGCTCCTGCGCGGGCAGGCCCAGGTCGTCGGCGGTGCTGGTGAGCAGCCGGCGGACCAGGTCCGGCGCGGGGCTGGCGCCGTGATGGCTGTCCCGGTAGGCCTGGATGACCAGCGCGACCGCGCCGGCCGTCAGCGGCGCCGACTGGCTGGTGCCGCCGAACTGCTCGATGCTGGCCGGCGCGCCCTTGTCGTCGGTGCAGTTGGCGTAGCGGGCGGTGTCCGGCGTGCACAGCGCCCAGCCGAGGTCACCCGGCGCGAGCAGGTCGATCGTGCGGCCCGGCTGGGTGAAGCCGGACGAGCTCAGCCCGGAGATACCGTCGCCGCGGTACTTGCCGTTGCTCAGCTGGAAACCGCTGCTGACGGTCTGCGCGTAGCTGCGGAACATCGTGGTACCGCCGACCGAGATCACGCCCGGCGAACTGGCCGGCGAGCCGATCGTGTTGAACCCGCCCGCGTCGCCGCTGCTGGCCAGCACGGTCACGCCGGCCCGCACCAGCTGCTCGTTGAACACCGCGGTCGGGTCGTCGTTGGTGTCCGGGAACTGGTTGCTGCCGAACGACTCGCTGATCACGTCGGCGTGGTCGTGGGTGACCGCCCAGTCCAGCGCGGCCAGGATCGCCGAGTTGAACGCGAACCCG
>JBBWZH010000621.1:0-2854 GCA_039648995.1 Mycobacteriales bacterium
GTAGTGGACCACCGCCGGCGGCCGCGTGCAGGGCATCGCCGCCGCCACCGCCACCACCTCCGCCGCCGCCCGCGGCGAGGGCATGGCCGTAGCCCTGGGTGCCGGTCCAGACACCCCCGACCGGGTCGCCGCTGGCCGCCGCGGCGGCCTGCGCCTCGGCGCGGGAGGAGACGTACGGCGCGCCGGTGCCGCCGTGGGTCGTCGTCCAGGGCGAGACGTCCTTGCCGCCGCCGGAGATCTCGTACGCCGCCTTCGCGTTCTCCAGCGGGTCGTAGAGGTTGCGCCCGGCCAGGTTGGGATGCGCGGCGGCGTTGATCTGCCACAGGCCGCGGGAGTCTTCGCCGTGCGGGTTGTGGGCGCCGGAGTTCCCGTGGGACTCGGCGAGGGCGATCGCGGTCATCGTGGTGGCCTGGTCCGGGCTGAACCCGGCCAGCCGAGCGAAGCGGTAGATTTCCCGCGCGGCGTAAACCGGCATGCCGCAAGGCTAAGTGCTGTGCCCGGCACGGGCATCCCCGCTGCCCGCATCTCTGCTGCCTCTTGGGGCAGTGATGGCTCAGGCGGCGGGTGCGGGCCTTGTTGGCCGTCCGGCCACCTGCGACGGTGAGGCCCCCGGCCAGGTGGAGTTTCCCCATGATTTCCGACGTTGACGCCTCGCTCAGCGCGCTGCTGCGGGCCGAGGTGCTGCAGGGCACCGAGACCGAGGTCGTCTTCGACGCGCCGACCACGGACTGGGCGTCCCGGCGCAGCGGCAGCCCTACCGTTGACGTGTTCCTCTACGACATCCGGGAGGACCCGGCGCGGCGCGATATCGCCATGCAACCGCAGCGGGACATGACCGGCCGGATCACCGGCCGCCGCCCGGGCATCCGGCACTTCCGGCTGTCGTACCTGCTGACCGCGTGGACCCGGCGACCCGAGGACGAGCACCGGCTGCTCGGCCAGCTGCTGGAGGCGCTGCTGCAGTTCGACCGGGTGCCGACCGACTACCTGCGCGGCCGGTTCATCGAGGACACGATCGTGCTGAACATGGCGCAGCCGCCGGCCCCGGACCGCTCGCTGGCCGACATCTGGAACGCGCTCGGCGGCGACATGAAGCCGTCGCTGGACCTGGTAGCGATCGCCCCGGTGCGGCCCGGCCGCGTCTTCGAGGTCGGCCCACCGGTGCTGGAGCAGCAGGTGCGGGTCCTGCGCCGGCCCGGCGACCGGCCCGAACTACCGTCCGGAGTGGACGGTGACGGTACCGGCCCGGTGGACGGCGGCGCCGAGGCGGCGGGCCGTGAGACGGCGTCCGGCGAGACGGCCGGCGGCCGGCCCGGCCGCAGCCCCAGCGCCGGCTCGCGCCGGCCGGGCCCGGCCCGCCGGGCGACCGGCCCGGGCAAGACCCCTGGCACCGGCGAGGCCGGCCCGTGACCAGCCTTGCCGATATCGGCCCCGATGCCGACGGCCCCAAGGCCGACGGCCGCGAGGCCGGCTCCGGGATCGGTGGCCCCAAGGCCGGCGGCCGCGAGGCCGGCTCCGGGGCCGGTGGCTCCGGGGCCGGTGGGCCCGCGGCTGGCGCGGGCGGCCGCGCCGGTGGGGATCCGTCGCTGGGGCACCTGCTGGGTCGGTTGGCGGTGCTGGAGGCGCGGGTGCGCGCCGCGGTGGCCGACCGGCGGCGGACCGACCCGGAGCCGGACGACCCGTTCCGCGGCCTGTACGTGGCCGACGATCACGTCGACCGGCTGCTCGCGGCCGCGGGCCAGCGCCCGGTGCACCCGGAGCCGGCACCGGTGGCCGACCTCCGGTCCACTGTGGAGGCCGCCGCCGACCGGGTGGAGGCCGCCGGCGCGCGGCTGCGGCTGCGCACCCTGGCCGCCCAGTTCGGGCTGTCCGAGCTGGACCTGGAGATCCTGCTGACAGCGCTGGCACCGGATCTCGACGCCCGGTTCGAGAAGCTGTTCTGCTACCTGCACGACGACGTGGCGCGGCGCCGGGCGAGCGTCGGGCTGGCGCTGGAGCTGACCGGCGCGGACCCGCTGGACGCCGCCGCGCGGTGCCGGTTCGACCCGGCCGCGCCGCTGCGCCGGGGCGGCCTGCTGCTGGTGGACGACGACGACCGGCCGTTCCTGACCCGGGCGCTGCGGGTGCCCGACCGGGTGACCGGCCACCTGCTCGGACAGTCCGATGTGGACGCCGCGATCCGGCCGGCGCTGCGTGACTCGGCGCCGCTGGCAGCGCCGGAGGGGGAGCGGTTGGCGGCCGCGCTGGCCGCCGGCGTCCGGCTGGCCTACTGCCGGCAGCCGCCGGGGGCGTGGGCGGCCGCGGTGGCCGTCGGCGGGTTGGCCCGGCACGGCCGGCGGGTGCTGGTGATCGAGCTGGCCGGCGGCGGCCCCGACCAGGCCGAGCTGCTGCGCTCCGCGGTCCGGGAGGCCCGGCTGCTCGGCCGGGTGCTGGTGGTCGGCCCGGTCGAGGAGCTCGACCCGCCGGCGATCCGGGAGCTGACCGGGTACGAGCGGGAGCCGGGCGGGCCGGCGCTGGTGCTGTACGGCGGGGTGCCGTGGAACCCGGCCTGGTCCGACACCGGCGTGCTCGGCCTCGACCTGCACGCGGCCGCGCGCCGCCCGGCCGAGCAGGTCTGGGCCGACGCGCTCGCCGTCGCCGGGCCCGGCAGCGGTCCGATGTCGACGGAGCCGGGGGACGGGATGGTGGCGTTCCGGCTGCCGCCCGACCACATCCGCCGCGCGGTCGCGGCGGCGCGCAGCCAGGCCGCGGCCGACGGCGCCGCGCTGTCCGCGCGGTACCTCGCCGCCGGCGCGCGGATGCAGAACGGCGTGGGTCTCGGTCGGCTGGCCAGCCGGGTGGAGCCGTCCGTCGG
>JBBWZH010000625.1:0-27327 GCA_039648995.1 Mycobacteriales bacterium
GCGCGCAGGTGTTCCTGCCGGAGAACGGCGGGCCGGTGCTCTGGCAGCACCTGTTCTGGTTCTTCGGCCACCCCGAGGTCTACATCGTGGCGCTGCCGTTCTTCGGCATCATCACCGAGGTCATCCCCGTGTTCAGCCGCAAGCCGCTGTTCGGCTACAAGGGGCTGGTCTTCGCCACACTCGGCATCGCCACGCTGTCGATGACCGTGTGGGCGCACCACATGTTCGTCACCGGCGCGGTGCTGCTGCCGTTCTTCTCGTTCCTCACGTTCCTCATCGCGGTGCCCACCGGGATCAAGTTCTTCAACTGGATCGGCACGATGTGGCGCGGCGGCATCTCGTTCGAGACACCGATGCTGTTCGCGCTGGGTTTCCTGGTCACGTTCCTGTTCGGCGGGATCACCGGCGTGCTGCTCGGCTCGCCGCCGCTCGACTTCCACGTCTCCGACTCGTACTTCGTCGTGGCGCACTTCCACTACGTGCTGTTCGGCACGATCGTGTTCGCCGCGTTCGCCGGGATCTACTTCTGGTTCCCCAAGTTCGCCGGCCGGTACCTGGACGACAGGCTCGGCAAGCTGCACTTCTGGGCCACGTTCTTCGGCTTCCACCTGACCTTCCTGGTGCAGCACTGGCTGGGCACCAAGGGCATGCCGCGCCGGTACGCCGACTACCTGCCGACCGACGGCTTCACCACGCTGAACACGATCTCCACGATCGGCTCGTTCCTGCTCGGCGCGTCGACGCTGCCGTTCATCTGGAACGTCTACAAGTCGTGGCGGTACGGCGAAGTGGTGACCTCGGAGGACCCGTGGGGCTACGGGAACTCGCTGGAGTGGGCCACCTCGTGCCCGCCGCCGCGGCACAACTTCACCTCGCTGCCGCGTATCCGGTCGGAGCGGCCGGCGTTCGACTACCACTACCCGCACCTGGCCCAGCGACTGGAAGTGGAGGCACACGCCGGGCGGCGACCGATGCCGGTCGCGGCCGGCTCCGGCGGCCCGGGCCGGCCGGATGATCCAGATCCCGCCACACGAACGTGATTGCCCGCGACTGTGACGTCTTGTGGCCGGCTGATACCGTAGCGTTACCCGCGCCGAGGGTCGGCTAGCTCGCCTGCCCGCTCATGCGTGGTCCCGACTGCTATGCACCCACACACCGTTCTCGTCACCGTCACCGGATTCGACCGTCCCGGGGTGATCTCCGCGCTGTTCCCGGCTCTCGCCGCGCACGACGTGGAAGTCCTGGACGTCGAACAGCTGGTGATCCGCGGCCGGCTCGTGCTCGGCGTCGCGCTCGCCCTGCACGGGGATCCCGGCGCGCTCCGCCGCGCGGCCACCCTGGCCGCCGAGGCGCTCGGCACCGAGATCGAGGTGACCAGCAGCGAGGACCTGACCGAGCCGGCGGTGCCGCGCCGGTCCCGGCACCACGTGGTCGTGCTCGGCCGGCCGCTGCGGGCCGGCGCGGTCGGCGAGATCGCCCGCCGGATCGCCGACCTCGGCGGCAACGTGGAGTCCATCTCCCGGGTCGGCGAGGACGGCTTCATCGGCCTGGAGCTCATGGTCACCGGCGCCGACCACCATCGGCTGGCCACCACGCTGGTCACCGTCGCGGTGGAGACCGGCACCGACATCGCGATGGAGCGGGCCACGCTCCGGCGCCGGTCCAAGCGGATGGTGCTCTTCGACGCCGACCGCACCCTGCTGCCCACCGACACCCTCGGTCTGCTGGCCGAGCTCGCCGGCCGCGGCGCGGAGTCGGCCCGGCTGGTCGCCGCGGCCCGCGAGGCCGAGTTGCTGGCCGGCGCCGCCGGCCGGCTGGCCGACGACATCGCGCCACGCCTATCCACCTATCCCGGCCCGGACGGGCACACGGCGTCGGCCCGCGCGTCCCGACCCGGCTCGTCCTGGCCCGGCCCGTCCCGGTCCGACCCGTCCTGGTCCGGGCCCGCCGGTGCTGGCCCGGACGGTCGCGAGCCGGGTGGTCGGGAGCCGGGTGGTCGCGAGCCGGCCGGGGCGGCCCCGGACGGTTGGGAACCGGGTGGTCGGGAGCCGGGTGGTCGCGAGCCGGCCGGGGCGGGCCCGGACGGTCGGGAGCCGGCCGGGGCGGGCCCGGACGGTCGCGAGTCGGGTGGTCGGGAGCCGGAGCGGCGAGGCGCTGACGGGCACGGGCCGGACGGACGTGGTGCCGTGGTGCCCAGGCGGGACGGGTACGGGCCGGCCGGGCACCGGCCGGCCGGCGCGGGCCCGGGCCGCGGCGGCGCGGACCGGCGGCCCGCGTCGGACCCGCTCGCGGCCGTGGTGGCGCAGACCGCCGCCGCGCAGCGTGAGGCGGAGCTGCTGCGGGCCCGGGTGGCGCTGCTGGCCGGACTGCCGGCGACCGCGCTCGCGCAGGTCCGGGCCGAGGTGCGCTGGGCGCCCGGGGCGGACGCGCTGCTGGCTCGGCTGCGGCGGATGGGCTACCGGTGCGGCGCGGTCTCCGGCGGCGCCGCGCAGGTGGTGGAACCGCTGCTGGACCGGCTCGGGCTGGACTTCGCGGTCGCCAACCGGCTGGAGGTCGCCGGCCGGCGGCTCACCGGCCGGCTGGTCGACACCGGCCTGCACCCCGCCGGCAAGGTGCAGGCGCTGATCCAGTTCGCTGAGGCGCACGGGGTGCCGCTGAGCCAGACCGTCGCGGTCGGCGGGCTGGGCGGCGTCGACATGGTCGCCTGCGCCGGCCTCGGCCTGGCCGTCGGTGCCGGCGCCGGCGGTGGCTGGCCGGCGGCACCGGCCCCGCGCGGCTCCGGCACCGACCACCGCTCCGCCCAGTACCGCTCCGCCGGGCACAACGGCGACGGCGGCCCGGGCGACGTCTCCTACGCCGAGGCGCTGCTGGTGATGCTCGGCCTGCCCACGGACGGCCCGGACGGCACCGGCAAGTCGGCCGCCGTCCCGATGCCGGCCGCCACCCCCCGCACCGGGCACTGACCGGCGGGGTGGCCGCCGCTGTCAGACCGCGGGGGAGCCGACCAGGGTGATGCCGGCGTCGCGGAGCCGGCCCACGGCGGCGGCGGTGGAGTCGGCGGCCACGCCGGCGGTCAGGTCCAGCCGGACCGTGGTCGCGAAGCCGTTCGTGGCCGCGTCCAGCGCGGTCGCCTGCACGCAGTAGTCCGTGGCGATGCCGACCACCTCGACCTCGTCCACCGAGCGGGCGCGCAGCCAGTCGGCCAGCCCCACCCCGTCCGCGGTGGCCTCGAAGCCGCTGTACGCGGCGGCGTACTCGCCCTTGTCGAAGATCGCCGCCAGCCGGCCGCGGTCCAGCGCCGGGTGCAGCTCGACCCCGCCGGTGCCGACGACGCAGTGCGCCGGCCAGCTCTGCCGGTAGTCCGGGGCGGCTGAGAAGTGCGGGCCCGGGTCGATGTGGTGGTCGCGGGTGGCCACCGCGTGCGCGTAGTCGCCGGCGGCCAGGCGGGTGCTGATCGCCGCGGCGACCTCCGCGCCGCGGGCCACCGCCAGCGAGCCGCCCGGGCAGAAGTCGTTCTGCACGTCGACGACGATGATCGCCTTCATCCGGGACTCCTCACGGCGGCGGGATGGAACGTGGTCGGGATGGCCGGCTCGCCGCCGAACAGCTTGAGCCCCTCCCAGGGGACGGTGACCAGCGTCCGGCGCAGGTGGTCCCGCGACTCGGCGAGGGTGGGCAGGCCGGGCACCCGCTCGCCGCCGCGCATCAGCGGGGTCTGCAGCGGCCGGTCGCCGTCGGCCGGCTCGGGCGTGCCGGCGGCGACCACGACCTCCTCGGTCGCGGTGCCGGACGGGCGGTGCCGGCGTACCGCCGTCTTGCGGCCGCCCTGGGTGGTCTTGTGCTCGGACCGCTTCGCCACCGGCCGCCCGTCCACCTCGACCAGCTTGTAGACCAGGCCGGCGGTGGGCGCGCCGGAGCCGGTGACCACCGCGGTGCCGGCGCCGTACGAGTCGACCGGGGCGGCGCCCAGTGCGGCGATCGCGTACTCGTCCAGGTCGCCGCTGACCACGATCCTGGTGCCCGTCGCGCCGAGCGAGTCGAGCAGGTCGCGGGCCTGCCGGGCGAGCACGGTCAGCTCGCCCGAGTCGATCCGGACCGCGCCGAGCGACGGCCCGGCCACCGCGACCGCGGTCCGGATGCCGGCCGCGATGTCGTAGGTGTCGACCAGCAGCGTGGTGCCCGGGCCGAGCGCCGCGACCTGGCCGCGGAACGCCTCGTCCTCCTGGTCGTGCAGCAGGGTGAACGCGTGCGCGGCGGTGCCCGCGGTCGGCACCCCGTACCGGTGCCCGGCGGCCAGGTTCGAGGTGGCCGCGAACCCGGCCAGGTAGGCGGCTCGGGCGGCGGAGACGGCGGCCTCCTCGTGGGTGCGCCGGGAGCCCATCTCGATGATCGGCCGGGCGGCCGCGGCGGTCACCATCCGGGCGGCCGCGGACGCGACGGCGGAGTCGTGGTTGAGCACCGAGAGCGCCAGCGTCTCCAGCAGCACCGCCTCGGCGAAACCACCGGACACGGTCAGCAGCGGCGAGCCGGGGAAGTAGAGCTCTCCCTCCGGGTAGCCGTCGACGTCGCCGGCGAACCGGTAGCCGGCCAGCCAGTCCGCCATGTCCGGGTCGATCACGCCGGCACCGGCGAGGAAGTCCAGGTGGTCCGGGGCGAACCGGAAGTTCTCGATCGCGTCCAGCAGCCGCCCGGTGCCGGCCACCACGCCGTACCGCCGCCCGGCCGGCAGCCGCCGGGCGAACACCTCGAACACGCACCGGCGGTCGGCCGAGCCGTCCCGCCGGGCCGAACCGACCATGGTCAACTCGTACTGGTCGGTCAGCAGCGCCGTGGACATCACCCGGCATACCCTAGGCCGCCCCCGCCGCCGGGGTGGTCGTGGCCGGCCTGGCGGGAGTGGCAGCATAGGAACCTATGGCGGGTACCGTCGCACCGGAACGGATCGCGGAGATCGGCACCGACGAGGTGGCCGACGTCGCGTACCCCTGGGTCACGATCGTCTGGAACGACCCGGTCAACCTGATGTCGTACGTGACGCACGTGTTCCAGAAGCTGTTCGGCTATCCGAGGGAGAAGGCGACCAAGCTCATGCTGGACGTGCACCAGAAGGGCCGCGCCGTCGTCTCCAGCGGGAGCCGCGAACAGATGGAGCACGACGTCGCGCGGCTGCACGCGCACGGCCTGTGGGCCACCCTGCAGCAGGACAAATGACGGCGTACCCCAGCGACCTCCTGCGCTCGGCCCCCACTCCGGAGGCCACCTCGTGACTGTGTCTCCCGGTGGTCGCCGGCGCTCCGCTCCTCGGTCGGCGGGGCTCCCTGCGATGCTCACTCCGGAGACCACCTCATGACGGCGTTCCGGCGTACCCGCGGCGGCGTGGTGGTGACCTTCGACGAGGTCGAGGCGTCGCTGCTGCGCCACCTGGTCGGTGAGGTGCGCGACCTGCTCGACACCGGCGCCGACCTGATCGCCGACCGGGCCGAGGCCGCGCAGCCCACCGGCGCACCGGCGCAGGAGACCGCGGCCGGGGTCGACGTGCCGGACGCGGCGATGCTGGCCGAGCTGACCGGCCTGGGCGGCCCGCCGCCGCGCCAGCCGGGCGACCCGGTGCTGCGCCGGCTGCTCCCCGACGGCTACCGGGACGACGCGACCGCCGCCGGCGAGTTCCGCCGGCTCACCGAGGCCAGCCTGCGCGAGCAGAAGCGGGCGGTCGCGGTCGGGCTGCTCGACGATCTGCCGGGCGACGGCGGCGGCGAGGTCCGGCTGGACGCGCCGACCGTGGAGCGCTGGCTGTCCGCGCTGAACGACGTCCGGCTGGCGCTGGGCACCCGGCTCGGCGTCGAGGAGGACATGCCGGAGCCCGACCCGGACGACCCGGACACGCCGGCGTACGTGGTCTACCTCTGGCTGACCGAGTTGCAGGAGGTCCTGGTCCAGGTCGCCGCCGAGGCGGGTTAGACCCGGCTAGACCACCGAGGAGCGGTGCGGGTCCCAGTATTCGAGCCCGACCGTCTCGAACCGCTCCTCCAGCGCGTCCAATCCGTACTGGGTGACGTAGTCGCGCTCGGCCACCGTGATCGGGATCGTCCAGAGCAGCCGGATCTCCCGGTGCCCCACCCGCAGGCTCCACAGCTCGTCGGCGAGCAGGTAGGGGGCACTGATCAGCAGGTGCGTGCAGGACGAGCCGGGCAGCCACGGCTCACCGATCGGCACGGTGTCGCCCACGTCCAGCGGCTGTACGCCGTGGTAGTAGACGACCTCGACCAGCAGTTCCACCGCGCGGAGCGTCTTGAAGGGGGTGACCAGCACGAACTCGTGCCCGATCGGCTGCGCCTGACCGGCGGTGGACGCCCAGGCACCGCTGCTGACGTGCAGCCAGAGGCCGCCCCGGGTCTCCGGATCGACCCGCAGGACGCGGATGTCCGGATTGCTCTCGGCGATCGCGCCGGTCTGCCAACCCTGGGTGATCACGCGCTGACCGGGGAATCCATGGCGCAGGTGCGCCTCGACGGCGCTGCGCGCGGTCAATCCGGTCGAAGCCTCCACCGCTATTACTCTACGAGGTTGGCAAGTTGCGCTCGGCACCAATAGCGCATCCCCGCGGCCGAAATCGGGGGTGCCCCGCTCGGGTAGCCTGGTGCGTGTGTTGACGATCGATAAGGCCACCCACGACGCGATCGTCGCACACGCCCGCCGCGACCATCCGGACGAGGCATGCGGCGTGGTGGCCGGCCTCGCCGGGTCCGATCGGCCGGAGCGTCTGGTGCCGATGCTGAACGCGGCCCGGTCGCCCACGTTCTACGAGTTCGACTCGGCTGACCTGCTGAAGCTCTACCGCGAGATGGACGACCGGGACGAAGAGCCCGTGATCATCTACCACTCGCACACGGCCACCGAGGCCTACCCGTCCCGCACCGACATCAGCCTCGCCCAGGAGCCGGGCGCCCACTACGTGCTGGTCTCCACCCGCGAGCCGGGCGGCACCGAGTTCCGGTCGTACCGCATCGTCGACGGCGCGGTGACCGAGGAGCCGGTGCGCGTGGTCGAGTCGCTGCCGGCCGGCGCGGCGGGGCAACCGGGGTGACCGGCGCTGCCTGGGGCGAGGCGGATCGCCGGCACGTGCTCGGGCACACCCCGACGTCGGTCGTCTACGACTGTCCGACGTCCTGACGCCCGTGGCGCGTCGCTGCCGGAATCCCCGCGCCGCCCGGTGTCGTTGCGCCCGACGAGTTCGCCAGATTCGGTTGAGGAGCATCCAGTCATGGCCATTCAGGTCCGCATCCCGACGATCCTCCGGTCGTACACCGGCGGCGCGAAGTCAATCGAGGGCAAGGGCGATTCCCTCGGCGCGCTGCTGGACGACCTGGACAGCCGTCACCCCGGCCTCCGGGCCCGGCTGGTGACCGACGACGGTGCCCTGCACCGGTTCGTCAACATCTATGTCAACGACGAGGACGTCCGGTTCACCGGTTCGCTGGAGACGGCGGTGTCCGACGGCGACTCGGTGACCGTGCTGCCCGCGGTGGCCGGCGGCGCCCCGGGCCGCGGCTGACTTCGGTGGCCCGGTTCGAGTCGCTGATCGACTCGGTCGGCGATACGCCGCTGGTGGGCCTGCCCCGGCTCTCGCCGACGCCGGACGTCCGGCTGTGGGCGAAGCTGGAGGACCGCAACCCGACCGGCTCGGTCAAGGACCGGGCCGCGCTCTGGATGGTGCACGCCGCCGAGAAGGACGGCCTGCTCCAGCCGGGCGCGACGATCCTGGAGCCGACCAGCGGCAACACCGGTATCTCGCTGGCCATGGTGGCCCGGCTCCGGGGCTACCGGCTGATCTGCGTGATGCCGGAGAACACCTCGGTGGAGCGGCGGCAGCTGCTGCAGATGTACGGCGCCGAGATCATCTACTCGCCGGCCGCCGGCGGCTCGAACCAGGCGGTGGCGCAGGCCAAGGAGCTGGCCGCGGCCAATCCCGGCTGGGTGATGCTCTACCAGTACGGCAACCCGGCGAACGCGGCCGCACACTACGAGTCGACCGGCCCGGAGATCCTGCGCGACCTGCCGTCGATCACGCACCTCGTGGCCGGGCTCGGCACCACCGGCACGCTGATGGGCACCGGGCGGTTCCTGCGCGAGCGGGTGCCGGGCATCCAGGTGATCGCCGCCGAACCGCGGTACGGCGAGCTCGTGTACGGGCTGCGCAACATCGACGAGGGCTTCGTCCCGGAGCTGTACGACCCGGCGGTGCTGACCACCCGGTTCTCGGTCGGGCCGAAGGAGGCGCTGCGCCGCACCCGCGAGCTGGTCGAGCGGGAGGGCATCTTCGCCGGCATCTCCACCGGGGCGATCCTGCACGCGGCGCTCGCCGCGGCCGACAAGGCGGTCGCGGCCGGGCAGCGCGCGGACATCGCGTTCATCGTCTGCGACGGCGGCTGGAAGTACCTCTCCACCGGGGCCTACGCGGGAACGCTGGCCGAGGCCGAGGCGGCGCTGGAGGGGCAGCTCTGGGCCTGAGCGGTCTCGTTACGTTCGGTAATCAAAGACGAGCCGGGTGCAGCGATTTATACGCCGAACGGAGCAGTTTTGTGCTCCGATCGGGATCCGGGGATGCCCAGGGGCGTCACGATAAGCTACGATAGCCGCCCGGAGATAACTCTACGCGGCGCAGGGAGGTCCGGTGATCCGTAGTCGTCTCAGCGTCCGGATTGGCCGTCTCCAGCCCCGGCAGCCCGACTCGGTACGGGCTGCGCGTGGCTGACATCAACGACCGCCTAGAGCGGCTCAGCCGGCGGGACGAGTTGGCCAGGCGCGCGCGGGAGCGAGCCGTTCCGCCGGCGGCCATCGCCGGTGTCGGCGCCGATTTCATCGAGGTGGTTGAGGCGGTCGCCCAGGTGGTCCGCCGGCACCCGGGCATGTCGGTGATGATCGCTCCCGGCGACGGGCGCCGGCGCAGCGCGGTGATCCGGGTGACCGAGCGGAGCGGCAGCGCGGAGATCGCGCCGGTCACGATGGCCGTCTCCGGCGACGGCCACTTCGGGCCGCCCGGCGCCGACCACCAGTCGCTGTACGCCCAGGCCGAGCCGGCGCCCCCGCCGGAGCTGAGCTACCCCGACCTGGTCCGGCCGGACTTCACCACGCTCCCGCCCGAGCACGGCTATCCCGACCAGCCGCCCCCCATGCCGGCGCAGCCCGCCTGGCGCCCGCCACCGCCCGAGCCGGTGCCCCAGCAACCCGCCCCGTACGAGGCCGCCCCCGCCGACACCTGGGTCTGGGAGCGGTAGCCAGCGCGGACTCCCACGGTGCGACGGGCGCCGGTTGGCACGGCCAGGGCTCGGCGTTCGCGAACCCCGCGATGCGGCTGCTGGCAGGCACCGCGGGCGCGGGCGTGGCCCCTTAGGGCCGGGTCAGCCGGTGGGGCGGGTGCAGGGCTCGGCGGGGGTGGGGCGGCAGGGGGGTGAGCCGCTGGTTGTGACGGCGAGTTGTGCCAGGGTGCCGTCGGTGGCCAGGGTGGTCACGTTGCGGACGGTCACCTGCGGTTTCGACATGACCAGCGCGAAGAACCGGGTGTCGGGCTGGTCGGCGCCGGCCACGGTCGGCACGGTCTGCTGAGTGCCGTCCGAGAGCACCAGGATGATCGAGCCGATGGTGCTCGCGGCCACCCCGAAGATCGCGGTGATCCGCGCCGGCGGCCGCAGCGCGTCCACGCTGGCCCAGCTCACCGGCCCGCCGGCCGGCCAGCCGTCGAAACAGACCGCGGCCTGCCGGAAGACCGCGTCGTCGGCGTAGAGACAGCGGTGGGCGCCGGTGGTCAACCGCACGGCCCGCACCGTCCAGGCGCCGGCCGCGGTGCTGCCGGTGGCCACCTGCTGGCCGGGACCTACCGGGCCGGGCACCGCCTCACCACCTGCCCGGTGCCCCCCGCCGCCGGCTGGGGCGTCCCCACCCAGCCGGCCCCGCACCGCCAGGGGCACCGCGATCAGTACCGCCGCCACCGCGGTCGCCGAGCCGATCGCGACCAGCATCCGCTGCCGCGACCGGCGCCGCCGGATCGCCACCCCGACCCGGGTGTACGGGTCCGCCGGACCCTGGTACCCGGGGATGAGGTCACGCAGCGAATCACGGATGTGCTCGTCCGGGTGCGTCACGGCTGCCCTCCCCCCGTCCGATCCCTAGCCCGGCCCCTGGCCCGGTACCCGGCCCGCTGCCGGGCCCGACCCCTGGTCGGCCGCCCGGCACGCTGCCCGGCGCGGCGCCCGGTCTCGCGCCCGCCCCCGGCCCCGCGCCCGGTCTCGGGACCGGCCCGGTGACCGGCCCCGCGCCCGCCCCCGGCCCCGCGCCCGGTCTCGGGACCGGCCCGGTGACCGGCCCCGCGCCCGGCCCGGTGCCCGGTCCCGGGATCGGCCCGGCGGCCGGTCTCGGGACCGGCCCGGTGACCGGCCCGGCGGCCGGTCTCGGGACCGGCCCGGCGATCGGGCGCATCGGCGCGGCGGGCTGCGGGTGGCCGCCGCCGTCCGGGCCGAACAGCGCCGGCGGGACGGTCTGCCGCAGCCGGCTCAACCCCCGCGAGGCGTGCGTCTTGACCGTACCGGGGGAGATCCCCAGCAGATCGGCGACCTGCTGCTCGGTGAGGTCCTCGGCGTACCGCAGCACCACCACCGCCCGCTGCAGCACCGACAGCCGGGCCAGTTCCCGGCGGACCAGGTCCCGCGTGTCCACGCCCTCGGACGCCGCCGCTGTCGGCAGGTCCGGCAGATCCCAGTGCGGCTCCTCGGCGCGCCAGCGCCGCCGGGACGCCGAGATGGCCCCGTTGACGATCGTGCGGCGCACGTACGCCTCGGGGTAGCCGTCCCGGATCCGGGGCCAGACCGGCCACAGCTTCGCCAGCGATTCCTGCACCAGGTCCTCGGCCCGGCCGACGTCCAAGGTGAGGGAGTAGGCGAGCCGAACCAGTCGAGGCCAGCGCACCCGGACAAACTCCGCGAAGGTCGCTTCGCGGTCCGGCACTCGCCATCTCCCCTCCCCGGCGTCGGTCCCGCCTTCGCAACAACGCGACCGGAAGGTGGGCGGGTTGACGCCGGTTACCGCCTGACTGCCGCCGGCTGCCCGCCGGCGCAGTTCGGCAGCTTATGCCCCCAGGGTGATACCGTCGTCACTCCCCGCTGAGAATGCCGCCAATTGGCCCTTCCGGGTGGACTCCATAGGCCTGGCGGCCTTTAGCACACCGGGGCGTACGGCACGTTTCGACTGGCCGAATCCCACCCACACTGTCTTAGGCTCCGCTAGTGTCCGGTGAACGAAGAGGCGAGCGGGGCGTCGCCGTAGGCCGCACATGCGTCGACGGATGCTGTCACGCTTGATACAGCGGGTACGGGGAAGCAGAGAGGTCTCGTATGAGTGTGCCTCCGTCGGCTTCGTCGATCGGCCGATCGCGTCGCATCACTGCCGCGGTCGCCACGGTCGTGATCCTCTCGGTGCCCATGGCCGTGCTGTTCGGCCTGCTGTGGGGCGCGCGGACGGCCGACTACAAGTCCAACTCCGCCGAGCGGCGCGGCGCGCGCTACCTCATGCCGGTGACCCAGCTGATCAGCACGCTGACCGGGCAGCAGTCGGCCACGGTGCGCGGCCGGTCGGTGGACACGGCCGCGGTGCGGCGTGACATCGCCGGCGTGGACGCGATCGACAAGCAGATCGGCGTCCAGCTGAGCATGTCCGACCGCTGGGCGAAGCTGCGGCAGAGCGTGCTCACGGTCACCGGCCGCTCGTTCGCCGACCCGGGCGACGCGTACACGGCGTACTCGGAGCTGCTGGACAAGGCGATCGCGCTGGTCCGGGAGGTCGGCGACACGTCGCAGCTGATCCTCGACCCACAGTTGGATACCTATTACGTGATGAACGCGGCGATGCTGCGCATCCCGGACGTCATTGTCGACGGCGGTCGCTACTCCGACCTGGCGTACCTGGTCGTGCAGCGCAAGCAGACCGGCCAGGTGGCCCAGATCGCCCAGCTGGACACGGCCCGGCTGGACGTGACCGAGTCGTCCACCGACCTGGCCGAGGGGCTGGAGAAGGCGTTCGACGCGACCCGCAGCGAGACGCTCGGCCCGGCCATGCTGCGCGAGCTGGACAACTACCGCACGGCGGTGGACGCGCTGGCGCCGCGGACGGCGGCGCTGCGGCCCAGTTCGCTGCAGCTCGACCCGACCGTGATCGGCAACGCGCAGGAAGACCTGCAGCGCACCGCGCTGGACCTGGACAAGGCCGCGCTCGGCCAGCTCGACCTGCTGCTCGGCAAGCGGATCAGTGCCGCGGAGCGGGAGCTGGCGGCGGCCACCGTCGCGCTGCTGCTCGGCGTCGGCCTGGTCGTGGCCGGCGTGGTCTGGCTGCCGGCCCGGCGCCGGCGCGCCGCGGTCCCACCGGCCGTACCGCCACCGCCCCGGCCGGCCGGCCGGCACGGCGAGCGGCGCGCCGCGGACTCGGTCGACGCCCGCGAGCTGGTCGCCTCGTCCGGGCTCGCGCTGCCGCCACGGCGGGGAGGCACGCGTGCTGCTCGGTAGGCTCCGCGTCCGGGAGAAACTCGCCCTGCTGGTGCTGCTGCCGCTGGTCGCCGTGGTCGGCACGGCCGCGCCGCTGGTGGTCGGCCGGCTGCACGCGGTCTCCCAGGCCCGCCGATCGGCCGACGTGGTCTCGGCCGCGGTCCAGGTCGGCACGCTGATCCAGCAGCTGCAGCAGGAGCGGCTGCTCTCGCTCGGCTACCTGGCCACCGGCGACGGCCGGGACCAGCTGGTGGTCCGGTCGGCCGAGGTGGAGGACCGGATCGCCCAGGTGCGCACCGACGTCGGCGCGCGGGTCTCGGCGCTGCTGCCGCCCGCGCTCGACACCGTCGCCGCGCTCGACCTGGTCCGCACCCGCGTGCTGCGCCAGGACATCGACCCCGACACCCTGTTCACCGCGTACAGCAACGCGATCGGCGTGCTCATCGACGCGATCAGCCTGCACCAGGACGCGAACACCTCCACCGACACCGGCCGGCAGGAACTGGCCCTGGACGCGCTGATCCGGCACGACGAGGCGACCAGCTCGGCGGGCGCCGCGCTGTTCGTCGGTTTCAGCGGCGAGGACCAGATCAACGCCCGGGTGATCGCGCTGGTCTCGGCCGCCGCCTCGGTGCAGGACACCCAGGAGCGGCTGTTCCTGTCGCTGGCGTCCGCGTCGGCAAAGACGCTGTACCGGCTGGTGCAGGAGGGGCCGGCCAGCCAGGCGGTCGAGCGGTACCTGTCCCGGGTGACCGGTGACCCGGTCGGCGCCGTCGGCGACAAGGTCACCGACGACCTGCTGCCCGGCGTCGAGTCGCTGACCGCGCTCAGCCGGCTGGTGCAGATCAAGATCGCCCGGGACGTGTCCCGGGAGTCGAGCTCGGCGGCCAACCGGGCCGCAGGCGTCGGCGTGATCGTCATCGTGACCGGGCTGCTGCTGCTCACCCTGGTCGTCGTGCTCAGCGTGCTGGTCGCGCAGGCGATCGCGCAGCCGCTGCGCCGGCTGACCGCGTCCGCCGAGAACGTGGCCGACGTCGCCCAGCAGGAGCTGGTCCGCGTCTCGGACGAGGAGAACCTGGACGTCGCGCCGCCACACCTGGTCCCGGTCCAGGTCGGCACCACCGACGAGCTGGGCGAGCTGGCCGCCGCGTTCAACCGGGTGCAGCAGGTCGCCGCCGAGCTGGTGGAGCGGCAGCTGGTCAGCCGGCGGAATGTGGCGACCATGTTCGGCAACGTCGGCCGCCGCACGCAGAACCTGGTCGGCCGGCAGCTCGCCATGATCGACACGCTGGAGCGCGACGAGCAGGACCCGGCCGTGCTGGAGCGGCTGTACCGGCTCGACCACGTCTCCACCCGGCTGCGCCGCAACGCGAACTCGCTCGTGGTGCTCTCCGGGGCGGTCGAGCCGAGCCTGGCCAGCGAGCCGCTGTCGATCGCGGACGCGATCCGGTCGGCGCTGGGCGAGATCGAGGGCTTCCAGCGGGTGCGGCTGCGGGAGACCGACGAGGCCCGGCTCGCCCCGCACGCGGCCACCGACGTGATGCTGCTGCTGGCGGAACTGCTGGAGAACAGCACCTCGTTCTCCCCGCCACACACCGAGGTCAACGTGACCGCGCACGCGGTCGCCGCCGGGTGCCAGGTCACGATCGTCGACCACGGCATCGGGATGACCGACCAGCAGTTGACCGACGAGAACGCCCGGCTCGTGCAGCGGGAACGCCTCGACCTGGCGCCGACCGACGTGCTCGGGCTGTTCGTGGTCGGCCGGCTGTCCCGCCGGCACGGGATCAACGTGCGGCTGCGGGCCACCGAGGGCACCGGCGTGACCGCCGAGGTGACGATCCCGCGCGGCTGCCTGATCTCGCTCATCGAGCCCGGCCGGACGAACTGGCCGGCCAGCCTGCCGGTGGGCCGCGCCGAGGTGGGGCTGGCCGAGGCGGAGCCGGACTGGGGCCGTTCCGACCGCAACGGGCACTCGACGTCGCGCTCGGCGGCCGGCGATGCCGACCTGCTGGAGTCCGCTGTCCCCGCACCGGCCGGCCTGCTCGACGCGGACGGGCCGGGCGCCGGTCGCCCGACCGGCGGCACCCGGCAGATCTCCTTCCAGCCCACCGACCCCGCGCCTGGCCACCACCCCACCGCCCCGCCCGTCCAGCCCATCGCGTTCCGCCCCGCTGACCCACCCACCGGCCCCGCGCCGGCCGGTGCCGGTCAGCCGGGCGAGGCCGGCGGCGACCTGACCGGGCTCCGCCCACCCGAGCCCTTCGGGCCCGGTGCCGGCCGCTGGCCCGGTGCGGCCGGGCCCGGCGCGGTCGGGTTCCATCCGTCCGAGTCCGGCGAGCCGGGGCAGCCCGGCTGGCCGGGTGGCACCGAGCCGAGCGCGTTCCGCCCGTCCGAGTCCGGTGGGCCCGGTGCCGGCGGTTGGCCGGATGCGGCCGGGTTCCGGGCGGCGGAGGCGGACCGGCCGGATGACGTCCGGTCGGAGGGAGGCGGCGACGAGCCGCCGGCGTGGCCTGAGCTGGTCGGGTTCGGTCCGGACGACGACCTGGACGACCTGGCCGCCGGCGGGCTGACCGGCCCGGCCGAGCCGGCGGGTGGGCCGGAGACGCCGGTGCTGCGCCGGGTTCCGGGCGCGCAGCTGCCCGACCCGGGGCCGCCGGCGGCGCCGAGCTGGAGTCTGCGGGAGACGCCGGAGGAAGCCCGCAAGGTCGCCGAGGACTTCGAGGCCGGCGCTGACCGGGCCGAGTACGCGGTCCGGCCGCCCAGCCAGGCCGCCGAGCCGGTCGAGCTGGAACTGCCGCTGCTGGACCGCTGGGAGCGGTTGCGCCGGCGCGTCCCCGGCAGCCACCTCCCGCCGTCGCCCGGGGCGGCCGAGCCGGGCGAGCCACCGCTCACCCCGGACTCGGCCCGCGCCCTGGTCGACGAGTTCGAGACCGGGGTGAAGCGCGCGCTGGACAACCTCGCCGCGGTCACCGCCCGGTACGCGCACACCGACACCCAGCGCAGTGAGTCGCCGTTCGCCGCGCCGCCCGCGCCGCCCGCGCCGCCCGCGCCGGCCTCGGCGGCCGCGCCGCCCGCGCCGGTCTCGGCGGCCGACCTGCCGCCGATGGCCCGCCGCGTCCCGCAGCCGGTGCCACCGCCGGCGCCGTGGCCGTCGGCGGACCCGCCGGGCGGCCGGCATGCGAACGTCGAACCGCCGTCCCGGCTGGCCGACGGCCCGCCGGCACCGCGCCAGCCACGCCGGCCCGGCGACGACACCCGGCCGGGCGACGACGCCCGGCCCGGCCCGTCCCTGGGTCGCCCGTACGAACGCTTCGCCGGTGCCCATCCGCCCGGCCCCGCCGAGCCGCCCGCCGACCCCGCGCACCCCGCCCCGGACACCGCGGCCGGGGCCGGGGACGGCTCGCACCAGCCCGTCGCCGCGGAACCGGAGACGGCCGCCACCGAGCCGGCCGGGTCCGGCGCGGGCCCGGACGGTCCTCGGCCGACCGGTCGGTCCCGGTCCGGCGGCCCGTTCCGGTCCGGCGCCGCGAGCCCGGCCGACGCCTCGACCGGGCATCCCGGCCGGCCGTCGGCAGACACCCCGGCCGCGACGTCGCCCGCCCGCCCCGCCGACCAGCCGCTGGACGCCGAGCAGTCCGCGGCCGAGCCCGGCAGCGCCACGGCGTCGTCGGACCGGCCGCACCAGCAGCCGGCCCGTTCCGGGCTGTCCGCGGCCGGGCTGTCCGCGACGGCGCCGGCCCGCCCCGCCGACCAGCCGGTGGGCGCCGAGCAGTCCGCGGCCGAGCCCGGCAGCGCCACGGCGTCGTCAGGCCGGCCGTACGAACAGCCGGCCCGTTCCGGGTCGTCCCCGGCTGGGCTGGACAGCGCCACGGCGTCGTCGGACCGGCCGTACGAACAGCCGGCCCGTTCCGGGTCGTCCCCGGCTGAGCCGGACAGCGGGGTGGCGTCGTCGGACCGGCCGTACCAGCCGCCGGCCCGCTCCGGGCCGGACGGGGTCGTGACCCCCGCCGAGCCGGCGGTGGACGCCGGGTCGGGTGACATGGCCGGGGCGGCGGCGGGGCCTGCGGACGGGGCGCCGGTGGGCGGCGAGGCGGCCCGGGTTGTCCCGGTGGAGCCGGCCGACGCGCCGGTGGTGCGCGTGGTGGAGGACGAGCCGCGGCGGCGGAGCGGCGAGCCGGCGGGGGAGCGGAACGGGGCGGGGCGGCTGGGCATCGGGCGGCGAAACTCGCTGATCCGGCTGAACCGGCGCGTTCCGGGCGCGCAGTTGCCCGATACCGGGTCCCGTACCAATGATCTTGCCCCGGCGCCTGAACTGGATCCGGATGCCGCCCGTGCACTGGTCGAGGAGTTCGAGGCCGGTGTCGCCCGGGCGATGGAGTCGGCTCACGATGGCCGTAGCTCGCCCGGCGACCCGGAGCGGCCCGGCAGCACGGAAGGGAGCGAGCGATGACGAACATGACGTACGGGCTCAGTGCTGAAGCGCAGAACTTCAACTGGCTCCTGGGCCGGTTCGCCTCCGAGACGGCCGGCGTGATCGAGGCCATCGCGGTGTCCTCCGACGGGCTGCTGATGGCGATGTCACACGGTCAGGACCGGGCCGGCGCCGACCGGCTGGCCGCGATCGTCTCCGGGATCACCAGCCTGTCCGGTGGCGCGGCCCGCTGCTACCAGCTGGGCACGCTGAACAAGGTGATCGTCGACATGGCGCACGGCTACCTGCTGGTCTCCGCGATCAGCAGCGGCTCGGTGCTGGGCGTGATCGCGGCGAAGGCGGCGAACCTCGGCAACGTGGCGTACGAGATGACGCTGTTCGCGAACCGGGCCGGCGTCGCGCTCAGCCCGCAGCTGATCAACGAACTGAAGAACTCCCTAGAGTCGTGACCGGCGATCCGTCGTCCTCCGAGCGCGCGCCCACCGCGGGCGCGCTGATCCGGCCGTTCCTGTCCGCCGGCGCCACCGATCTGGGCGCGGACACGGCCGGGGTCGAGGCGTCGACGGGTCTGCGTCCTTTCCTGCTCACCGCCGGGCGGGTCGCCGCCGACGTCTCGATCGCGATCGAGACACAGGTGATCAGCACCGAGCTCGGGCGGGCCTCGATCCCGTCGCTCGCCTTCGAGCGCCGCGACATCGTCGCGATCTGCGACGGGCCGCTGGCCCTGGCCGAGATCGCCGCACAGCTGGGTCTGCACCTCGGGGTGATCCGGGTGCTGGTGGGCGACCTGTCCGCCGAGGGCCACATCGCGGTCTACCTGCCGAACACCGACGTCTCGCAGGACGTCGACACGCTGTTGAGGGTGATCCGTGGCCTTCGAGCTATCTCCTGACCGGGGCGCCGACACCGGCGCCACCCGGGCCGCGCCGGCGCGCCGGCCGCCGCCGCTGCCTGTCAAGATCGTCATTGCCGGCGGGTTCGGCGTCGGCAAGACGACCAGTGTCGGCAGCATCTCCGAGATCGTCCCGCTGACCACCGAGGCCGAAATGACCTCGTTCGGTGCCGAGGTGGACGACGCCAGCCACGTCCCGGACAAGCGGACCACGACGGTCGCGATGGACTTCGGCTGCATCACGATCGACGAGAGCCTGAAGCTCTACCTGTTCGGCACGCCCGGGCAGGACCGGTTCGGGTTCATGTGGGACGACCTGGCCCACGGTGCGCTCGGCGCGCTGGTGATCGTGGACTGCCGGCGGATGGACGACTGCTACCCGGCCGTCGACTACTTCGAACGGCTTCGATTACCGTTCGTAGTCGCCGTGAACCGCTTCGATGGGGTCGTACCGCTCGATCTGGACACGATTCGCTGGGCGTTGGCGATAGAAGAGTCAACACCAGTGCTTACCTTCGACGCACGTGACAAACTGTCGGTACGCGATGCTTTGCTTGTCGTCCTGGATCGGGCGCTGGAGCGGGCACGCAGCAGCATGCAGGCAAAGGTCCCGTCCTGACCATGCGGGGGTTGCCGTGGCGGATATCAACGATCGATTGGAAAGGCTGAGCCGGCGCGAGGAGTTCGCGCGCCGTACGCACCGCGGGGGCTTGCTGCCGGCCGCGCCCGATGTCGACCTGGACGATGACTTCGCCGAGGTCCTGGCCGCGGTCGCGCGGGTGGTGCAGCGGCATCCCGGCCTCTCGGTGATGGTGGCCCCGGCCGACGGGCGCCCGGGCCGCACCGTGATCAGGGTCACCGAGCGGGACGGCGCCGTGGAGACGGCCGTCGTGGCCCCGCCGGTGCCGCCGCGCCCGCCCGCGCCGGCGGTCCCGCCGGCCCCGCGGGAGGAGTGGATCGCCGAGCCGGCCAGCGGCGGGCGGCACTCCGACGAACGGTTCCGGCTGCCGGCAGCGGCCCCGCCCATCCCGCCGGCTGACCAGCCGCGGCCGGGCTACCAGGAGCGCCCGCCGTCCGTGCCGACCCGTGGCCTGGTCACGCTGACCGACGAGACCAGCCAGGTCGTCGCCCGGCTGGCCCAGATGCTGCGCGAAGATCCGTCGCTGGCGTCCGGCTGGGTCCGGGACCGCTGAGGCATGTCTGACCTGGCCGTCCCGGCCGGTGGCAGGTGGCGCCGGGCACATCGGCGGGCCGGCCCGACCGGGCTCGCGTAGGCTTCCTTGTCGTGAGTGATGCGCCGATCGGCATCTTCGACTCCGGCGTGGGCGGCCTCACGGTGGCGCGGGCGATCCTCGATCAGCTGCCGAACGAGCCGCTGCTCTACGTCGGCGACACCGCGCGCGGCCCGTACGGCCCGCTGCCGATCGCCCAGGTCCGCCGCAACGCGCTGGAGGTACTCGACCACCTGGTCGACTCCGGCGTGAAACTGCTGGTCATCGCATGTAACACGGCCAGCGCCGCGTGCCTGCGGGACGCGCGGGAGCGCTACGACGTGCCGGTGGTCGAGGTGATCCTGCCGGCGGTGCGGCGGGCGGTCGCGGCCACCCGGAACGGCAGGGTCGGCGTGATCGGCACGGTCGCCACGATCACCAGCGGCGCCTACCAGGACTCGTTCGCCGCCGCGCCGGCCGTCCAGGTCACCGCCGCGGCCTGCCCCCGGTTCGTCGACTTCGTGGAGCGCGGCACCACCAGCGGCCGGCAGGTGCTCGGGCTGGCCGAGTCGTACCTCGCCCCGCTGGCCAGCGCCGACGTCGACACGCTCGTGCTGGGCTGCACGCACTACCCGCTGCTCACCGGCGTCGTCGGGCTGGTCATGGGCGACCGGGTCACGCTGGTGTCCAGCGCGGACGAGACCGCGAAGGACGTGTACCGGGTCCTGGTGCGGTCCGGCACGTTGCGCGCCGAGGGCGCGCCGCCGGCCGACCACCGGTTCGTCGCGACCGGCGACCCGGAGCCGTTCCGGCGGCTCGGCCGCCGGTTCCTCGGGCCGGAGATCGGCCAGGTGGAGTCCACCCCGCTCGGCGTAGCCGTCCGAGCCTGAGCGTCCTGCAGGAGTGGCCGTATGAGGCTTACCGTCGTCGGCTGCTCGGGCAGCTTCCCGGGCCCGGACAGCCCCGCGTCCTGTTACCTCGTCGAGCACGACGGTTACCGGCTGCTGCTCGACCTGGGCAGCGGCAGCCTGGGCGAACTGCAGCGGCACGTGTCGCTGTCGGACGTGCAGGCCATCGTGCTGTCCCACCTGCACGCCGACCACTGCCTGGACGTCTGCCCGTACGTCGTGTTCCGGCGCTACCACCCGGACGGGCCCCGGCCGCGCATCCCGCTGCTCGGGCCGGCCGGCACGCACGACCGGCTCGCGGTCGCGTACGACCCTTCCGTGCGCGCTGGCCTGCGGGACGTCTTCGGCTTCTCCGCGGTCGCCGCGGGGGAGCGCGAGCTGGGCCCGTTCCGGCTGCGGTTCGAGCGGATGAACCACCCGGTCGAGACCTACGGCGTACGGCTGGAGGCCGGCGGCGCGGCGCTGACGTACTCGGCGGACACCGGTGTCACCGATGCCCTGGTCCGGCTCGCCGAGGGCAGCACCACGCTGCTGTGCGAGGCGTCATACATGCCCGCTGAGGTGGTCCCGCCGGACCTGCACCTGACCGGCCGGGAAGCCGGCGAGCACGCCGCCAAGGCCGGCGTCGGTCGGCTCCTGGTCACCCACGTGCCCCCGTGGGCGGACGGCACGGTCATCCGGGACGAGGCAGCCGCCGCCTTCGACGGCCCGACCGAGCTGGTCGCCGCCGGCACCTCGTACGACCTCTGACAGGTCAGCCGGCTCGGCCCGGGCCGGCCGGTCAGCCGGCGAGGAAGGACAGGCGGACCTCGCGGACCGGGTTGTCCACGTTGAGATCGACCAGGCAGATCGACTGCCAGGTGCCCAGCGCGAGCCGCCCGCCGAGCACCGGCACTGTCGCGTAGGGCGGGATCAGCGCGGGCATGACGTGGTCGCGGCCGTGTCCGGGGCTGCCGTGCCGGTGCCGCCAGCCGCGGTCCGGCGGCAGCAGATCGTCCAGCGCGGCGAGCAGGTCGTCGTCGCTGCCGGCGCCGGTCTCCAGCACCGCGACGCCGGCGGTCGCGTGCGGCACGAACACGTGCAGCAGGCCGTCCGGCTGCGGCTGCCGGGCGGCGAACCCGGCGCACTCCTCGGTCAGGTCCCGCACCACCGGGGCGGAGCCGGTGCGGACGGTCAGGGTCTCGCTGCGCATGCCCGGAAGTCTGCCGGTGACCGTGCCGGGGCCGTCCGGCGACCCACCGTTGCCGGCGCCCGGGCCGGGTGGCCCGGGCCGGGCGGTGTCGGTGGTGCTGGCTAGGGTTGCCGGCATGACGCGACCTGACGGCCGGGCGGCCGATGAGCTGCGGCCGGTCACGATCGCGCGGGGCTGGCAGCGCTGGGCGGAGGGGTCGGCGCTGATCGAGTTCGGCCGCACCCGGGTGCTCTGCTCGGCCAGCGTGACCGACGGCGTGCCGCGCTGGCGCAAGGGCAGCGGCCTCGGCTGGGTCACCGCCGAGTACGCGATGTTGCCGCGGGCCACCCACACCCGGTCGGACCGCGAGTCGGTGCGCGGCAAGATCGGCGGCCGGACGCACGAGATCAGCCGGCTGATCGGCCGCGCGCTGCGCGCCTGCATCGACCTGAAGGCGCTCGGCGAGAACACGATCGCGATCGACTGCGACGTGCTGCAGGCCGACGGCGGCACCCGCACGGCCGCGGTCACCGGCGCCTACGTGGCGCTCGCCGACGCGGTCACCTGGCTCGGCGAGCGGCGCAAGCTGGCCAGCTCGAACCCGCTGCCACGGTCGGTGGCGGCGATCAGCGTGGGCGTGCTGGACGGCGAGCCGCGGCTGGACCTCTGCTACGAGGAGGACGTGGTCGCCGGCACCGACATGAACGTGGTCTGCACCGGCGACGGTGACTTCGTCGAGGTGCAGGGCACCGCCGAGGGCGCGCCGTTCGACCGGGCCACGCTGACCGCGCTGCTGGACCTGGCGGTGGCCGGCTGCGCCGAGCTGACCACCATGCAGCGCACCGCGCTGGGCCGATGACCGAGCCGCCGGCCGGGTCCGCGGGCGGCGGCGCGGCCGGCGGGGTGCCGACGCTGCTGCTGGCCACCCGGAACGAGAGCAAGCTGGTGGAGCTGCGGCGCATCCTGGCGCCCGAGGTGCCGGTGCGCATCGTCGGCCTCGGCGACGTGCCGGCGTACCCGGAGCTGCCCGAGACCGGCGCCACGTTCGCCGAGAACGCGCTGCTCAAGGCCCGCGAGGCGGTGCGGCACACCGGCCTGCCGGCGGTCGCGGACGACTCCGGTCTGACCGTCGACGCGCTGAACGGCATGCCCGGGGTGCTGTCGGCGCGCTGGTCCGGGCAAGGGCACGACGACGTGCGGAACCTCCGGCTGGTGCTGGAGCAGATCGCCGACCTGCCGGACAGCCGGCGCGGTGCCGCGTTCGTCTGCGCGGCCGCGCTGGTCACCCCGGACGGTACCGAGCAGGTGGTGCACGGCCAGTTGGACGGCGTGCTGGTGCGCGAACCCCGCGGGGGCAACGGCTTCGGCTACGACCCGATCTTCCGTCCGGCCGGGCGGACGCAGACGTCCGCCGAGCTGTCCCCGGCCGACAAGGACGCGATCAGCCACCGCGGCCTCGCGCTGCGCGCGCTGGTGCCGTACCTGCGGGCGGCCCTGCTGCACTGACGGCTCGCGGCCGGGTGGCGGCCGGCCCCGGCCGGCCGCGTGGGGCACGCAGGCCGCGCCGTGTCCGGTGGGGCAACGTACCTTGCCCTCTGCTCACGTACCGTCGTCAGCGCTTCACTTTGCGGCATGCAGCGACATCCTTGGTACAGGTTGGCCGCGCCGGACTCCTGGAACCCGAGCTCCGCCGCGGTGGCCGGCGACTACGGCCGGCGGGCGTTGTGCCCGCGGTGCGGGTCGGACCGGGCTGTCGACTACGGCGCCCAGGTCGGCTGCGGGCGGTGCGGGGCGTGCTGGCAGGCGGACGCGGAATTGGCGATCGAGTTGCCCGCTACCCGGCCCCAGCGCCGGCCGGAGCGCCGACCGGCCCGCGTCGACGATCCGCCCGACGAACCCTGAGTCTCCGCGGGCGCCGGCTCGAGACGCCCGGTCGTCGGCGCCCGCGGGTACCACCCCCCCGCTGATACCCGCCGACGGAACGAGCCACCTCGGTGTGGCTCCGACCGGGACCATCGACGGCACCCGACCGCTGGACCGCGATCCTCCTGACCCGGATCCGGTAGTCGGCGCCCGCGGGCCATCCCTCTGCCTCGCATACCCCGGGCCGTCCCGGCGACCCACCCGGGCGGCCCGGCCCTACTTGCCCACCGCCGGGACGGGCCGGCGGTGGGCCGGCGAGAGCCGGCCGAGGCTAGGCGGGCGCCTACTTGCCCACCGCCGGGACGGGCCGGCGGTGGGCCGGCGCCGGCCGGCCGAGGCTAGGCGGGCGGCGGTTGCGGTGGGAGGTAGCGCGGCGGCCCGGGTGCTGGCAGGGAGGGCGGCGGCGCTCCGCCCAGCGAGCCGCCGGTGACCGTGAGCCGCGCGGCGTCGCTGGTCGCGCTGCCGGCCGGGCTGAGCAGGACCGCGCGGTACCACAGGCCGTCCTGCCGGCCGGTGGCGAGCAGCGAGAGGGTCCAGTCGGTGGCGCCCGGGAGCGTGCGCCAGCCCTGCCGCGCCGGCGCCCGGACCTGCCAGCGGACCTGTGGCCGTGGGCTGCCGCTGCCGGCCACGGTGAACGTGGCTGTCGCGCCGGACGCGACCGTCCGGTCCGCCGGCTGCGCGGTGATCGCCGGTGCCACCCAGCGGCCGACGACCGTCACGTTGTCGCCGCCCGCGTTCGCCACGTATGCGACGTGATCGAGCGGGTCGATGTCCACCCCGGCCGGGCTGGAGCCGGCGATGAGCGTCCGCAGCACGGCCCGGGTCACCCCGTCCACCACCGAGATCGTGCCGGTGCCGAGGTTGGTCACGTAGACGAGGTGGGTGACCGGGTCGACCGCGACGCCGTACGGGCGGCCGCCGACCGCGATCGTCGTGATGACCGCGTTGGTGCTGGTGTCGACCACGACCAGGCCGCCGTCGGTGGCCACGTAGGCGGCATCGGCGGCCGGGTCGACGGCGATGCCGGCCGGGTTGGTGCCGACGGCGATGGTGGTGAGCACGGTGTCCAGGTCGGCGTCCAGCACGGATACCGTGTCGCCGGCGTTGGAGGTGGCGACGTAGACGCGGCGGCTGTACGGGTCGACCGCGACGCCGGCCGGCTGGTTCCCGACCGTGATCGTGGCCCGGGCGGTGGCGGTCGCGGTGTCGACCACGGTCACCGTGTCGCTGCCGACGTTGGTCACGTAGGCGGTGTACGCCCGGGCGTCGGCCGCGACGAAGTACGGCTGTGGGCCGGTCGGCACGGTCGCGGTCACCCGCTGGGTCGTCGCGTCTATGACGCTGAGCGTGTTCGCGGCGGTGTTCGTCACGTAGACGGTGTGGCTGAGCGTGTCGACGGCGACCCCGTTCGCGCCGGCGCCGACCGTCACGGTCGCGGTGACCAGGTCCGTGTCGGCGTCGATGACCGAGACGGAGTTGGTCGGCCCGCTCGCCACGTACACCGCCCGGGTGGACGGCTCGACGCCCACCCCGACGGGGCGGGTCGCCACCGGCACGGTCGCTGTGACGTGGAACGTCACGGCGTCCGCGGCCGCCGCGGGCACCGTGCCGAGCGCGATCACCGTCCCGGCGCCGAACAGCCCCGCCCACGCACGCCGCGCCCAGCCCCGTCTGCTACCCACCCGAACCCCCGTCCTTGACCAGCATTCATTACTTTCAGTAGTCTATCGCGCACTCAAAGTGTGATCAGTAGCGGTACTGCCGACTTACCGCAGCAGGCTGTGGCGGTGCGTCCAGGCCAGGGCGAGCAGGGCGGCGCCGGCGGCCTGGGTGGGTTCGCGCCGGGCGTAGCGGTCGATCTGGTCCGCCTCGAACGGGACCGCCGGCAGGATCGTGCCCTCGTCGTTGTCACTGGCGAGCCGGCCGAACAGCTCGTCGTAGCTGGGCGCGTCGATGACGACCGTGGTGAGGATGTCGGTGGCCAGCGTGAGCGGGTCGACGCCGATGCCGAGGCAGTGCGCGCGGGCCCGGCCGGTGCCGAGGGCCGCGGTCAGCCGGGCGGCGAGCGGCCAGCCGTCGTAGTCGACCGGCGCGCCGTCCCGGCCGGCGATCTCCGGTTCGCCGAGCAGTTCCTCGGCGAACTCGCGCAGCATGCCGCGCCAGAGCGAGAAGTCGTTGCGGACGTCGTCCGGGCCGGTTCCGGACGGCTGGAAGATGCCCACCGGCAGCACCTGGAACATGCCGCCGGCGTGCCCGACGGCGGCCGCGTCCCGCCGGTGCAGCAGGAACGTCGAGGTGCCGGCGGCCCGATCGTGGCGCAGCGTCAGCGTGCTGACCGCGACGTTGATCCGGCGCCGGCCCGGGTCGCACGGGTCACCGACGGCACGCCGCAGCGGGAGGTCGCCGGCCGGCCGGCCCGGGTCGAGCGTCGCGGCGGCGAACTCGTGCGCGCACGCCTCGCCCACGTCGACGCCGTCGAAGTAGCTGCCGGCGCCGAACACGAGCCGCGGCGCGACTCCCAGGTCGGCGTGCAGCAGGCGGTACGTCGGTCGGTCCTCGAACAGCCGCGGCGCCGCCAACTCCGCAACCGCCGCCGAGTACCGCGGATACCGGCCGCCGCCGGGCCGCTCCGGCAGCACCCGGGCCGCGACCGCCTCGGCGCCGGTCACCCCGGCGAACCCGGCGTCATCCCGATACTCCAGCGCGATATCCGGCACCGGCAGTGGCGTGGCCGGCAACCACTCCGGCCGCGAGAGCAACGGCGTACCACCCACCACCGTCCACTGTGGATACTCACGCCCCGCCGCGACCCCCAGCTCCCACCGCCGCTCCCGCAGTCGCGCCCGGACCGCCAGCCACCCCGCCCGCCCGCCGTCCGCCACCTGGTCTCCCCCTACGGCCCCCGTCACCCCTGCCCCTGCCGCGCCCGGCCAGCGCAGGGACAGCCTGCACCATTGCCAGCGAGCGGACGCTGTACCGACCAAGCCAGCAGGAATGACGGCGCTATCGTGCCTGTGCTTCGAACGCGTCGAATTCGCTCGCGCTGATCAGTAGGTCGGTGAAGTAGTAGTGATCGCGATCGCGGGCGAGCTGCGAGCCGTCCGCCGTGTCGAGGACGACGAACGTCGCCCGGTCGGCCGCGAGCCGCCGGTTGGTGTAGTAGATGCGGGAACCGTCGGTGCTGTAGAGGCTGTGCGCCGGGCCAAGCTTGGTCCAGGTCCGGGCGTCGGCCTTCGGCAGCATCGTGCGGCCGTAGAACACGAAAGCGTCGTCGTGGCCGAAGTGCCCGTCGCCCAGGGAAACGAACGAAAGGGCGGTCGCCTTGCCGATCCGGTTCGGCCGTCCATCGAAGTCGTAGTAGTAGACGCTCGACCGGTCCTTGCCGAAGCCGTACGGCACCCGCCCGCCGCCCGGAACGTCAATTCCGCCGGCCGGAATGAAACCTCGGTCGCAGACGACGAAGGTCTGCGCGTCGGCATCCGGCAGCCTGCCACCCAGTGTCCACACCGACCTGCCGTCGGTGACATAGGTGTAGTTCAACACCTGGAACGTGCCCGGCTCCGCGCCCGTAAGCGGGGAGCCGCCCACGTAGCAGCGCCGCTCATCCTTGCCGAAGAGGTTGCGGTAGAACCGAAACGACGGTCCATCGGCGCCGCGCACCAGACGACTGCCGAACCAGACCCTCCCGGCCGGGTCAATCCAATACGAGGTGGTCGCATCATCGGCCCGGACGGCGGCGGCGGGGATGAGCTCACGCAAATCCTCAGCATCCACAAATGAACGATCCGACACGAAACGAGCCTACCCGGACACCGCCCCCGACCGCCCCGCCCCCGACCGCCCCGCACGGCCCGCACCCGACGGCGCGGCCGCCGCCCGTGCCCGCCCCCGCCCGCGCCGCCCCGCACCGGGCCGGCGCTTTCCTGCCCAAGCGAGCGCCCCGCACACGCCACGATCCCAACCACCACCCGCCGCACCGCGGGGCTCGCGGGGGCTCGGCCCCCGCGGCCAGCATGACGAGCGGGGCCCCTGGCGAAGCGAAGCGGAGCAGGGGAAGCCTGCCCCGCTCGTGCACCGAACGCCCCGCGATGGGATCCGGCGCCGGCCGCGCCGCGGGGTCCGCGGGGGCTCGGCCCCCGCGGCCAGCATGACGGACGCCCCGGCGAGCGCTCTCCGCGAGCAGGGTTCACCCAAGTCCGTGCGGGAGGGGGGACTCGAACCCCCACGCCCGGAGGCACCAGATCCTAAGTCTGGCGCGGC
>JBBWZH010000392.1:0-24857 GCA_039648995.1 Mycobacteriales bacterium
TCGCCGCGGGCCCCCCCGCCGTCGCGTCGGACGGCCCGCTCGCCCCCGGCCGACCCGCCGTCGCGGTGGACGGCCCGCTCGACGCCGGCCGACCCGCCGTCGCGGAGGACGGCCCGGTCGACGCCGGCCGACCCGCCGTCGCGGAGGACGGCGCGGCCACCCCCGGCCGACCCGCCGACCCGGGGGACGCGCCGGTCGACGCCGCCCCACCGGCCGTCGCGGCGGACGGCCCGGCCACCCCCGGCCGACCCGCCGATCCGGGGAACGCCCCGGCCGCCGCCGGCCCACCCACCGTCGCCGAGGACGGCCCGGCCGACGCCGGGACGGACGGAGGTCGAGCCGGCGTCGAGCCGGCTGCGCCGCCCCACGGTCGTCCCGACCTGTCCCGTCCCGGCCAGCCGGAGCCGGATGGTGCCGTGGTCGGTAGGGCGGAGCCGGACGGGGCGGGGGCCGGCCGGAGCGAGCCGGCGGACGGCGGGGCCGCCGAGGCGGTGGCGTTGCCGGAGACGGTGCGGATGCGCGTCGTCGCGCTGGCCGCCGAGGCGCTGGGGCGGCTGCCGGCGGACGAGGTGCCGGCGGCGCTGCGCGCGGTGGCCCGGTTCACCCCGGCGAAGCGGGCGAAGCTGGGTAGCACCGTGCTGGCCGCGGCGCTGGAGGCGGACGCGGCGTTCCGGCTGGGTGTCGCGGTCCGGGCCGAGCAGGCCGCGCCGGCGATCATCGAGGCGGTCCGCAACGGGGACGCGCCGGCCGCCGCCGACCCGATGGAGCTGGCCGCGGCGGCGTACCTGCTGCGGGTGCCGGGCTGGCCGGCGTATGTGGAGCGGGCCCGGTCGGCGCTGGGCGAGGTGGCCGAGCGGGCGCAGGCGCGCGAGCGCGAGGCGGAGCTGAACCGGCTGCGCGCCGAGATCGTGGCGGTGCGCGAGTCGACGGCGGCTGAGGTCGCCCGCCTGCAGGCCGCCGCGACCGCGGCCCAGGCGGAGGCGGACGCGCTGCGCCGGCAGCTGCGCGAGCAGACGGGGTCGCGCCGGGCGGCCGAGCGGGCCCGGGTGGCCGCCGATGAGGCGCTGGCCGAGGAGCGCCGCCGGGCCGCCACGGCCGAGTCCACCGCGCACGCCGAGGTACGCCGGCTGCGGCAGCGGTGGACCGAGGCGGAGGACGCGGTCGAGTCGGCGCGGCGGGCGGCGAAGGACTCCCGGCAGGCCGACGAGGCGCGGCTCTGGCTGCTGCTGGACACCGTCGCCGGCGCCGTGCAGGGGTTGCGCCGCGAGCTCGCGCTGACCCCGACCGACGAACGCCCGGCGGACGCGGTCAGCGCGGTCACCCCAGGGCACGACCAGCAGGGCGCCCGCGGCGACGACCCGGACCGGCTGGACCGGCTGCTCGCGTTACCCCGCGTCCACCTGGTGGTGGACGGTTATAACGTGACCAAGTCGGGCTACGGCGAGCTGCCGCTGGCCGCCCAGCGCAACCGGCTGGTGCAGGGCCTCGGCGCGCTCGCCGCACGGACCCGGGCCGAGGTCTCGTGCGTGTTCGACGGTGCCGCCCGGCCGCCGGTGGCGCCGCCGGCGCCGCGCGGGGTCCGGGTGCTGTTCAGCGCCGCGGGGGAGACCGCCGACGACCTGATCCGCCGGCTGGTCGCCGCCGAGCCGATGGGCCGCCCGGTGGTGGTCGTCTCCACCGACCGCGAGGTCGCCGAGGGCGTGCAGCGGCAGGGCGTCTACCCGGTCCCCTCCGCCGTCCTGCTCCGCCGCCTCGACCGCGGCTGACCGCTGCCGCCTCGACCGCGGCTGGCCCCTCGCCTCCACCGCCGCCGGCTCGACCGCGCCGGCACCTCGCGTCGACCGCGGCTGGCGCTTCGCCTCGACCGCCGAGATCGTGTCGGCAAATTTGTCGTACCCACTGCCTAGCGTTCCTGTCGTCCGGCAGTGGTGGCGCCGCCGCGGGCCGGGCGACGAGGCAGGTCAACCGACGTGGAAGGGAGTACGGCAATGGTCATCGACTGCGACGGGTGCGCCGTCCGCGGGCTCGCCTGTGGTGACTGCGTGGTCACGGTCCTGCTCGGGGCGCCGCCCGACGGTGTCCAGCTGGACGAGACGGAGCGCCGGGCGATCGCCGCGCTGGCGGACGGTGGTCTGGTACCACCGCTGCGACTGGTCACTGGACAGAGGGACGCCCTGAGCCGCCGCACACACGTCGCGTAGCCGGATTCCCACCCCTTGTAAGAGATCATTAGCCCAGAAGGGTGGACTTAGCGAAACGAGGCCCAAGCGATTGGTCATGGCTGCGTGACCGCCGTAATCTTCGGGCCGGCCAAATCCGGCAGTCTGCTTCCTCCCCCCGGAAGCACCGGATGGCCACCGCCGAATCGGCGTCCCGACCCCCCTCGGGTGCCGGACCGGGGACCCGCCAGGTAAGTCTTGGGGTGAATCGGTACTCCGTACCGTAGGGCGCCTTCCGGCCCGAACCCGTCAGCTAACCCGGTAGGCGGTCTAGGGAAGACAAGGAGTGCCGCCTCGGTGGCGTCCCCGCGATCAACTTCCTGGTTGCTCCGCTCCCTGACCGTGCTGACCCTGACCGCCGCCACCCTCGCCGGGTTGTCGACTGCCAGTGACGCGGCGCCGCCGACGCCCACGACCGCGGGCGATGCCCGCGCCCAGTTGAGCGCGCTCAGCTCGCAGGCCGAGATCGTCGCCGAGCAGTACAACGACGCCCGGGTGGTCCTGGCCCGGCGGCTGCGCGAGTACAAGGCGGCGGACAAGCAGGCGCGCGCCATCCAGGTGCAGTACGCGGCGCTGGCCGGCCAGGTCAAGCACGTGGTCGCCGGCGTCTACAAGACCGTGCCGTTCAGCCAGTTCACGCTGATGCTGACCAGCACGTCGCCGCGCGAGTTCATGGACCAGATGAGCGCGCTGAACGTGATCGCGGCCCGCCGCGGCGCGGTGCTCGGCCGGCTCGCGACCGTGCGGGTCGCCGCGTTGAAGGCGCAGACCTCGGCGCAGTCGGCGCTGACCGCCGCGCAGAAGGTGCAGCGCGACATCGCGGCGAAGAAGGCTGATCTGGCTAAGCGGAAGGTCGCGCTGGAGGGGGTGCTGTCGCGGCTGAGCCTGGCCGACCGGTACGCGGTGGGCGACCCGACCCGCGCTTCCCGAGGCGACTCGCGCGGGCCGGTGAGCGTCGGGCCGGCCAGTGCCGCCGCGCACACGGCCGTGCAGACCGCGCTGGCTCAGCGCGGCGACCCGTACGTGTGGGCCGCCGCCGGCCCCAGCTCGTACGACTGCTCCGGCCTGACCATGTACTCGTGGGCGGCGGCCGGGGTCGGCCTGCCGCACTCCAGCAGCGGCCAGTACGGCGTCGGTACGCACGTCTCCCGCAGCGAGGTGCGGGCCGGTGACCTGGTCTTCTTCTACAGCCCGATCCACCACGTGGGGCTGGCGATCAACAACACCCAGATGGTGCACGCGTCCACCTACGGGGTGCCGGTGCAGGTGGCGAACATCGACAGCTTCCCGTTCGTCGGCGCCACCCGGGTCGGCTGAGGCCGGCTGACCGTCCCGGTCCATCGTCCGCGGTAGCGCCGGGCGCGAGCCGTACGATGCCTTCTGTGACGAGCGGAGCGGGCGCGGGCAGCCCCCTCCACAACCCCGGCGACCCCCGGCCCGGCCCTGGGCCGGGCACGCCGCCCGAGATCCGCCCGCACCCGGCGCCGGGCCCGGACCACGCGGCGCAGGGCTCCGGCGGCGCGGTGCCACCTGCCGAGCGCGGGGCACCAGGGCACGGGGCACCAGGGCACACGGCGGCGACGGCTGACCGCATCGCGCCGGCGGGGGGCCGGCGGGCGCGGTGGCTGGCGGCGGTGCTCGCGGTCGTCGCGGTGGTCGAGGTCGGGGCCGGGGTGGCGGTGCTGCCCCGGCCGGGCGCGGGCGCGTGGACGGTGCGGCGGCCCGGTGCGGTCGCGTCCGCCCCCCGGGGCGCCCCGGCGCAGGTACCCGGTGTCGATGGCAGCGCCGGCCGGGATCTGGCGGTCCGCATCCTGTTGAACCGGCATGCCGACGCGCTGCTCGGGCACAACCGGGTCGGCTGGCTGGCCGATATCGACCCGTCGGCGGCCGCGTTCCGGGCCAAGCAGGCGGCGCTGTTCGACAACCTGGCGGCCGTCCCGCTGGCGTCCTGGCACTACGTGGTCGACCCGCTCGTCACCCGGCAGCTCACCGCCGCCGCCAGCCGCCGGTACCGGGCGGTGCGGGTCTGGGTTCCGTCGGTCACCCTGCGGTACGGGCTGAAGGTGGTGGACGCGACGCCCACCGATCGGCCGGCGGTGCTGACGTTCGTGCAGCGCGGCACCCGGTGGTACCTGGCCGCGGACGACGACGCGGTGGCTGACGGGGGCCGTACCTGGCGCGGGATGTGGGACTTCGGCCGGGTGGTCGTGCTGCGCGGCGCGTCCAGCCTGGTCCTGGCGCACCCCGGCAACGCGAGCCGGATGCGGTCGTTCGCCGACACGGTCGACCTGGCGGTGCCCCGGGTGACCGCGGTCTGGGGCCCGAACTGGCCGCGCCAGGTCGCGGTGCTCATCCCGGACGGCACCAAGGAACTGACCGCGCTGGTCGGCGAGCAGTTCGCGCTGGCCCGGATCGCGGCGGTGTCGATAGCCGACTATGTCGACACGAAGACCGGCAAGACCCGCGGCCAGCGGGTGGTGCTCAACCCGGCGAACCTGGACCGGCTCGGCTCGCTCGGCCGGCGGATCGTGCTGCAGCACGAGATCACCCACGTCGCGTCGCGCGCGGCGACGAGCACGAGCATGCCGACCTGGCTGGTCGAGGGCTTCGCGGACTTCGTCGGATACCGCGACAGCGGGGTGGGCCCCGGCGTGATCGCCGCCGACCTGCACACGCTGCTCGGGCGGCACAGCTGGCCCGGCCGGTTGCCCGCCGACCAGGACTTCCACGGCGACTCGCCGCGGCTGACGGTCGCGTACGAGGAGGCCTGGACGGCCTGCCGGCTGATCGCCGGCCGGATCGGCCTGCCCGGCCTGGTGCGCTTCTACCGGACCGTCGGCACCAGCCCCGGCGCCGGCCCGGCCGCGGTCGACTCGGCGCTGCGCCGCTACCTGCACCTGAGCACCGCGCAGTTCGTGGCGCAGTGGCGGGCGGCGGTGCAGGCCGAGTTCTCGTGACCACCCCGCCTTCGGCCGGCCCGCCTCCGGCCGGCCCGCCTCCGGCCGGCCCGCCTCCGGCCGGCCCGCCCTCGGCCGGACCGCCGGTGAACGGCGGCCGGACGCTGGTGGTGACCAACGACTTCCCGCCCCGGGCCGGCGGCATCCAGGCGTACGTGCACGCGCTGCTGGTGCGGCAGCCGGCGGGGTCGGTGGTGGTGTACGCGCCGGCCTGGCCCGGGGCCGACCGGTTCGACGCGGCGCAGCCGTTCCCGGTGGTCCGGCACCCGACCGGCCTGATGCTGCCGGTGCCGACGGTGCTGCGCCGGGCCCGCGCGGTGGCCCGGGCCGAGGGCTGCACGGCGGTCTGGTTCGGCGCGGCCGCCCCGCTTGCGCTGCTGGCCGGCGGGTTGCGCGCGGCGGGCGTTCGGCGGTTCGTCGCGTCCACGCACGGGCACGAGGTGGGCTGGGCGGCGCTGCCCGGCGCCCGCCAACTGCTGGGCCGGATCGGGTCCACCGTGGACGCCGTGACCTACCTGGGCGAGTACACCCGGTCCAGGCTGGCGCCGGCGCTCGGCCCGCACCCGCGGCTGGTGCACCTTCCCCCGGGCGTCGACACCGAGGCGTTCGCGCCGGGCGTGGACGGGGCCGCGGTCCGCCGCCGCTACGGCCTGGGCACGCGACCCACCGTGGTCTGCGTCTCCCGGCTGGTGCCGCGCAAGGGGCAGGACACGCTGATCCGGGCGCTGCCGCTGATCCGGCGCCGGGTGCCCGGGGCGGCGTTGCTGATCGTCAGCGGCGGCCCGTACCTGGACCGGTTGCGCCGGCTGGCCGCCGCGTCCGGGGTCGGCGCGGACGTCGTCTTCACCGGCCAGGTGCGCTGGGAGGAACTGCCCGCGCACTACGCCGCCGGCGACGTGTTCGCGATGCCCTGCCGCACCCGGCGCGGCGGGCTGGACGTGGAGGGGCTGGGCCTGGTCTACCTGGAGGCGTCGGCGACCGGGCTGCCGGTGGTCGGCGGCCGGTCCGGCGGGGCGCCGGACGCGGTGCTGGACGGGGAGACCGGCTACGTGGTGGACGGGCGGTCGGTGCCGGCGGTCGCCGACCGGGTCGCCGGCCTGCTCGCCGACCCGGACTCGGCCAGGGCGATGGGGGAGAAGGGCCGCGCCTGGGTGGAGCGGGACTGGCGCTGGGACGTCCTCGCCGGCCGCCTCGGCTCACTCCTGCACGGCTGAACCCGCGGCCGGGCCCGCGCCGGCCGCGCCCGCGCGGGTAGTTCCGGGCGACCGGAAAGCTGTCGGTATCGGCCTCTATGGTGTGCGCCGTGACCAACGACGACCGGCGGCCGGCCCGGCCACGCAGAGACTCCCGGGCCACCCGGGTCGACTGGGCGCGCCGCGGTCTGGCGGTGGCGGCGGTGCTGGTCGCGATCAGCTTCGTCGCGGCCGGCCACGCGCAGGTCTGCGCCGAGTCGGTGACCGTCGCCGGCGCGGTCGTCCGCGCCTGCCGCGGGCCGCAGGCCAGCGACGGGCTGGTGCTCGGCTACGCGCTGTTCATCCTGCTGCTGCTGTCGCCCGACCTGGCCGAGCTCGGCGTCCCCGGGCTGTTCACGCTGCGCCGCAAGGTGGACGACCAGGAGTCCCGGCTGGAGAACGAGGAGGACCGGCGGGAGCTGCTGGAGGGCCAGCTCGCGGTGGTCTCCGCCCGGCTGACCCAGGTCGCCACCGCCAGCGCGGTCGGCGTCGACGCGCTGAACATCTACGTCAGCGGTGACGAGACCGCCGGCTACGCGGCCGCGGACCGACCGGTCACCGTCGAGCAGAACAGACCACCGCCCGACCCGGCGGTGGTGGTCGACCGGGTCAGCCGGGCCCGCTACACCGCCGCTGACCTGTTCATCCGCCGGATGCGCGCCCACCCGGGCGGCGCGCTGGAAGGCGCCAGCCTGCACCTCTATCTGCCCGACGAGACCGGCCTGATGCTGGTGCCGGCGTTCGAGGCGGACCGCACCGGGCACGGCGGCACCGACTGGTGGCAGGTCGGGCAGGGGCTGGTCGGCCGGGCCTGGCGCGACACCGAAGGGCTGACCGCGCGCGGCGAGGAGATCCTGCAGGGCCTCGCCGACCTGCCGCCGCTGCGGCAGCAGCGGTACGTGGACCTGGCCGTGGTGGCGGCGGTGCCGGTGCTGAACGCGGTCGGCCGGGCCATCGCGGTGCTGTCCGCGTCGGCCACCGACCCGGACAGCCCGCTGGACGCGCCGGAGGGCATCGAGGCGCTGGTCACCCACGCCGACGCGATCGCCCGCCTGCTGGTCGACCTGCTGGGCTGGGAGGGCGACTCCCAGTAGCCAATGTCACGCCCAGTTGTATCGACAATCATCGAACATCCCCGCAGAATGGCGTGGTGCAGCGAATCAAGCTCACGCAGGAGTTCCGGGACCGCGCGTGGCAAGACTTCTACGTGAAGAACCGGCGCGTGCTGACCTTGACCGAGGGCCAGCGGCGGTACATCTCCCGGGTCACCAAGCGCCGGCAGGAGCCCCGCACCCGGCCCATCGGCTAGCTGTAGATCGCGGCCACCTCGTCCGCGTACTCCTTGGTCACGACGGATCGCTTCAGCTTGAGCGTCGGGGTCAGCTCGCCGCCCTCCTCGGTGAAGTCCTTCGGCAGGATCCGGAACTTGCGGATCGCCTCCGCCCGGGACACCGCCTTGTTCGCCTCGTCGACCGCCGCCTGCACGTCTGCGCGCAGGTCGGGGTCGTCGAGGAGGTCCGCGACCGTCGCGTCCGCGGCCTTGCCGTGCGCCTGCTTCCAGGCGGGGAACGCCTCGGGGTCGATCGTCACCAGGCAGCCGATGAACGGCTGCTGGTCGCCGACGACCATGCACTGGCTGATCAGCGGGTGCGCGCGGAGCCGGTCCTCCAGCACGGCCGGCGCGACGTTCTTGCCGGCGGCCGTGACGATCAGCTCCTTCTTCCGGCCGGTGATCGTGAGGAAGCCGTCCGTGTCGATCTCGCCGATGTCGCCGGTGTGGAACCAGCCGCCGTCCATGGCATCCGCGGTGGCCGTGTCGTTGTGCCAGTAGCCGCGGAAGATGTTGTCGCCGCGGAGCAGGACCTCGCCGTCGTCCGCGATCCGCATCGACACGCCCGGGATCGGCCGGCCGACCGTGCCGACCTTCAGCGCGCCCTCCAGATTCAGGCAGGCGCCGGCGGTCGTCTCGGTCAGCCCGTACCCCTCGTAGACGGTGACGCCGACACCGCGGAAGAAGTGGCCGAGCCGGGCGCCGAGGGGCGCGCCGCCGGAGATCGCGGCCCCGCACTGGCCGCCGAGCGCGGCCCGCAGCTTGGAATACACCAGCCGGTCGAACACGGCGTGCTTGGCCTTCAGCGTGACGGGCACCCGGCCGCGGCCCAGCGCTTCGCTGTAGGCCACCGCGGTCACCTCGGCCGCGTCGAAGATCTTGCCGTGCCCGTCGGCGTGCGCCTTCTGCTTGGCCGAGTTGTAGACCTTTTCGAACACCCGCGGCACCGACAGCAGGAACGTCGGCCGGAACGCGGCGAGATCCGGCAGCAGGTTCTTCACGTCGGCGGTGTGCCCGAGCCGGGTGCCGTGCAGCACCGCGCCACACTGCACGACCCGGCCGAACACGTGCGCCAGCGGCAGGAACAGCAGCGTCGAGCCGGCCGAGTTGAACATCGCCTGCAGCCCGTCGGCCGACGTCATCGTGTCGAACAGCAGGTTGCGGTGGGTCAGCTCACAGCCCTTGGGCCGGCCGGTGGTGCCGCTGGTGTAGATGATCGTGGCCAGGTCGTCGGCGCTGACCGCGGCGCGGCGCCGGTCGATCTCCTCGTCGTCCAGGTCGCGGCCGAGCCCGGTGAGCGTGCCGACCGCGTCCGACTCGATCCGCCAGACCTTGCGCAGCCCGGGGAGATCCGGCCGGACCGACGCGACCACGGCCTCATGTTCGGCGGTCTCCACCACCGCGGCCACCGCGCCGGAGTCGCTCAGGATCCACTGCACCTGCTCGGCGCTGGACGTCTCGTAGATCGGCACCCCGGCGCCGCCGACCGACCAGATGGCGTAGTCGAACAGCGTCCACTCGTATCGGGTCTTCGCCATCAGGCCGACCCGGTCGCCCGGCCGGATGCCGGCCTGGATCAGCCCGCGGGCCACCCCGCGCACCTCGGTCGCGAACTGGGCGGCCGTCACGTCCTGCCAGCCGCCCTCGACCCGCCGGTTGAAGCTGACCTGCTCCGGCGTGGTGCGGGCGTGCTCGTACACCGCGTCGCTGGCCGTCGCCTTGTCCGGCACGGTGATCGTCGCGGGAACGGTGAACTCACGCACGGGAGCCTCCTCGCGCCGGCCCAGGCAACCTGCCCGCCGCGTCACACGGCGGTTACTTCAAAGTAGCGTGCCGCCGCCCGGCGTGGGGAGCCCGATGTCGATCACGTCGCCCCGCTCCCGCCGCGGCCGCCGGGTGGAGGACACTCCATCACCGTGCCCGGGTTCGATCTTGTCGACGAGACCTTCGTGGTGGCCACGCCGGCCGCCGTGGCCACCGCCGTCGCCGACCCGCGACGCTGGCGCCGGTGGTGGCCGGACCTGCGGCTGTCGATCTTCCAGGACCGCGCCGACCAGGGCATCCGGTGGAACCTCGGCGGCGCGCTGGCCGGCAGCATGGAGGTCTGGCTGGAGCCGTTCGGGGACGGCGTGATCGTGCACTACTACCTGCGCGCCGAGCCGCCAGCGGGCCGCGCGTTCTCGGTCGCCGCCGCCGGGCGCGAGCGGCGGCGCCGGGCGCTGCGCGCCAAGCAGGTCTTCTGGGCGCTCAAGGACGAGCTGGAAGCCGGCCGCCCGGCGGGCGAGTCGCGCGCCGCGGACCCGCCCGCCAGGGCCCAGCCGGGGCAGGGCGGGAAAAACCTCGCGGATCCGGAAAACTGCTCTCAACCTCGGGTCGCGCGCTCCCGTTGAGAAGGGTGTCGGGAGCCGCATGGAGGTGAGATGGACGCAGCCGGAGAGCGTGCGTTCGCAGAGTTCGTGCAAGACAAATCGATGGGGTTGTACCGCACCGCGTACCTGATCGCGGGGGACACCCATCATGCCGAGGACTTACTGCAGTCGGCGCTGGAGCGGGCATGCCGGCGCTGGAAGCGGATCGGTGCGATGGACCATCCCGAGGCGTACGTGCGGCGGATCATCGTCAACCTGGCGACGGACCGCTGGCGTGGCCGGCGGTACGTGACCGAGTTGCCGCTGGACGACGAGATGGTGGCCGATTCGGCCACGACCGACCCCACGACGCTCGTTGATCTGCGGCACGGGCTCGCCGCCGCGTTGCGCCGCCTGCCGGTGGCGATGCGGACGGTGCTCGTACTGCGGTACTGGGAGGGCTTGCCCGAGGCGGAAGTGGCCGCCGAGCTGGGGTGCTCGGTCGGTTCGGTGAAGAGCCAGGCATCCCGCGGGTTGGCCAGGTTGCGCGGGTTAGTCAGCCCGTGGACCGGCCTGCCGCGGCCGCCGGCCGCATCCGCCGATCCATCCCCAGGCCGCCCAGCGCGGCTGTCGACCGTGGAGAAACGATGATCGAGGACATGGAACATGAGCTCACCAGGGCGATGGCGGCGGATGTCGCCGACCTCCCCGCCCCGAACCTGGACCTGCACCGGATGCAGCCGCACCGGCCGGCCCGCCGGCTCATCGTCCCCGGCGTGGCCGTGGGGGTCGCGATGGCTGTCGCCGCCCCCATGGCGGCCGCCCACCGTGGCCCGTTCCGCACCACCCCCGTCGCCAACCAGGACGTGCCGGCGCCGGCGCGCGGCGGGCTGAGCGCGCCCGATCTGGGCGTGCCCGGCAGCATCGCGCCGTCGCTGTCCGGCCTGCCGTCCGTACCGGCGCTGCCGGGAAAGGCGGTGCCGTTGCCGACGATCCCGCCGTCCGCCTCGGTGCCGGACGCCTGCACGACGCTGCGCCGGGCGCTGACCGCGGACGAGTACGCCGCGGCGGTGCGCCGGGTGCAGACGGTCTTCGCCACCGTGGCCCGCACGGAGCTGGGCACCGGGGCGGACCGCGCGCTGGCCGCGCTGTCCGGGGCCGACCTGCAGCGGCTGCTGCCGCCGGCGGGCGAGCTGGTCACGTACTACGACTGCTCGCTCGGCCACCAGCTGACCGCTGACCAGCGGGCGGCCGCGATCGCCGAGGTACGCCGCGCGGTGACCGACGCGCAGGCGATGGTGGTGGCCGCGAAGACCGGCGTGCAGCGCGCGCTGGGCAACGGCAAGGTGCCCAGCTGGCTCGGCGACCTGGCCATCCACCTGGTCAGGCGGGACGCGGCCGCCATGGTGCTGCGGATCGACCTGGGCACGCCGCTGCCGAAGTGGCCGGCCAGTGGGTCGGTCACGGTCACCTTCCGGGCGGCCGACCACACCGTGGTCAACATCCAGCCCTCCGGGCTCAAGCTGCCGCCGAACCTGACGGTGCCACAGCTTCCGGTCGCGCTGCCGACCCAGCCCATTCCGGTGCCACTGCCCTCCCTGGCGCCGGGTGTGGGTCTCCCGACCGGCGGGCGGTAGCGATCCGGGTGGAGCGGTCGGCAGGCTCTGGTGGACAGGCCGGCCGACCGCTCCGCCCGACTGCCCGTGCCCGCCGTCCACCCGCCGGCGGGCACGGGCATCTCTCTGCCCGGCCCGGTCTCTGCCAGGCCCGTCGGCGCCCGGCCCGGATCGCGGCACCGTAGGCTCGCAGGCGTGCGTGTCCACGTCGTCTCCGACGTCCACGGTCATGTCGAGGCGCTGGCCCGGGCCGGAGACGGCGCCGACGCGCTGGTCTGCCTCGGCGACCTGCTCCTGTTCATCGACTACGCCGACCCGACCGGGGGCATCCTCGGTGACCTGTTCGGGCCGGACGCGGTGCGCCGGTACGTGGCGCTGCGCACCGCCAAGCAGTACGACGCGGCCCGCGAGTACACCCGCGAGCTGTGGGGGACGGTCGGCCCGGATCGTGACGCGGTCGTGCTGGAAGCGGTCCGCCGGCAGTACGCCGCGATGTTCGCCGCGTTCCCCACCCCCACGTACGTGACCTACGGCAACGTGGACATGCCCAACCTGTGGCCGGAGTTCGCCCGGGACGGCGTACACGTGCTCGACGGCGCCAGCACGATGCTGGACGGTTGGTCGTTCGGCTTCGTCGGCGGCGGGCTCAAGTCGCCGATGCGCACCCCGTACGAGCGCACCGACGAGGAGTTCGCCGCGAAGCTGGCCGAGGTCGGCCCGGTGGACGTGCTCTGCACGCACATCCCGCCGGCCGTCCCGGAGCTCACGTACGACGTGGTGGCGCGCCGGTTCGAGCGCGGGTCGGCGGCGCTGCTGGACGTGATCCGGGCCACCCGGCCGCGGTACGTGCTGTTCGGCCACGTGCACCAGCCGCTGCAGCACCGGCTGCGGATCGGCCGGACCGAATGCATCAACGTCGGACATTTCCGCGGGCTGGGCCGGCCGTTCGTGCTGCGCTGGTAGCACGCGGGTCGACCCCCGCCGGTGGGTCCGGGCGGTGGGCGCCGCCGGGCGGGCGTCCGGTTCGCCCGGGACCGCCCGCGGTGTCCGCCGCCGACCGACCGGCGGCCGGCCCGGGCCGGACGGCCGGACCGGACCACCGGGCCGAGCCGGTAACCTTCGGGGCATGGCCGACCAGTCCACCCAGTCGATCGTGATCGACGCCCCGCCCGTGAAGATCATGGACGTGATCGCGGACTTCGAGGCGTATCCGCAGTGGGCCGGCTCGGTGAAGACGTGCGAGGTGCTCGCGGTAGGCGACAGCAAGCGCGCGCACCAGGTGCATTTCGTGATCGACGCGGGCGTGGTCAAGGACGACTACGTGCTCGAGTACGACTGGTCGGGGGAGAGCCGGGTCGACTGGCACCTGATCCGCGGGCAGATGCAGAAGAGCCAGCGCGGCTCGTACGTGCTCGACCCGCAGCCCGGCGGGTCGACCCGGGTGACGTACAACCTGGCGGTGGATCTGTCGATCCCGATGCTCGGCATGTTCAAGCGGAAGGCCGAGAAAGTGATCATGGATACGGCACTCAAGGAGCTCAAGAAGCGGGTCGAGGGCTGAGGTAGCGGCTTTGGCGCAGTTCCTGCTGTTCACCGGCAAGGGCGGGGTCGGGACGACCACCGTCGCCGCGGCGACCGCCGCGCTGCTGGCCCGGCGCGGTCAGAAGACCCTGGTGCTGTCCACCGAGCCGACCCGGTCGCTGGCCGACACGCTCGGCGAGCAGCTCGGCCCGCATGCGCGCGAGATCGAGGGCGGCCTCTCGGCGCTGCGCATCGACCCGCAGCGCCGGCTGCAGGCGAGCTGGCAGACGGTGCTCGACTACCTCGGCGGGCCGGGGCTGGCCGCGGTCGCGACGGAGGAGAGCACCGTCCTCCCCGGCGCGGCCGACGTGCTGGCCCTGCTGGAGCTGCGTGACCTGACCGTCGCCGGCCGGTGGGACACGGTCGTGGTGGACGGGCCGTCGGCCGCGGCGATGGTCGCGCTGCTGGCGCTGCCGGAGACGCTGACCTGGTACGTCCGCCGCGCGTTCCCGATCGAGCGGCGGATCGCCCGGGCGATGCGGCCGGGCAGCGGTGCCACCGGCGGCGCGGCGGACCGGCTGCTCGACGCGGCCACCCGGCTGGCCGCCGAGCTGGACGAGATCCGCGCGGTGCTCGCCGACCCGGCGCGGACGGCCCTGCGGCTGGTGCTCACCCCCGAGGCGACGGTGCTGGCCGACGCGCGGCGGTCGGTCACCGCGCTGGCCACGCACGGGCACCGGGTCGGCGGGATCGTGGCGAACAAGGTGATCCCGGCGCCGACCGGAGCCGCGCCGGACCCGTGGCGGGCAGGGTGGGCGGCCAGCCAGCGCCGCCAGCTGACCGAGCTGGCCGGCAGCTTCCCGGGGGTGCCGGTGCGGCAGGCCCGGTACCGGCCGGCCGAGCCGGTCGGCTTGCGCGCGCTGCTCGACCTCGCCCGCGAACTGTACGGCTCGGACGACCCGGCCGCCGGCAGCCCGCCCGAGCCGACGAGCACGATCGACCGGGACGGCGCCGAGTACCTGTTCCGGCTGCCGCTGCCGTTCGCCGACCGGTCGGACGTCGAGCTGGCCCGGTCCGGCGACGAGCTGGTGCTGACCGTCGCCGGCGACCGCCGGCTGCTCACCCTGCCCAGCGGCCTGCGCCGCTGCACCACCGTGGGCGCGTCCCTGCACGACGGCACGCTCACCGTCCGGTTCCGCCCCGACCCCGGGCAGTGGCCCCGATGACCGGCCCCACCGACCCTGACGCCCCCGGCGACGCCCCCGCCGGCGGGGCCGGTGGTCGCGAGGCCGGCGACGGTGGTGAGGTCCGGGCCGGTGGCGCCCGTGAGACCGGGGGCGTACGCGAGGCCGGCGTCGGCGGGGCCGGCGTGGGGGTGGGCGCGGGCGGTTCGGCGGCGGCCGGGGTCGAGGGCGCCGCTGGCGCTGGTGCGGGCGATGGAGCGGCCGGGGCGGCGGAGGCCGGGGGAGCCGAGCTGGGTGCGGGGCTGGCGGAGGCGGCCGAGGGCGCGGTGGTGCCCGCCGCGGCGGGCGAGCCGGCGCGGCGCGGGCGGTGGCCCGAGCCGGGGCCGGTGGCCGAGGAGGCGGCGCGTCTGGCCGAGGAGGCCGCGCGGCTGGCCGAGGCGGCCGGTGACTGGGCCCGCCGGGCGGTGCCGGAACTGGCCGCGGTGCTGCGCGGCGACCGTCCGGAGGTGACCGGGAAGCTGGCCGACGCCGGAGCCGCGGTCGCGGCGGCGGCCCGGGCCGTGCTGGACACGCTGGTCCGGCCGCCCGCGGGCAAGCCCGGCCCGGCGGCCGAGCCGGGTGACGAGCCACCGGCCCCGCCCGGGCCCCGGGTCGAGCCGATCGACGTGGAGTAGACCGCGGACATGGCGCTTGCGATCGGTGTCGATATCGGCGGCACCAAGGTGGCGGCCGGCGTGGTGGACGAGGGCGGTGGCGTGCTCGCGCTGGTCCGCCGGCCCACGCCGGGTGAGGACGTGGCCGAGACCGAGGCGGTGATCGCGGCGGTGGTGGCCGAGCTGACCGGGCGCTACGACGTGGTCGCGGTCGGCATCGGCGCGGCCGGCTGGATCGGCAACGACCGCGGCACCGTGCTGTTCTCACCGCACCTGGCCTGGCGCAACGAACCGCTGCGGGACGCGCTGGCCGACCGCATCGGCCTGCCGGTGACCGTGGAGAACGACGCGAACGCGGCCGCCTGGGCGGAATACCGGTACGGCTCGGCCCGCGGCGAGCGGGTCGTGGTGTGCGTGACGCTCGGCACCGGCATCGGCGGCGGGCTGGTCGTCTCCGGCATCCTCTACCGCGGCGCGCACGGAGTGGCCTGCGAGTGGGGGCACATGTCGGTGGTGCCGGACGGCCGGCGCTGCGCCTGTGGCAACCGCGGCTGCTGGGAGATGTACGCCAGCGGCAGCGCGCTGGCCCGGGACGCCCGCGAGCTGGCCGAGGTCTCCCCGGTGGCCGCGCACCGGCTGCTGCAGCTGGTGGACGGCGACCCGGCCGCGCTGACCGGGCTGGACGTCACGATCGCGGCGCGCGAGGGCGACCCGGCCGCGGTGGAGATCTTCACCGCGATGGGGCGCTGGCTCGGCCGCGGCATCGCCGACCTGGCCGCGATCATCGACCCGAGCGTGGTGGTGGTCGGCGGCGGCGTGTCCGAGGCGGGCGACCTGCTGCTGGGGCCGGCCCGGGAGGCGTTCGCCACCACCCTGACCGGTCGCGGCTTCCGCCCGGCCTCGCCCATCCGGCTGGCCGCGCTCGGCCCGGACGCCGGCCTGGTGGGTGCCGCCGACCTTGCCCGCCGCCGGGTCTGACCCCTCGTCTCAGACCCGACGGCGGGCCCGCATCGGCGAGCCTCCGGCGGCGCGCCGCGGCCGCGGGGCTCAGCGGCCGAGCAAGGTGAGCTGGAACGAGTAGACCGAGGCGCGGTAGAGGTGCCGGGCGCACTCGACGATCCGGCCGGTGTCGTCGTACGTGGTGCGGGTCATCGTCAGCACCGGGGCGCCGCGCCGCTCGGCCAGCAGCTTCGCCTCGGCCGCGCTGGCGGCCCGGGCGCCGATCGTCTGGGACGCGATCCGCAGGTGCACGCCGGACTCACGCAGCAGCTGGTAGAGCCCCTGCTGCTCCAGCTCGTCGCGGGTCAGCCGGATCAGGTCGGTCGGCAGGAAGTTGCGCATCAGCGCCAGCGGCTCGTCCTGGGCGTACCGCAGCCGCTCCAGGGTGAGCACCGGCGCGCTGTCCGGCACGCCGAGGGTGACCGCGACCGTGGTGGGCGCCGGCTGGACGCTGAGCGTGAGCACGTCGGTGCGCGGCCGCTGCTTGGCGGCGACCAGGTCGTCGTAGAGGCTGGTCAGCTCGATCGAGCGGCGCACCTTGGCGTGCACCACCTGGGTGCCGACGCCGCGCTTGCGCACCAGCAGGCCCTGCTCGACCAGGTGCTGGATGGCCCGGCGGACGGTCGGCCGGGACAGCCCGAGCCGCTCGGCCAGCTCCACCTCATTGTCCAATTTGGACCCGGGCACCAGCCGACCGTCCTCGATCGCGTGCTCCAGCTGCTGCGCGACCTGGAAGTAAAGCGGGATGGGGCTGGCCCGGTCAACGGGGATCTTCAGCGACATGCCGCTCACGGGCCATCCCTTCGCCAGCTACCGGCCGAGCGGCCTCAGTATCACATGCGATGGAGTACTCAACCAGACTAAGTCAGTTTGTTAGGACAAACTGTTGACACCGCCATGTCGGCGGCGTTAAGAATCGTGCCAGCCCCGGGGCGACGGGGCGGTACGAGTGGAGGCGCGCCAGCATGCGGATCGGTCTTCTCGGCGCCGGACGGATAGGCGCGTTCCACGCGGCCACGCTGCTGGACACACCGGACGTGGCCGGCCCCGTCATCGGTGACGTGGCCGCGGCACCGGCGGTCGCGCTGGCCGAGAAGCTGGCCGGCGGGTCGGCGGCCGGGCCGGCCGGTGGCATCCGGTCCGGTGCCGCCTACGTGGCCGGGGTGCGGCGATGAGCCGGCGGCCGGGCCGCGGGTCGGGCCGGCCGGTGGCGGAGGTGCGGCAGTGGACCTGACCCGGGTGGCCGGCGCCCCGATCTCCTGGGGCGTCTGCGAGGTGCCGGGTTGGGGCTACCAGCTGGGCCCCGGCCGGGTGCTGGCGGAGCTGGCCGAGGTGGGCCTGGCCGCCACCGAGTTCGGCCCGGACGGCTTCCTGCCCGCCGACCCGCTGCGCCGGGCGGCCCTGCTGGCCGGGGCCGGGCTGCGCGCGGTCGGCGGGTTCGTCCCGGTCGTGCTGCACGAGCCGGGCCATGACCCGCTGGCCGGCCTCGGCCCGGTGCTGGCGGACTTCGTCGCGGCCGGCGCGGGCGTACTGGTGCTGGCCGCGGACACGGGCGTCACCGGCTACGACCGGCGGGTCGAGCTGGACGTGGCCGCCTGGGGTCGGCTTCTGTCCACATTGGACCGTATCGACGCGGTGGCGGCCGCGTCCGGCCTGCTCGCCACCCTGCACCCGCACGTCGGCACCGTGGTCGAGCGCGAACCGGAGGTCCGACGGGTGCTGGACGGCTGCGGCATCGGGCTCTGCCTGGACACCGGGCACCTGCTGGTCGGCGGCACCGACCCGGCCGCGCTGGCCGCCGCGGCCGCCGGCCGTGTCGGGCACGTGCATCTCAAGGACGTGGACGCGGGCCGGGCCGCCCGGGTCGGCGCCGGCGCGGCCACGTACACCGAGATGGTCGCCGACGGCATGTACCGGCCGCTGGGCGCCGGCGACGCCGGCATCGCCGCGGTGGTGTCCACTTTGGAGCGCTCCGGCTACACCGGCTGGTACGTGCTGGAGCAGGACGCGGTACTGGCCGGGCCGCCGGCACCCGGTGCCGGCCCGATCGCCGACGTCCGGTCCAGTGTGGACTTCCTGCGCCGCCTCGACACCTGGCACGGCCCGGACAGCCCGAGCCCCGCCGGGCAGGGCCTGGGCGGCCCGAGCCCGGACGGCCCGAGCCTGGACTGCCCGAGCCTGGGCGGGCAGGGGCCGGCCGGGCACGACCCGGGCCTGGGCGGGCAGGGCCGGGATGGCTGAGCGGTTCGACCTGATCGCGCTCGGTCGGGTCGGCGTCGACCTCTACCCCGAGCAGATCGGCGTCGCGCTGCCGCAGGTGCGCACGTTCGCCAAGTTCCTCGGCGGCAGCGCGACCAACGTCGCGGTGGCCGCGGCCCGGTACGGCCGGCGGGCCGCGATCGTCACCCGCACCGGCGCCGACCCGTTCGGCGAGTACGTGCACCAGGCGCTGCGCGAGTTCACTGTGGACGATCGCTGGGTCACGCCGGTGCCGGAGTACCCGACGCCGGTGACGTTCTGCGAGGTCTTCCCGCCGGACCACTTCCCGATCTGGTTCTACCGCTGGCCGAAGGCGCCCGACCTGGAGATCCGAACCGAGGAGCTGGACCTGGACGCGATCCGAGCCGCCCACGTGGTCTGGACCACAGGAACCGGCCTGTCGGCGGAGCCGAGCCGGTCGGCCACCCTGGCGGCGCTGGCCGCCCGCGGCCGGGCCGGCCACACCGTGCACGATCTGGACCACCGGCCGATGTTCTGGCCGTCGACGGGCGAGGCGACCCGGTGGGCGCGGGCGGCGCTGGCGCACGCCACCGTCGCGGTCGGCAACACCGAGGAGGTCGAGGTCGCCGTCGGCACCCGCGACCCGGACGCCGCCGCCGACGCGCTGCTGGACCTCGGTGTCGCGCTGGCGGTGGTGAAGCAGGGCCCGCGCGGCGTGCTCGGCCGGACCGCGACCGAGTCGGTGGTGGTGCCACCGGTACCGGTCGACGTGGTGAACGGCCTCGGTGCCGGCGACGCGTTCGGCGGCGCGCTGTGCCACGGACTGCTCGCCGGCTGGCCGCTGGAGCGGACGCTGCGCTTCGCCAACGCCGCCGGCGCGATCGTGGCCGGCCGGCTGGCCTGCTCCGCGGCGATGCCGTACGAGTCCGAAGTGGACGCCGTGCTGGCCGGTACCCCGGCGACCACGGTCGCCACGGTCCCGGCGCCGGTGGGGGGCCGGGCCGATGGCTGACTGGCTGGGTCGGCTGGTGGAGACCCGGGCGCGCCGGCCGGAGGCGGTGGCCGAGGCCGCGCGGGCCCGGCGGCGGCGCCCGCTGCTGGACGAGTCCGGCCAGCTGCTGATCATCGCCGCCGACCACGGCGCCCGCGGCGCGCTCGGCAGCGGCGCCGAGCCGATGGCGATGGCCAGCCGGGTCGAGCTGGTCGACCGGCTGCTGGTGGCGCTGTCCCGGCCCGGGGTGGACGGCGTGCTCGGCACCCCGGACGTGCTGGAGGACCTGCTGCTGCTCGGCGCGCTGGACGGCAAGGTGGTGCTCGGCTCGATGAACCGGGGCGGCCTGGCCGGCGCCGAGTTCGAGCTGGACGACCGGTTCACCGGCTACGACGCCGAGGCGCTGGCCGGGATGCGCTTTGACGGCGGCAAGATGCTGCTGCGGATCGACCCGACCGACCCGGGCTCGCTGGCCACGCTGGAGTCCTGCGCGCACGCGATCACCGCGCTGGCCGGGCAGCGGATGATGGCGCTGGTGGAGCCGTTCTGGTCCCGCCGGCTGTCCGGCCGGGTCAGCCACGACCTCACCCCGGAGGCGGTGATCCGCGCGCTGGCGGTCGCCTCCGGGCTCGGCGTGACCTCGGCGTACACCTGGCTGAAGGTGCCGGTGGTGGACCAGATGGAGCGGGTGATGGCCGCGTCCACGCTGCCGGCGCTGCTGCTCGGCGGCGATGCCGCGGTCGACCGGGACGCCACCTACCAGCGCTGGCAGCGGGCGCTCGCGCTGCCCACCGTGCGCGGCCTGGTGGTCGGCCGGAACCTGCTCTACCCGCCCGGCGACGACGTGGCGGCCGCCGTCGACGCCGCCGCCGCGCTCCTCGGCCGCACCCCCAGGGCGGCGGACGTGCCCGCGTGAGGGGGCACCCGTGCCCGGGCGGTCGGCGGCGTTCTGCGACGATCCGGCGCATGCCCGGGTGCGCGCTCCGTGGGCCGGCCGGTCGGGCCGCCCGCGGCTGCCGCTCACCCTGGCGGCCGGGAGGAGGTAGCGATGAGGCTCACGGTCGCGCAGGCGCTGGTCCGGTTCCTGGCCAACCAGTGGACCGAGCGGGACGGCGTCCGGCACCGGCTGGTGGCCGGCTGCTTCGGCATCTTCGGGCACGGCAACGTGGCCGGCATCGGTGAGGCGCTGCGCGCGGCCGAGGTCGCCGGCGAGCCGGACCTGATCTACCGGCAGGCACGCAACGAGCAGGCGATGGTGCACGCCGCGGTCGGCTACGCCCGGATGAGCAACCGGCTGTCCGCGTACGCGTGCACGACGTCGATCGGGCCGGGCGCGACGAACCTGGTCACCGGCGCCGCGCTGGCCACGATCAACCGGCTCCCGGTGCTGCTGCTGCCCGGCGACACGTTCAGCACCCGGGTCGCCGAGCCGGTGCTGCAGCAGCTGGAACACCCGGGCGCCGGCGATATCTCGGTCAACGACACGCTGCGGCCGGTGTCGCGGTACTTCGACCGGGTGGCCAGGGCCGAGCAGCTGGTGCCCGCGGCGCTCGCCGCGATGCGGGTGCTGGCCGACCCGGCCGAGACCGGCGCGGTGACCCTCGCGCTGCCGCAGGACGTGCAGGCCGAGGCGTACGACTTCGACCCCGCGTTCTTCGCCCCGCGGGTCTGGCGGGTGCGCCGCCCGGTGCCGGACGCCGCCGACCTGGCCGACGCGGTCGCGCTGCTGCGCGCGGCGGAACGCCCGCTGCTGGTGGCCGGTGGCGGCGTGATCTACAGCGAGGCCACCGGCGCGCTGGCCGGGTTCGCCGAGGCCACCGGCATCCCGGTGGCCGAGACGCAGGCCGGCAAGGGCGCGCTGCGCTACGACCACCCGGCCGCGCTGGGCGCGATCGGCGCCACCGGCAGCACCGCGGCGAACGCGATCGCGGCCGGGGCGGACGTCGTGCTCGGCGTCGGCACCCGGTGGAGCGACTTCACCACGGCCTCGCACACCGCGTTCGGCGCCGCGGGCGCCCGGTTCGTCAACCTGAACGTGACCGCGTTCGACGCCGCCAAGCAGTCCGGCGTGAGCCTGGTCGGCGACGCCCGGGCCGGGCTGGCCGCGCTCACCGACGGGCTCACCGGCTACCGGACCGCGCCGGCCTACCAGGAGCGGGTGCGCGCGCTCGCCGCCGGCTGGGACGGCGTCGTGCAGCGCACCTACCACCCCGACAGCCCGCCGGACACGCTGACGCAGGGGCAGGTGCTCGGCGCGGTCAACGACGGGACCGAGCCGCGTGACGTGGTGGTCTGCGCCGCCGGCAGCATGCCCGGCGAGCTGCACAAACTGTGGCGCACCCGCGACCCGAAGGGCTACCACGTCGAGTACGGGTACTCCTGCATGGGCTACGAGATCGCCGGCGGGTTCGGCGTGAAGCTGGCCGCCCCCGACCGCGAGGTGATCGTGCTGGTCGGCGACGGTTCGTACCTGATGATGGCGCAGGAGCTGGTCACCGCGGTCGCCGAAGGTGTCAAGATCGTCGTCGTGCTGGTCGACAACGGCGGTTACGCGTCCATCGGCGCGCTGTCCGAGACGGTCGGCGCGCAGCGCTTCGGCACCGCCTACCGGTACCGGGCGGACAGCGGCCGGCTGGACGGCGGCCCGCTTCCGGTCGACCTGGCCGCGAACGCGGCCAGCCTGGGCGCCGACGTGCTACGGGTGTCCACAGTGGACGAACTGCGGGCCGGGCTGCGCGAGGCACGGGGCTCGACCCGGACCACGGTGCTGCACGTGCGCACCGACCCGCTGACCGGCGGACCGGATTCGGCCGCCTGGTGGGACGTGCCGGTCGCCGAGGTGTCCGAACTGGACACCGCGAAGGCGGCGCGAAGCACCTACCAGCACGCCAAGCGTGCCCAGCGGCACTACCTGTAGAGGAGGGAACTGTGGTGCGGACGATAGAGCACTGGATCGGCGGGGCGTTCACCGCGGGCGGCTCGACCCGGCGGTCGCCGGTCTACGACCCGGCCACCGGGCAGCAGCAGGCCGAGGTCGTGCTGGCCGGGCCGTCCGATGTGGACAGTGCGGTGGTGGCGGCCCGGAAGGGCTTCGAGGAATGGCGGGACGTGCCGCTGACCCGGCGCACCCGGGTCATGTTCGCGTTCCGCGAGCTGCTGGCCAAGCGCATACCGGAGCTCGCCGCGATTCTCGCCTCGGAGCACGGCAAGGTGGTCGATGACGCGGCCGGCGAGATCACCCGCGGGCTGGAGGTGGTCGAGTTCGCCTGCGGCATCCCGCAACTGCTCAAGGGCGAGTTCTCGGAGCAGGTCTCGTCCGGTGTGGACAGCTACTCGTTCCGGCAGCCGCTGGGCGTGGTCGCCGGCATCACGCCGTTCAACTTCCCGGCGATGGTGCCGATGTGGATGCACCCGCTGGCGATCGCGGCCGGCAACGCGTTCGTGCTCAAGCCGTCCGAGCGCGACCCGTCGGCGAGCAACCTGGTCGCCGAGATGTACGCGGAGGCCGGCCTGCCGGACGGCGTCTACAACGTGGTGCACGGTGACAAGGTCGCGGTCGACGCGATCCTGGACCACCCGGGCATCGCCGCGGTCTCGTTCGTCGGCTCCACCCCGATCGCCCGCTACGTCTACGAGCGGGGGACGTCGGCCGGCAAGAGGGTGCAGGCGCTCGGCGGCGCGAAGAACCACGCCGTGGTGCTGCCGGACGCCGACCCGGACTACGCGGCCGACCAGATCGCGGCGGCCGCGTACGGCTCGTCCGGGCAGCGCTGCATGGCGATCTCGGCAGTGGTCGCGGTCGGCGCGGCGGCCGACCCGCTGGTGGCCGGGTTGGCCAGGCGGGCGACGTCGATCCGGGTCGGCCCGGGCCTGGACGAGGCCGCCGAGATGGGCCCGGTGGTGACCGGCGAGGCCCGGTCGCGTATCGCCGGGCTGGTCGGCCAGGGCGTCGAGGCCGGCGCGGAGCTGGTGGTGGACGGCCGGGGGCTGACCGTCGACGGGCACCCGGAGGGCTTCTTCGTCGGGCCCTGCCTGTTCGACCGGGTGACCCCGGACATGTCCGTCTACACCGAGGAGATCTTCGGGCCGGTGCTGGTGGTGCTCCGCGTCGACACCGCGGAGCAGGCGCTGGAACTGGTCAACGCGAACCAGTACGGCAACGGAACCGCTATCTTCACCGCCAGCGGTGCGGCGGCCCGGGCTTTCCAGCGGGATGTGCAGGTCGGCATGGTCGGGGTGAACGTCCCGATCCCGGTGCCGATGGCGTTCTACTCGTTCGGCGGGTGGAAGGCCTCGCTGTTCGGCGACACCCACGTGCACGGGGCGGAGGGGGTCCGGTTCTATACCCGGGGCAAGGTGGTGACCAGTCGCTGGCCGCACGTGGCGACGGCACCGGCCGCGGTACTGCACTTCCCGACCGCGCGGTAGCCGCGGCTCGGTGCACGGGGAGCCAGGGCATATCTCCCATATCAGGGTTCGGAGGGTTCATGAGGAAAGCGCGGCTCCTGACCGGGGTGGCGACGGCGGCACTGCTGCTGGCCGCCTGCTCGGACAGCAACAAGGTGGACAACAACGCGACGTCGAACAGCACCAGCACCAACGCCAACGCCGGCACGACGACCGACAAGGCGAACCTGACCTTCGCCGTGGTCACCCACGGTTCGGCCGGTGACAAGTTCTGGGACGTGGTGAAGGCCGGCGCCGAGAAGGCCGGCAACGACCTGGGCATCAAGGTCACGTACCAGAGCGACGGCAGCCCGGAGAAGCAGTCGCAGCTGATCGACACCGCGGTGAGCCAGAAGGTGTCCGGCCTGGTCGTGTCGATGGCCGACCCGGCGGCGCTGAAGGCCTCGGTGGAGAAGGCGGTTGCCGCCGGCATCCCGGTGATCACGATCAACTCGGGTGAGGAGTCGTCGGCGGCGTTCGGCGCGATCACCCACGTCGGCCAGTCCGAGGGCGTGGCCGGCCAGGGCGCCGGCACCGCGCTGAAGAACGCCGGCGTGAAGCACCTGCTCTGCGTGGTGCACGAGGCCGGCAACATCGGCCTGGAGCAGCGCTGCAACGGCGCCAAGGCCACCCTCGGCGGCACCGTGACCAACCTGCAGGTGGACGTGAGCAACCTGGCCGACGCCAGCTCGAAGATCAAGGCGAAGCTGCAGTCGGACAAGTCCATCGACGGTGTGCTGACCCTGAACAACGGCGTGGCCATCGCCGCCCGCGACGCGATCCGGGACGCGAGCTCGGCCGCGAAGCTGGCCACGTTCGACCTGGACGCGACCGTGATCGACGCGATCAAGTCCGGCCAGATCCTGTTCGCCATCGACCAGCAGCAGTACCTGCAGGGCTACCTGCCGATCACGTTGCTGTACCTCTACAAGACGAACCTGAACATCGCCGGTGGCGGCCAGCCGGTGCTGACCGGGCCGGGCTTCGTCACCAAGGACAACGCCGACCAGATCGCCACGCTGGCCGGCCAGGGCACCCGCTAGGGGGCCGAACCCGGCCGTGGGCGGGGCCGCCACCCGGCCCCGCCCGCGGCGCACCCGCCGGGAGGTCGCATTTGACAGCCACCGCACCCACCGCCGAC
>JBBWZH010000713.1:0-14185 GCA_039648995.1 Mycobacteriales bacterium
GGACACCACGAGCAGGCTCACCGGCGCCAGTAGGCCGGCGAGCAGGGCCACCGGCAGGCCGACGCGCAGCAACGCGTGGCGCCGGCGCGCCCACGACCGCCGTGAGAACACGCTGGACATTCGTTGCTCCCTAGGACGTGAAGAGGAGATCCACCCAGTAATTGGCGGACTGCCAGGACAAGGCCGGCACCCCGCTGCCGGCCGGCCCGTAGCGGTAGACACCGTTCAGACCGTCTACACCGGACGCCAGCGCGTGCAGCGGCGTCGAGTCGTGCCCGGTGATCGCGAAGTAGCCCGCGTCGGCGGCGTAATGGCCGTTCGGCGCGAAGTAGGAGATCACATAGGTGCTGCCGGCGTTGATCGGCACCGCGGCCGGGAACGTCGCCTGCTGCCAGCCGGACCCGGTCTCGCCGGTGAACGTGGCTGTCGCGAGCAGCGTGCCGCCGGCCGTCCACAGGTGACCGATGTGCGTGCCGGTGTTGCCGGAACCCTTGTAGAACCGCACCCCGGTCACCGAACCGGCCACGTCGGACCGGAACTTCACGCCGACCTCGACCGCCGCGGTATCCGGGTCGGCCGGGACGGACGGCGTGGCGGCGGCGTCCCAGATGCCGCACGGGCAGGCCCGCGGCGCCACGGTCACCGGCACCGACACCGCCGCGCCGGTGTTGACGCTGTCGTCGGTGGCCCGCGCCCGGATCGTCACGGCCCCCGGCGCGCCCGGGGTCCACGTGTAACTCCAGTTGCCGCGCCCGGTGGCCGGGTGCCACTGGCTGCCGTCGGTGGAGACCTCGACGCCCCCGACCGCGCCGCCGGCGTCCGCCGCGGTGCCGCTGACCGTCACCGCCGCTCCAGATTGGACGGTCACCCCGGCCAGCGGCGCCGCGATCGACGCGGTCGGCGGGGTGGTGTCGGTGGATGCCGCGGCGGCGGTCAGCCCGCTGACCAGCGTGGCCGGCTGCGCGCCCATGTCGGCGAACAGGTTCACGGTGGCCTGCCGCATCGCCGGGTCGGCCGGGTCGTTGCCGCGGTCGTGGTTCGCGTCCAGCCCCCAGGACCACTGCACCGTGCCGGCGCCGAAGACCAGCGCGCCGCCCGCCGCCCGGTACAGCGTGATGTGGTGCGTCGCGTTGCCGTCGCCGTAGTTGCTGCCCTGGTCCAGCAGCACCTGCACGCCGTCCCCGGGCGTGCTGGACAGGTCGATCTGCCCGGCCGGGCGGGCACCGTTGTCCAGGTCCTCATCCCATTCGTAGCCGACCGTCCCGGCGGTCATCGTCGTGACCGCACCGGCCGCCTGGGTAGCCGCCCGGGTGCCCCGCCAGAGGCGCAGCTTGCCCTCGGCGGCCGGCACCTGCAGGTCGACCGTGCCGGAGTTGACCATGAAGATCGTGCCGGTCATCGCGTTCTCCGGCCGGTTCCCGTCCGCCGGCGGGCTGAACCGCGGGTCGCGCCAGGTGCCGGTCCAGGTCGGCGGGTCGGCCGGGTCGATCACCGCGTTGGCGTGCGTCTCCTTGTACGTGACCAGCGTCCGGTAGGGCGTGCCGGAGCCGTCGATGCTGTTCTCCCAGCGGGTCTTCCAGAACGACTCGTTGCCGCTGAAGAAGGCGAGATCGACCCCGGCGTCCCGGGCGGCCTGCACGTTGGACCGCTGCGGGCCGGACCAGTACTCGTCGTGCCCGACCGACACGAACACCTTGTGGTTACGCAGCAGCGGGCCGCGCCGGTCGGTGTCGGCACCGGCCAGGTAGCTCACGTCGTACCCGTTGGATTCGAGGAACCGCACCATCGGGTACTCGGCGTTGAAGACGAAGTCCTGCGATCCGGTGCCGCGGGTGGTGAACGGCCGGTTGTAGCTGACCTTGTAGGCCCGGCCGTCCGGGTTGCCGACGTAGAGGCTGTTCCCGCCGTACTGGTTGTACGCCTGCCAGGTTGTGTCGGAGGTCTGCACGAGCAGGTCCGAGTGGCTGGCGTCGTCGCGCACCACGAACGGCACGTGGCTGGCGCCGGTGGTGCCGTCGGTACGTACCAACCGGGCGAAGTAGATGCCCGACACCGCGGTCGCCGGCACCACCCAGGACGCGGACACCGCCCAGTTGCCGCAGTCGACCAGCCCGGTGCTGCTCACCGACAGGCAGTTCGGCTGGCTCTGCGGCAGCGCCGCCGACGGGCTGACCGTGGCGATCTTCCGCGCCCCGCTGCCGCCGTAGTAGCCCATCCGGTAGATGTCCAGCCGGTACGACCGGGCCGGTGTCTTGATCTTGAAGCTCTCGGTCTCGCCAAGGCTCACACTCATCTGTGTGGCGAAGCCCTGGATCGCGGTGGTGCCCGCCCCGGTGACATCCCACTCGGACTTGGGGTTGCCGGGCTTGGCGTTCTCGCAGGCGACCGGGTTCTGCACCGGCAGCGCGCAGGCGTCCGCGCCGGCGGCCGGCGTGGCCAGCGGCGGCGCGGTCAGTACGGCGAGTAACAATCCGGCGGCCGCGGTCCAGCGCAGCGCACGGCGAACAGCATGAACAGGCACGTCGACCTACTCCCCCCAAGCGCCGCGCAGCGCGCGCGACTGCCAACCCGTGCAGGGTCAATGCACCGGGCCCCCTGGCCGAACCCACCCCTCCCACGACACCCCCGGGACGGGACCGACGCCCCAGGCTAGGGCGGCGCCGCCGTCACCGGACGGAGAATCGCCAATCAAGTACACACCGTAACTACTCAATTTTGACACTACCGGCCGCCGGACCGCGTGCACCAGCAGGCAACCATCCGGGCCGACCAAGTCGTCTACGCCGGGAACCAGCGGTGGGCAGCGGGGCACAGGAAGGTTGGCGGCATGCGGGAACCGGATGGGTTTCGCGAGTTCGTGCAGGCGAGGTCGCCGGCCCTGCTGCGCGCCGCCTGGCTGCTCACCGGCAACCGGGACACCGCGCAGGACCTGGTGCAGACCGCGCTGGCCCGCACCTGGCCGCGCTGGCACGGGCTGGCCGACCGGAACAACGCGGAGGCGTACGTGCGCCGCGTCATGGTCACCACGTACGCCACCTGGTGGCGCCGGCGCTGGCGGGACGAGGTGCCCACCGAGCAGCCACCGGACGCGCCCGCAGGCAGCGACCAGTTCGCCGCCGCCGACCTGAGGGCCGAGGTGGCCGCCGCGCTGGCCATGCTGCCCCGCCGGCAACGCGCGGTGATCGTGCTGCGCTTCTACGAGGACCTCAGCACCGCGCAGACCGCGTACGCGCTCGGCTGCACGGTCGGCACCGTGAAGAGCCAGACCGCGAAGGCGCTGGCCCGGCTGCGCGAACACACCTGGACCGACCCCGCGAGCCGTGAGGAGGCATCCCGATGAGTACCGCGAGTCGACAGCGAGTGAGCATCGCAGGTGCCGTCCGGGGCGCCGCGGAGCGGGGTCCCCGCGGAAACGTGGAGCGCGCCCTGCGCGCGGAGCGTTTTCGTGGGGTGCAGCGGAGCGAGCGCGGAGGCGAGCAATGAGCGACGCGAGTCGACAGCGAGTGAGCATCGCAGGTGCCGTCTGGGGCGCCGCGGAGCGGAGCGAGCGCGGAGGCGAGCAATGAGCGACGTCGAGCAGGACCTGCGGGACCGGCTGCGGGCCGCCCCGCCGGCGTTCGCCCCGGTGCCGTTGGCCGCGGTCGCCACCCTCGTCGAGGATCGTCGCCGGGCCACCCGGGCGGCGGCCCGGGCGATGCTGCTCACCGCCGCGGTGCTGTTCTCCGGCGCCGCGATCCTCGTGCCGGCGCTGACCCTCGGCCACGGCGGCGGGGCCAGCAACAGCGCGGGGGGTGCGGCCTACAGCGGCCAGGGCAACAGCGACAGCGGCGTGACGGCACCGCAAGCCGGCACCGCGAGCGGCGCCCCGCCGGCCACGGCGAGCCCGGCGAGCGGCCGGGCCTGCCCACCGCGGATGACCGGCAACGCCATCGTCGACTACGTCGACTTTGTCCGGATCGGTGGGCGGGAGTACATCGCCGGGCGCGGCGGCCCGGTGCGGACGGTGCCGCGCGCCCGTCTCGGCCGCAAGCTCGGCACCGTGCGCTGCGAGCTGAGCGCCATCCGGCCCGACCCGTACTACCACCCGGTCGACGGAGACGCGGGCTACCTGCCGGCCGGTACGCCCGTGTACGAGGTGTCCGGCTCCGGCCGCGACGTCGTCGCCGCCCCGGTCGGCGGCGGCTACCGGCTCTACCAGGTCTACCCCGCGCAGCCCGGGCCGCGGTGAGGCGGGTAGCCGGTTCGGCAAACCCGGTGCCCTCGGGGCGGTGAACCGGCAGGCTGGCCCCCGTGGACGTACTCGGGATCACCACCGACCTGCCGGTGTCGGCGCTGCCGGCCGCAATCCCCTTCTACACCGCGGTCATCGGCCGCCCGGCCGACCTCGCGCCGGACGACCGCACCGCCGAGTGGATCCTGCACCGCGACCCGGAGATCGCGCTGCGGCTGATCGAGTCCCGCGCCGACCGGCCGGACGAGCCCACCCCGGGCACCGTCCGGGTCGGCATCGGCGTGCCCGACGCCGACACCGAACGCGACCGCCTGCTCGGGCAGCTGCCCGAGGTGCCGGCCGTGGTCACCCGCCCGGGCGTGATCGCCCTGCTGGAACTGCGCGACCCGGACGGCAACCGGGTCGTCCTCTGGCACGACCTGCTGGCCCGGGCCCGGACGTAAGGGGCTCGGGCGGGCCGGAAGGGGCGGCCCGCCCGAGCGTCCCGGTCAGGCGAGCAGGCGGAGGGTCAGCCCGTTGCCTGGCCCGGAGAGCAGCAGGTCGAGCAGCGCGGTCAGCGCGCCGCAGCCGGTGAACCGGGGGATCGTGTACGTGCCGGCGACCGTCGTGTCGAACAGGTCGACCGGCGTGGTGTTGTGCAGCGTCGCGGTGGTCGCGGTGGCTGTGCGGCAGGTGCTCGGCACCAGGTTCAGCTTCGGCAGCGCCGGCTGGTAGACCTTGATCAGCCGCAAGGTGAACGAGGTGGTCGTGGTCAGCGTGCCGTTCAGCGTGCCGGTCAGGTTCCCGGCCGGCACCAGCCGGGTCACCGCGGTCACCGGCACCGCGTTCAGCAGCTTGATCGTGACCGGGAAGTCCGGCACCTGCACCTGACCGGTCAGGTTGCCGGTGGCCAGATCCAGCTGAACGTCCACAGTGGACTTGGGGATCGCCGCGGTGACGTTCGGCTTGGCCAGGTGCGTCGACCCGGTCGTGTTCGCGTAGTGCAGTTGCCAGATCGGATCGGCGGCCGCGGGCTGGGCCAGCAGGGCCACCATGCCGCCGGCCGCGACGGCCGCGGTCAGCATGGTCAGCAGACGACGAGATCTCAACACATGGGCCTCCCGAGCTGTGATCCCCCGTGCCGGTGCGTCGGGGCAGACGCGGGTCCGTACCGTGCTGGCAGCCTACGTTACCCATGAGTAACACATCCGCCAAGCCTTGGTACGGACCCGCGCCCACCGACGTACCACCCGGTGTTACCCGATCTGCATCGGCCGCATCATCTCGTTGTCCTCGTGATCGATGATGTGGCAGTGCCAGACGTACCGGCCGGCGATGTCGAACGACGCCCGGATCCGGGTGATCTCGTCCGGCAGCGCGATAACCGTGTCCTTGAAGCCACGCTCGTTCGGCTCCGGCGGGCGGACCGCGCCGGTGGTCATCGACTCCCGGTTGATCACCTGGAACTGGGTCTGGTGTACGTGGATCGGGTGCCCGTCCTCGGTGTAGTTGTGCAGCTCCCACTGCTCGGTGGAATTGACCGCGGGGTTCTCGGTCACCGGGTCCATCCACATCTTCGGGATGCCCATGCCCATGCTGTCCACCAGACCGAGCTGGCCGGAGATCGGCGCGTCCGGGAAGGTCGCCGACGTCAGCTCGTTCAGCGAGAGCTGGCGGGTCCGGTTGGCCGGCCGCGGTGCCGCGACGGTCGGCAGCCGGAGCTGTGCCGGCGGCACCGAGGTGTCGGTCGACGTCCGCGGGCCGACCACGAACTTCATGACCTGGCCGGTGGTGTTCGGGTCGGACACGTCGAAGTCGGTGTCCGGCTCACCGCCGCCGAACGGCTCGTCCGGGCCCTCGTTGATGAGGTAGAGCGCGGTACCGACCGGGACGTTGGTGAAGTCGACGATCACGTCGGCCCGCTCGGAGCCGCCGACGAGCAGGCTGCTCTGCTGCACCGGAGCGGGCAGGAAGCCGCCGTCCGACCCGATCTGCCACAGCGGCAGTGCCGGGCTGGCCGGCCGGGTGGCCAACGGATTGGCGACAATCTTGAGGATGAACATGCGGGCGTTGGAGGCGTTCAGGATGCGGAACCGGTAGCGGCGCGCCTCCACGTTCAGCGCCGGCCAGGTCCGGCCGTTGACCACGATCGTGTTGCCGAAGAACTCCGGGTTCCAGTGCGGCGGGAGGTCGGTGGTGGGGGTGAACGGGCCACCCGGCGTGGCGTCGCCGAAGAAGTCCCGGCTGTTCGGGAAGAACAGCGAGCCGTCCCGGTTGAACGACCGGTCATGCATGACCAGCGGGATCTCCCGGTACTGGGTGCCGGCCGGGTCGCCGGGCTTCGGCGCCGGGCCGGGCAGCGTGCCGGCCGGCAGGTCGGCCGAGCCGCCGCGCAGCAGGTAGAAGCCCATCGTGCCGGCGTAGATGTTGGTGCGGGTCATGCCCAGCGTGTGGTCGTGGTACCAGAGCGCGGTGGCGCGCTGGTCGTTGGTGTACTGGAAGATCGCGGTGCCCGGGTCCCAGTTCGCCCCGAAGTTGGCCTGCGCCTCGTTCTTGAACCGGTTGTAGAACGAGCCGACCTGGGCGAAGCCGTTGGGAACGTTGCGAGCGGTCGGGAGGTACCACGCCTCCGGGTAGCCGTCGCTCTCCTCGTGGACGTGTGCCCCATGCAGGTGGGTGACCAGCGGCACCGGCCCGCGGTACGGCGGCGGCGTCGAGGTGAAGGTCGGCCGGTGGTCCCGGCCGGCGTTGCCGCCCGGCGGGTTCGCCCAGTGCAGCGTCGGGTCGACGGTGAACAGGTGCGGCAGGAAGTTGCCGTTGCCGTCGACGAGTTGGTTGGCCCAGCGCACCCGGACGGGCCGGTTGACGCTCGCCTCGATGGTCGGACCCGGGTAGCGGAAGCTCGCCGAGTCGGCCGTGGAGCCATAGCCCCAGACCGCGGTGGTGGGGCTGCCGGGCGGTAGCACCTGCTGCCGGAACTGGCGGACCGCCGCCGAGTACCGGTCGATCCCGCCGCCGGTTCCGACCGGCGCCATCGCCGGCAGGATCGCCAGCGACGCTACGTACTTCGGGATCGTTGTGGGGTCGAGCGTGCCGCCGGGCACCGCCTTGGGTGCCACGGCGGTGCCCGCTCTGGCTCTGTTCACGCGGTTGCCCTGGCGCACTTGCCAGGGCACGAGCAGCCCGGTGCCGACGAAGGCACCGGACAGCACGAATTGCCGTCGGTTCAGCATCCCAGAACTCCCTGCACGGTTGGCGGCGCCGGAGCAGGCGGAAGCCGGCGGCCGGCGACCGCGAGGATGGGGGATACGAACTGCACGGAGGGCGGTTCTGGATCATGGAACCGGGCTTCGGGCGGCCTCAACCTAGACCCGTCGTCACGTAACGGGATAGAGACAAACAACCCCCGGGGGTACAGAATCCCCTAGGGGTATGTAATAGGTAAGGCTAACCTCACAACATGCTATATCAGGCATGCGGAATTGCCCAGTGGTACGCGCTGGGGGTCAGCCCAGCAGGCCGGCCTCGCCGGCGGCGTCACCGGCGGGGCTGATCAGGCCCAGCGCGTAGGCGGCGGCCAGGGCACCGGCGCGGTTGTGCACCCGGAGCTTGCTGAACAGGTGGGCCTGCGTGTTCTCGACGGTCTTGGTGGTGATGCCGAGGCTGCGCGCGGTCTGCCGGACGGTGTGACCGAGCGCGATCGAGGACAGGATGTCGCGCTCGCGGGCGGTGACCTCGGGGACGCGGGACCGGCGCTCGGCGGAGTGCGAGATCACCGCGCGGGCGACCGGGCGGGCCTGGCTGCCGCCGATCACCAGGCACCCCTCGGCGGCGAGCGCCAGCGCGGCCATCAGCTGGCCCTCGACGCGGTCGGTCTCGATGATGCCGCCGGCGCCGCGGGAGAGATCGCGCACCATCGCGGCCTGGTCCAGCACCCCACTGCGGACGACGAGCACCCGGTGCCCGGCGGGGCGGCCGGTCGGCCAGTGCGCCGGCTCCGGGTCGACGAGGACGGTCGTGATCGGGCCGCGGTGCCAGCGCAGCCAGTGCGCGTCCCGCCGGGTGTGCTCCACCTGCACCCGGACGTACGGCACCTTGTGCCGCACCAACTCGACCAGCACCCGGTCCACCGCGCAGCCGGGCCGGCCGCGGACTACGACCAGCGCCGGCCAGCCCTCTTCGTTGGCCGCCGCCGGCGGCGGATCCACGGTGGCCGGCGTGGACATGAGGCCCACCGACGCGGCCCGGGCCACCGCGTCCGCCCCGCTGGTCGCCCAGAGCTTGGCGTAGAGCCGGCGCTTGTGGTTCTGCACGGTTCCGGCGCTGATCGCCAGCAGCTCGGCGATCTCCGCGACGCTGTGCCCGGAACTGATCAGCATGAGGATCTCGAGCTGCCGCTCGGTGAGCCGGGCGTTGCCCGCCCGCGGCGCCGACCGCATGTTGCCCGGGTTGCGCAGCACCGCCAGCAGCGTGTGCAGGCTATACGAAAACGGCACCATCCCGGCCAAGCTCGAGGTGCGCATTTCCGCGAGATCCGTCGACGAGAGCTTCTCGTACACGAGCACCGGATGGACCACCGGGAATCGCGCCTTGAGCGTGCGCAGGACCGCGGACACCCCGGGTTCGGCGTCCATCAACACGACGTCGGGCTGGGCCAGCTCACAGAGAGTCATCAGACTCTCGACGTCCGCGGCATCACCGACGACGGTGAAGTCCGGCAAGGTGGCGAGATAAGCAGCGAGCGCATCGCGAAGAAGCCGCCGGCTGGAATGGACAGCTATGCGGATGGGGGCCTCGCGCTGAAATGGTTGCACGGCGAATCCTTCGTCCGCCGCGAGTTGATCAACCGACACTAGGCCTGTCAAGTGGCCCTTTGGGGGATTTTACCAGATGGCTAGTGATAAGCGCCTGATCGCGCCCCAAAAGTCCTGGTTGATCCCGACTACCCGGGGGCCGCGGTCGACGGGTTCTCGGCCGACCGCGGCCCCGCGGCTATCGCCAGCTCACCCGAAGGCGGGTCGCCTGGCCTGCCACGGTTGATCGAGCCGGAGGCGGGCGCTCTTTCCCCCCGTGGACGCGCCCACCCCCGGCAGCCCCCGTACGAGATCGGACTCGAACCGACCTCGTTCGCCTGACCGCACCGTGACGACGGTTACCAGGAGGTCCCTGCCTGCTCGTCCGGTGCACATGGGTTATGGTGCAGCTTCCGACCGTGCAAATGCAAGAGCAAATGCACGTGCAGATAGATTCACCCGGACGGTGCAGCGTTCGATCAAACTCGGGCACGGAGAGCAACGAGAACTCCGCGTGACATCAGAGAGGTACGACATGTGGCCCCCGCATAACGGCATGCCCGCCAGCGAGTTGCGGCACGTCGCCTGGTACAAGAGCCAGCACAGCAATCCGAGCGGGAACTGCGTGGAGATCGCCCGGCTCGACGACGGTCAGTTCGCGCTGCGGAACTCGCGCTTTCCCGATGGGCCGGCACTGATCTGCACTCGGGACGAGATCGCCGCGCTCATCGGCGGCGCCCGGGACGGCCATTTCGACCACCTGATCCGCTAGGACCCCAAGGCCTGGGGCAGCGGGGTCAGCGTCCGTTCGGGGGCGGGAGGTCGCCCAGCAGCCGGTTGATCAGCAGCGCGCTGTCGGTCGGTGTCTCGGCCTCCACGCACAGCCGTTCCATCGCCTCCAGGTACCGGTCCAGGTCTTCGCGCTTATCCAGGTACAGCGCGCTGGTCAGCTGCTCGATATAGACCACATCGGGCAGCGCCTGGTCGGCGAACCGCAGGATGGTGAACGCGCCGCCGGCCGCGGCGTGCCCGCCGAATCCGAACGGGATCACCTGCACGGTCACGTTCGGCAACTTCGCCGCGGCCAGCAGGTGCTCCAGCTGGCCGCGCAGCACGTCCGAGCCGCCGATCGGGCGGCGCAGCGCGGCCTCGTCCACCACCGCCCACAGCCGCGGGCCGCCCGGCCGGGCGAGCACCGCCTGCCGCTCCATGCGCAGCGCCACCCGGCGGTCGATCTCCTCGGCCGGGCCGCCGTGCCCGAGCAGCACGACCGCGCGGGCGTACTCCTCGGTCTGCAGCAGGCCCGGGATGAACTGGACCTCGTACGTGCGGATCAGCGTCGCGGCCGCCTCCAGCCCGACGTAGGACTGGAACCAGGGCGGTAGCACGTCGCTGTACTTGTGCCACCAGCCGGGCGCGTTCGCCTCCCGGGCCAGCGCGAGCAGCGCCGTCCGGTCGTCGCCGTCCTCGACGCCGTAGAGGGACAGCAGGTCGACCACGTCGCGTTCCTTGAAGCCGACCCGGCCCAGCTCCAACCGGCTGATCTTCGACTCGGACGCGCGGATCGCGTAGCCGGCGTCCTCCCGGCTGATACCGCGCTGCTCGCGCAGCCGGCGCAGCTGGGAGCCCAGCAGGATCCGGAGCACCGTGGGGCCGGCACTCGGTTCAACCGTGGTCATCGCGTCCTCGCCCCGACTGCGTGTCCGCGAACCTCATACTTGTCACCGTCCGGGTCATGGGCGGTCGAGTCGTTAGTCTTTGCTCTTGCGGCCGACGCCCGCAAGTAGCCATCGGGCACCAGCTGCCGGCTGTGCCGGATCCGGCTGCCAGTCGGACGCGAAGACCAGGCCCGGCTCGACCAGGTCGACGCCGGCCAGGAAACGGCCGATCTCCGCCCGGGTGCGTGGCACGATCGGGGCGGTAGTGCCGCTGCGGGCGAACTGCGCCGCCAGCGCCGCGGCCGCTTCCGCCTTGCCCTCCCGGGTGGCGTGCGTGATCGTGAGGTAGCTGCCGACCGGGAGCGCGGCCACCAGCCGGTCGACCATGTTCGCCGGGAGTTCGTCGTCCGGGATCAGGTGCAGGGTGGCGATCAGCAGCACGCCGACCGGCTGGCTCAGGTCGATCAGGGCGCGCAGCTCCGGGTTGGCCAGGATCTCCTCGGGGTGCCGCATGTCCGCCTGGATGATCGTCGCCTGCGGGTCGCCGGCCAGCAGCGCCCGGCTGTGCACCAGCACCACCGGGTCGTAGTCGACGTAGACCACGCGGGCCTCGGGGACGATCTCCTGGGCGATCTCGTGCACATTGCCCTGGGTGGGCAGCCCAGCACCGATGTCGATGAACTGGCGGATGCCCGCCACACCGGCGAGGTAGCGGACCGCCCGGTGCAGGAAGGCGCGATTCTCCCGGGCCGCGGACCGGCCGTCCGGCGCGTTCGCCTTGCGGAGCACCTCGTTCACCGCCTCGGCGGCGGCCCGGTCGGCGGCGAAGTTGTCCTTGCCGCCGAGCTGGTAGTCCCACATCCGGGCGACATTCGGCGTATTGACGTCAACCCCGCTGGGCGCCGGATGCTTGTCTGTCACAGGTCCACTCTCCACTACTTCCGCCCGATGCAGGGCTCGGATCGTAATGGAGCGCCTGTAGCATCGCCCAACGCCTTGTTCATGCGGGTCGGCACGTGCCCGGTGCCGGACCGTCCGAACTGGACGGATGTGCCCCGGTCCAGCCGGTCCTCAGTCAGGGAAGCCGGGTTTGACCGGCGGCGTCAGAGCCGGCCGCCGGTCTCTTCGCCGGACAGCCGCTGCGCCGCCCAGATCGGCACCACCGACAGCAGCACGAGGATCGCCGCGACGACGTTCACCACAGGCGCCTGGTTCGGCCGGAACAGGTTGTCGAAGATCCACAACGGCAGCGTCTGCAGGCCCGGCGCGGTGGTGAACGTGGTCACCACGATCTCGTCGAAGGACAGCGCGAAGGCCAGCAGCGCGCCGGCGAACAGGGCCGACCGCAGCTGCGGGAAGGTCACGTACCGGAACGTCTGGAAGGTGGTGGCGCCGAGGTCCATCGACGCCTCCTCCAGCCGGGTGCCGGTACGGCGCAACCGGGCCAGCACGTTGTTGTAGACGACCACGATGCAGAAGGTCGCGTGGCCGACGATCACGGTGATGTATCCAAAAGGGACACTGCCGGTGCGGAATGCCGAGTTCAGCGCGATGCCGGTGACGATGCCGGGCAGCGCTATCGGCAGCACGACCAGCAGGCTGACCGCGTCGCGGCCGAAGAACCGGTAGCGCTGCACCGCGAAGGCGGCCATCGTGCCGAGCACCAGCGCCACCGCGGTCGCGCCGAGCCCGACCTTGACGCTCGTCCACAGCGCACCCCGCGCGCCTCCACTGTGGACGGTGCGCCGCCACCACTCCAGCGTCAGCCCGGACGGCGGGAACCCGAACGTGCGCGAGGTGTTGAACGAATTCAGTATCACGACCAGGAGCGGGACGTAGATCACCGCCAGACCCAGCACCACGGCCAGGCGGAGCAGGATCCTGGCGCGGCGGGAGAGGATCACGGCGGGGCCCCCGTGGAAACGTGGAGCGCGGTCAGCGCGCGGAGCGTTTTCCTCGGGTGCGTCACAGGTTCTCCAACGCGCCGGTGCGGCGGACCAGCAGCAGGTACAGGACGATCAGGGCGACCGGCATGGTCGCCGCGGCGGCGGCGAACGGGAGGTTGTCAGCGACGCCGATGTTGTCGTAGATGACGTTGGCGAACAGCTGGCTGCGGCCGCCGACGATCTTCACGGTGATGTAGTCACCGAGGCTGAGCGAGAACGTGAAGATCGAGCCGGCCACCAGCGCCGGGAACACCATCGGCAGCACCACCGAGCGGAACGTGCGGCCGGCCGGCGCGCCCAGGTCGGCGGACGCCTCCAGCAGCGAGTCGGGCAGCCGTTCCAGCCCCGCGTACACCGGCAGGATCATGTACGGCAGCCACAGGTACGCCAGGGTCAGCGTGACCGCGGTGAGCCCGAAACCCGGTCCGCTCACGTGCAGCGGGCGCAGTGCCCAGTTGACCGGGCCGTCGCCGCTGAGCATCACCCGCCACGCGTACGCCTTCACCAGGTAGCTGGCCCACAGCGGGGTGAGGATCGCGGCCACCAGCAGCCGCCGGGCGCGCCGGCTCGCCACCTTGGCCATGTAGAACGCGACCGGCAGCGCGATCAGCGCGTCCAGCACGGTGACCAGCGCGGCCACGCCGACCGTACGCAGCGCGATCTTCCGGTAGACCGGCGTCTCGACCAGCGTGCGGAAGTTGTCCCAGGTCGGGTGCCGGATGAGCGCCCCGGTGAACGAGTCGGTGGTCCACAGCGCCGCCGCGAACATCACCGCGAGCGAGCCGAGGTACGCGACCACCAGCCAGGTCATCGGGGCCAGCAGCAGGCCGGCCAGCCGGACCCGGGGCGAGCGGTGCAGGAAGCTCGACACCCGGGCCGGGCGGGCCGGGCCGGCCGGCGCCGCCGGCCGACTGTCCACTGTGGTCAGCTCTTGATCTCCGTCCAGGCCTGGGTCCAGGCGGCGTAGTCCTTGCAGGTGTTGCCGCGGGAGTCTCCGCAGCTACGGGTGGGCGTGGTCCAGTAGGAGATCTTGGCGGCGTAGGTCTGGTCCAGCGCGTGGTACGTCGTGCAGAACGACTTGTCCGAGGTCTCGTCGCAGGCCTTGGACTGCGCCGGCGCCTCACCGAACCATTCCGCGACCTGCGCGTTGATCTTCGACGAGGTGATCCAGTCCATCCACTTGTACATGCAGTTCGGATGCTTCGCCTTGGCCGCGACCATCCAGGTGTCCGACCAGCCGGTGGAGCCCTCCTTCGGCACCACGGACTGCACGGTCACCTTCTTGCTGGAGTTCACCAGGTTCGCGATGACCTGCCACTCGGTGCCGACCACGGTGTCGCCGCTCTGCAGCGCCTGCACCGCCTTCGTGTAGTCCGACCAGTACTCGCCGACCAGGTTCTTCTGCGTCTTCAACAGATCGACCGCCGCCTGGAACTGCGCGTCGTCGAGCTCGTACGGGTTGCTGATCTTCAGGTCGGGCTTGGTCGCCTTGAGGTACAGCGCCGCGTCGGCGATGTAGATCGGCGAGTCGTACGCGGTGACCTTGCCCTTGTACGGGCTGTTCGGGTCGAACACCAC
>JBBWZH010000724.1:0-14019 GCA_039648995.1 Mycobacteriales bacterium
GCATCGGCGTGGACGACACGGCCGGCGTCGAGGGCAAGACCACCACGACGGTCGCGATGGACTTCGGCCGGATCTCGTTCGACCAGAGCCTGGTGCTCTACCTGTTCGGCACGCCCGGCCAGGAGCGGTTCTGGTTCATGTGGGACGAACTCTCCTACGGCGCGCTCGGCGCGGTCGTGCTGGCCGACACCCGCCGGCTGCCCGACTCCTTCGCCTCGATCGACTACTTCGAGCAGCGCAACATCAAGTTCGTGGTCGCGGTGAACTGCTTCGAGGACGCGCAGCGGTTCGCCCCGGCGGACGTCCGGATCGCACTCGACCTGGACCCCGGGGTGCCGGTCGTGCTCTGCGACGCGCGGCACCGCGACTCCACCAAGAACGTGCTGGTCACGCTCGTCGAGCACGTGCTGAGCTCGACCGTCCCGGCGCCCCGCGGGCAGGCCTCCTCCGCCTCGGCCCGCTGACCCGCGGCACGGCCCGCTGACCTGCGACAACTCTGCCACGCGGCCGAAAACCGCCTGACCCGGGCCGGCCGGGCTGGCAGGCTGGGCCACCGAGGCGAGGAGGTCGGGATGGCAGCGGCACGCCAGCGTGCCGGCGCGGTGGGGTCGGGCGGCGGGGCGACGACTCCGGGCGGTGGTCTCGGCCTGCGGGTCTGGGTCGCGCTCGGCGTGGTCTACCTGGTCTGGGGCTCGACGTACCTGGGGATCAAGTTCGCGATCGAGTCGGTGCCGGCGCTGCTGCACGCGGCGGTGCGGTTCGCGGTGGCCGGGTTGATTCTGCTGATCGCGGTCGTCGCGGTGCGCGGCCGGGCGGTGCTGCGGGTGAGCGCGGCCCAGCTCACCACCGCCGCGGTCTCCGGGGTGCTGCTGTTGGCCGGCGGCAACGGGCTGGTGTCGGTCGGCGAGGAGCGGGTGCCGTCCGGCGTCGCCGCGCTGATCGTGGCCTCGGTGCCGCTCTGGATCGTGGTGCTCCGGGCCGCCCTGCGGGACCGGCCCGCGCCGGCGACCGCGTTCGGCGTGCTGGTCGGCTTCGCCGGTGTCGCGCTGCTGCTGCTCCCGGGCCGCGGTGGCGGGTTCGACGTGGGCTACGCGGCGATCATCGTGGTCGCCTCGGTGTCCTGGTCGGTCGGCTCGCTGCTGGTGGCCAAGCGGCCGGTGCCGGCCGACCCGCTGGTGCTCAGCGCCGTGCAGATGCTGGCCGGCGGGGTGGTGCTGACCGGCCTCTCGGCCTGGCGCGGCGAGCTGTCCGGGTTCGACGCCGGGCAGGTCACTGTCCGGTCCTGGGCGGCGCTGGCGTACCTGATCGTGTTCGGCTCGCTGCTGGCCTTCACCGCGTTCGTGTGGCTGCTCGGCCAGGCCCCGGTGTCGGTGGTCGCCACGTACGCGTACGTGAACCCGGCGGTCGCGGTGCTGCTCGGCGTGCTGTTCGCGGGGGAGCGGCCGTCCGCGCTGACGTTCGGCGGCGGGCTGGTGATCCTGGTCGCGGTCGCCCTGGTCGTCACCGCCGAGGGCCGCGCCCGGCGCGCCGCCCGCGCCGCCCCCGACCCGGCTCCCCGGGACCCGGCGGAGGCCGGGTCGGCTGACTGCCGCGACGCGCGGCCTGGCCGGAAAATGTCGGACCCGTCTGCCAGCATCGGACCGTGACGCCAGCGACCCTGTCTCCGGCGCAGGCCCGCCGCATCGCGCTCGCGGCTCAGGGCTTCGCCGACCCCCGCCCGGCCGGCAAGGTCGACGTGCGGCACCTGCGCCGCGTGCTCGACCGGGTCGGCCTGCTGCAGATCGACTCGGTGAACGTGCTGTCCCGGTCGCACTACCTGCCGGTGTTCGCCCGGCTCGGGCCGTACCCGCGGGAGCTGCTCGACCGGTTCGCCTGGGGCGGCCGGCAGCGCGAGCTGTTCGAGTACTGGGCGCACGAGGCGTCGCTGCTGCCGGTGCGGCTGCACCCGTTCCTGCGCTGGCGGATGGCGCGGGCCGCCGAGGAGGCGTGGCCGGCGATCGGCCGGCTGGCCCGGGAGAACCCGGGGTTCCTGGAGAAGGTCCGGGCGCTGGTCGCCGAGAGCGGGCCGATCGGGGCCGGCGCGGTCGGCACGCCACGGCCGAACAACCCGGGCAGCATGTGGAACTGGCACGACGGCAAGATCGCGCTGGAGTGGTTGTTCTACACCGGCGAGGTGACCGCGGCCGGCCGGCCCAACTTCGAGCGCCGGTACGACCTCACCGAGCGGGTGCTGCCGGCGCAGGTGCTGGCCGCGCCCACGCCGACCGTCGAGGAGGCGCACCGGGAGCTGGTCCGGGTCGCCGCCCGGGCTCACGGCGTGGCCACCGAGCCGGATCTGCGTGACTACTTCCGGCTCAAGCCGGCCGCGTCCCGGGCCGCGGTGGCCGAGCTGGTCGAGGCCGGCGAGCTGGTGCCGGTGCTGGTCCCCGGCTGGCGGCACCCCGGGTACCTCTGGGCGGCGGCCAAGTTGCCCCGGCGGGTCAGCGCGCGGGCGCTGCTGTCCCCGTTCGACTCGCTGATCTGGGAGCGTGACCGCACCGAGCGGCTGTTCGGCTTCCGGTACCGGATCGAGATCTACACCCCGGCCGCCAAGCGCGTGTACGGCTACTACGTGCTGCCGTTCCTGCTGGGCGAGCACCTCGTCGGCCGGGTCGACCTGAAGGCCGACCGGAAGGCCGGCGTGCTGCGCGTGCAGGCGGTGTACGGGGAAGACCGGCTGCCGCCCGGCGCCGTCGCCGAGGAACTGGCAGAGGAGCTGGCCGAGATGGCCGGCTGGCTCGGCCTCGACGGCATCCTCGTCACCGGTCGCGGCGACCTGGCTCCGGAGCTCGCCGCCGCGGTCGCCCGCCTCGACCCGCCCGCCCCCCTCGCCACCACGGCCGCACTCGACGCGCCCGCCGCACTCGACGCCCCCGCCCCGACCGGCTGAGGCCGTCGGGGCGAGGGGTGGCGCGGCCGGCGGGTGGGCGGGGCCGGCCGGGCCGGGCTGTGATCAGGCGGCGCTGTCGGCGCGGCCGGCCGCGCGGACGATCAGGATGTTGCCGCTGACGGTCTTGGCCTTGACCTCGACGGTGCTGCCGCCGGCCGGCGCGGAGTCCTCGATCGGCAGGTCGGACCTGGTCCGGCCGCTGACCGTGTACAGGTCCAGCCGTGCCACCGAGCCGGGCCGGACGCCGATCCGCAGATCGCCGGACGCGGTGCTCAGCTCGACCCGGCCGCGGCTGACCTCGTCCACCGAGATGTCACTGGACGCGGACTTCACCGACACGGAGCCGCCGGCGGTGCCGATCTCGACCTTCCCGCTGGCCACGTGCACCTGGACGTCACCGGCGGCGGCGCCGACCCGGATCGTGCCGGACGCCGTGTGCGCCTCGACCTGGCCGGCCTGGCCGATCCGCACCCCGCCGCTGGCGGCCCGGACCTCCACCTGGCCGGTGACCTCGTCCGCGTCCACCCAGCCGCTGGCCGTCTGCACCCGCAGCTCGGCGAGCCGGCCGTGGCAGGTGCTGTCGGCCGAGGCGGACTTCAACCGGACGGTCGAGTCGGTCGGCACGGTGATGGTGATCGCCAGTTCGGTGCCGCGGCCGAACGTCATCCGCCGCTCCGGCGGGGTCACGGTCAGCCGCCGGCCGTTGCCGGACAGGTCGATCCGGGTGCGTTCGACGGCGTTGCGGGATTCGTTGTTGTCACGCAGCGCGCGCACCTCGACCGTGCTGGTGGCGGTGTCGGCGGCGGTGACGTCGATGGTGCCGGTGAAGTTGCGGACGTCCAGTTCGACCGGGGCCGGGGTCTCGAAGCTGCGGCTGACGGCGCCGGCGGTTTCCTGGGTCATCGTGTGTTCCTCTCGATTTCTACGGCGGGGTTCTGGCCGCGGGGTTCTGGCCGTGGGCGGTGCCTCGGTGGGTGATGCGGGCGGCAGGGGTCAGCCGCGGGCGTAGCCGGTGATCCGCCGGCCGCCGCGCGGGTTGGGGGCGTAGTCGAGGGAGCGGGCGATGACCCGGACCAGCCAGGTGTTCACCGACAGGGCCTCCTTGGTGGCCGCCTCCTCGATCCGCGCCTTGATCGACTCCGGCAGCCGGAGCGTGATCCGGACGGCGCCCGCGGCGTCGTCGACGGCCGCGGCCGCGGCGGGATCCGGCGGCTCGGCGGCCGCCGACTCGACCACCACCCCCGGCTCCCTGCCGTGCAGCCGGATGTCCACGGTGGCTCCGTCCAGCGCGTCGGTCACCACGGCGGCGGCGGCGGTGAGCGCGTCCATGATTGCCAGCCGGGTGGCCGGCTCCAGTGCGTTGGCCAGCAGGTCGGCGACCCGCCGGGTCTCCTCGGAACCGGCGGCGGCAGCGGCCGTGAGGTCGCGCCGCAGGCTCTCGATGTAGGGCGTCAGATCCATGACGTCACTATGACGCCGTAGCTGGCGTCGGTCAAGCGTCAGTCGGCGTCAACCTGCTGTCATTACCGCGCTGACCTCGGCTGTCGGACATTTACCTGACATGAAGGTCACAGACAGGTCACGAAAGCTGCCTTGTTGTCGACCGGGTACCTGTGGCGCCGTCCCGGTGCGGTAAGACATGGCTCACCGAGCAACGTGACTTAGTCCGTCCGCACAGACCGGAGCAGCGGTGGCCGATGTAACCCTGCAGGACGTCGGAAAGGTCTACGCCGACGGCACCCGCGCGGTGACCGGGTTGAACCTGGACATCGCCGACGGCGAGTTTCTGGTGCTGGTAGGTCCGTCCGGCTGCGGCAAGACGACCGCGCTGCGGATGGTCGCCGGCCTGGAGGACATCAGCGAGGGCGAGGTCCGGATCGGTGACCGGGTGGTCAACCGGGTGCCGTCCCGCGACCGGGACGTGGCGATGGTCTTCCAGAGCTACGCCCTCTACCCGCACCTCAAGGTCCGCGACAACATCGCCTTCGGGCTGCAGTTGCGCAAGCTGCCCAAGGACGAGATCGAGAAGCGGGTGAACCAGGCGGCCCGGGTGCTCGGGCTGGAGGAGTACCTCGACCGCAAGCCGCGCAACCTCTCCGGCGGCCAGCGGCAGCGCGTGGCGATGGGCCGCGCCATCGTGCGCGAGCCGCAGGCGTTCCTGATGGACGAGCCACTGTCCAATTTGGACGCCAAGCTGCGGGTGCAGATGCGCGCCGAGATCGCCCGGATCCAGCGCGACCTGGGCACCACGACGATCTACGTGACGCACGACCAGGTCGAGGCGATGACGCTGGGCGACCGGGTCGCGGTGATGCGCAAGGGCCTGCTGCAGCAGGTGGACGGCCCGCAGACGCTCTACGACCACCCGCTGAACCTGTTCGTCGCCGGCTTCATCGGCTCGCCGGCGATGAACCTGCTCACCGGCAAGGTCGAGTCGATCGACGACGACCGGGTCACGTTCTCCATCGGCAGCCAGCGGCTGACCGCGCCGGCCGAGTTGCTGGCGCACCGGCCGGCGCTGCGCGGGTACGCCGGCCGCGAGGTGGTCGTCGGCGTCCGTCCGGAGGACATGGAGGACGCGACGCTGGTCCGCGGCGCGAGCGAGGGCGCCCGGCTGGTGTCCACTGTGGAGCTGGTCGAGTCGATGGGCTCAGAGGTGCTGGTGCACTTCGACCTGGACGCCCCGACCGTCGTCACCGAGGACACGAAGGAACTGGCCCGCGACGTCGGCGCACCCGCCGCCGTTCAGCCGCACCCCAAGACCACCGTCGTCGCCCGGTTCGGCCCGCGCACCCGCGCCCGGATCGGGGAGCAGATCGAGGCCGTGGTCGACGCGGAACACATCCACGTCTTTGACCCGGAGACCGGGCTGTCCATTTTCGACACACCGGCGGACGGCTCCAGTCCGGCAGCGCGCGTCGGCGCAGCGCCGTCAGGTTCGGCGGCATCGTCAGAGAAGGGAACCCAATGAAGTACAGCACGAGGCTGGCTGCGGCCCTTGCCACACTTGCGCTCGCCGTTGCCGCCTGTGGTGGAGGCAATGACGCGAGCACCGGTGGCGGGGCTACGACCACGCCGGGCGGCGGCACTCAGTTCAAGGACCTCTCCGGCCAGTCGATCGAGGTGGCCGGCGCCTGGGGCGGCTCGGAGCAGAAGTCGTTCACGGCCGTCTTGGACGACTTCCACGCCAAGACGAAGGCGACCGTCAAGTACACCTCGTTCGGCGACAACCTGCAGGCCGTGCTCGGCCCGCGGGTCAAGGGTGGCAACCCGCCGGACATCGGGTTCATGCCGAACGTCGGCATCCTGCAGCAGTTCGTCAAGGAGGGTTCGCTCAAGCCACTGGCCGCGGACGTCACCACTGAGCTCGACAAGAACTTCTCGCCGGTCTGGAAGACGCTCGGGACCGTCGACGGTAAGGCCTACGGCGTGGCCTACAAGGGCGCCAACAAGTCCACGGTCTGGTACCGCACCGCGGCCTTCGACCAGGCCGGCGTGTCGGAGCCGAAGACCTGGGACGACTTCACCAAGGCGCTGCAGACGCTGTCCGACTCCGGCGTCGCGAACCCGCTGTCGGTCGGCGGCGGCGACGCCTGGACGCTCACCGACTGGTTCGAGAACGTCTACATCCGGGTGGCCGGGCCGGACAAGTACGACCAGCTCTCCACCCACAAGATCAAGTGGACCGACGACTCGGTGAAGCAGGCGCTGACCATCCTCAGCCAGCTGTGGGGCAAGCAGAACCTCATTGTCGGCGGGTCGTCCGGCGCGCTGCAGACGCTGTTCCCGCAGTCGGTCACCAATGTCTTCGGCGACAACCCGAAGGGCGCGGTGGTCTACGAGGGCGACTTCGTGGCCACCAACATCGCGCAGGAGACGAAGTCGAAGGTCGGCACCGACGCGAAGTTCTTCGACTTCCCGTCGATCAACGGCTCGCCGACGGCGGTCGTCGGCGGCGCTGACATCGCGGTGGCGTTCAAGGACAACCCGGCCTCGCAGGAGTTCCTGAAGTACCTGGCGACGCCGGACGCGGCGGCGATCTGGGCGAAGCTCGGCGGCTTCACCTCGCCGAACAAGAACCTGGACGCGTCCAACTACTCGGACGAGACCACCCGCAAGTCGGCGCAGGCGCTGGTCGGCGCCGGCGACGCGTTCCGGTTCGACATGTCCGACCTCGCGCCGGCCGCGTTCGGTGGCACCCCGGGCTCCGGCGAGTGGAAGATCCTGCAGGACTTCCTGGCCAAGCCGTCCGATGTGGACGGCACCGCGCAGAAGCTGGAAACGGCTGCCGCAGCGGCGTTCAAGTGATCGGGGCCGGGTGGGTGGCCGGCCCGGCCACCCACCCGGCGTCCACCTAAGACAGTCCACAGCCGACCCGGAAGGCTGGTGTCGCAGTGAGCGAGATCGCGACGGGAGGCGGCGCGGCCGCCGTGGCGGCGCCGACCGCCGGTCCGGAGCCGCTGCCGCCTGAGGAAGGCCGCCGGCCGATCTTGTCCTGGACCGTCGTCGCGTTCCTGCTGCCGGCGGTGCTGCTGCTGGGCGCGATCGTGATCTACCCGCTGCTCGCGACGATCCGGAGCAGCTTCTTCAACGCGTCCGGCAGTTCATGGGTCGGCCTGCACAACTACAAGACGATGTTCACCTCGGACGCGACGCTCACCGCGATCAAGAACAACGCGCTGTGGGTGCTGATCGCGCCGGTCGTCGTCACCGCTATCGGGCTGGTCTTCGCGGTGCTGCTGGAGCGGATCAAGTGGGCCACCGCGTTCAAGCTGGTGGTCTTCATGCCGATGGCGATCTCGTTCCTGGCCGCCGGCATCATCTTCCGGCTGGTGTACGACGCCGACCCGGACCGCGGCCTGCTCAACGCGGCGGTGGTCGGCGTGCACGACATCTTCGCGCCGGCCTCGCACTACCCGAACGCCCGCCCGCGCGACACCCAGCTGCTCGGCGCGGCACCGGGCGGCGGGTACCAGACCACGAAGACCTACAACCCCGGCGACACCGCCGAGATCGGGCTGCTGGCCGTGCAGGCCGCTGACATCCCGAGCAGCGCGCAGAACGCGGTCGCCCCGACGTCGGCCGCCGGCAGCGTCACCGGCACGGTCTGGTTCGACTTCACCCGGGGCGGCGGGGGTGTGCAGAACCAGATCGACCCGACCGAGAAGGGCCTGCCCAAGATCCGGGTGAACGCGGTGCGCGGCGGCTCGGTGGTCGCCAACGCCACCACCGACAACCAGGGCAGGTTCACGCTGCGCGGCCTCGGCTCGGGTGGCGTGCAGCTGCGGCTGGCCGGGTCGAACTTCGGCACCCCGTTCCACGGCGCGGACTGGCTCGGCCCCACGCTGGCCACCTGGTCGATCATGGCGGCGTACGTCTGGATGTGGGCCGGCTTCGCGATGGTGCTGATCGCCGCCGGGCTGGCCGCGATCTCGCGGGAGGCGCTGGAGGCCGCCCGGGTGGACGGCGCCACCGAGTGGCAGGTCTTCCGCCGGGTGACCGTCCCGCTGCTCAGCCCGGTGCTGCTGGTCGTGCTGGTCACCTTGGTGATCAACGTGCTCAAGATCTTCGACCTGGTCTTCGTGCTGGCCCCACCGTCCTCCCAGGACGACGCGACCGTGCTGGCCCGGGAGATGTGGACGGCCACCTTCGGCGGCGCCAACGACCAGGGGCTGGGCAGCGCGCTGGCGATCTTCCTGTTCGTGCTGGTACTACCCGCGATGATCTTCAACATCCGCCGGTTCCGCCGTGACCAGGCCTGACAGGGGAGTACAGCGATGACGACGGCAACGGCTCCGGCCGCCGAGCGGCCGACTCCCGGCGCACCGGTCAGCGACGCGTCCGGCACGCCCCGGCGCGGCCTGGCCACCCGGATCGTGACCCGGCTGGGCAGCGGCGTGGTGCAGGTGGTCCTCGCGCTGGTGGGCATCTTCTGGCTGGTGCCCACCATCGGCCTGCTGTTCTCGTCGCTGCGCAGCGCCAGCGACAACGCCAACAACGGCTGGTGGCACGCGCTGACCAAGCCGTCCCAGCTGACCTTCGACAACTACCAGAAGCTGCTGGACAACAAGACGCTGGTGCGGTCGTTCCTCAACACCGTGCTGATCACCGTGCCGGCCACCCTGCTCGTCGTGATCATCGGGTCGCTCGCCGCGTACGCGTTCGCCTGGCTGGAGTTCCGCGGCCGGGACTGGGCGTTCATCGTCGTGGTCGCGCTGCTGGTGGTGCCGATCCAGGTCGCGCTGTACCCGGTCGCCACGCTGTACGGGCATATCGGGCTGTTCGGCACGATCCCCGGCGTGGTGCTGTTCCACGTCTCGTTCGGGCTGCCGTTCGCCATCTTCCTGCTGCGCAACTTCTTCGCCGGGATCCCGCGCGACCTGCTGGAGGCCGCCCGCATGGACGGCGCCAGCGAGTTGCGGATCTTCGTCCGGGTGATCCTGCCGCTCGGCCTGCCGGCGATCGCGTCGCTGGGCATCTTCCAGTTCCTCTGGGTCTGGAACGACCTGCTGGTCGCGCTGGTCTTCGCCGGCGGCAACGCGAAGCCGCTCACCGTGACGCTGCAGGAGCAGACCCGGGCGTTCTCGTCGAACATCGACGTGCTGGCGTCCGGCGCGTTCCTGTCCCTGATCGTGCCGCTGATCGTGTTCTTCTCGTTCCAGCGCTACTTCGTCCAGGGTGTGCTGGCCGGCTCGGTCAAGTAACTAGAGTCGGCGGGTGCCCGCGACCGCCCGTCCCACCGTCCGCGTCATCGCCTCCACGCACTTCGACCCGCCGGACGACGTGCCCTGGCAGACCGACGCGGACGGCGGGCAGGCGCTGGCCGAGTTCGCCGGCCGGGCGTGCTACCAGTCCTGGGACAAGCCCAACCCCCGCACCGCGACCAACGCCGGGTACCTGCGGCACATCCTGGAGGTCGGGCACCTGTCCGTGCTGGAGCACGGCACGGTCACGTTCTACCTGACCGGCCTGTCCCGGTCGCTGACGCACGAACTGATCCGGCACCGGCATTTCTCGTACAGCCAGCTCTCCCAGCGGTACGTACCGGAGCGGGACGCCGCGATGGTCGAGCCGGATGTGATCGCCGCCGACCCGGACCTGCACGCCCGGTTCGTCGCCGCCACCGAGGCCTCGGTGGCCGCGTACGGCGAGCTGCTGGAAGGGCTGGAGAAGCGGTTCGCGGGGGTACAGAACGCGACACTGCGCCGCAAGCAGGCCCGGCAGGCCGCCCGCGCCGTGCTGCCGAACGCGATCGAGACCCGCATCGTGGTCACCGGCAACTACCGCGCCTGGCGGCACTTCGTCGCGATGCGGGCCAGCGAGCACGCCGACGTGGAGATCCGCGCGCTCGCCATCGCCTGCCTGCGCGAGCTGGACCGGGTCGCCCCGAACGTGTTCGCCGACTTCGAGATCACCCCGCTCCCGGACGGCACCGAGATCGCGTCCAGCCCGCTGGTCACCGAGGGGTGACGGGGGTGAGCCGGGGCCGTGCGGCGTACCGGGCTGATCACCGCGGGTGAGTCGGGTCGCCGGGCCGGCCTGGCCCCGCCCGCGGCGGGGGTCAGCGGTAGTTTGAGCGCATGACGCAGCCTGACACGACGCGGCCGTTCGGCCGGGTGCTCACCGCCATGATCACGCCGTTCACCCGGGACGGGGCGTTGGACGTCGACGGGGCGCAGCGGCTGGCGTCGTACCTGGTGAGCGCGGACGGCGGGAGCGACGGGCTGGTCATCAGCGGCACCACCGGCGAGTCGCCGACCACCACCGACGACGAGAAGGACCAGTTGCTGCGCGCGGTCGTCGAGGCGGTCGGCGAGCAGGTGCCGGTGATCGCCGGTGTCGGCACGTACGACACCGCGCACACCGTGCACATGGCCCAGGCCGCCGAGAAGGCCGGCGCGCGCGGGGTGCTGGTCGTCACCCCGTACTACTCGAAGCCGCCGCAGGCCGGCCTGCTGGCGCACTTCCGGACGGCCGCGGACGCCACCGGGCTGCCGGCGATGCTCTACGACATCCCGGGCCGCACCGGCACCGCGATCAGCACCGACACGCTGCTCCGCCTCGCCGAGCACCCGCGGATCGTCGCGGTCAAGGACGCCAAGGGTGACCTGGAGGCCAGCGCCCACGTGATGGCCCGATCCGACCTGGCCTTCTACTCCGGCGACGACCGGCTGACCCTGCCGCTGCTGTCGATCGGCGCGGTCGGCGTCGTCGGCGTCCCGACCCACCTGCTCGGCCGGCGCACCGCGGAGATGATCGCCGCGTACGAGGCCGGCGACGTGGCCGGCGCACTGCGGCTGCACCGCTCGCTGCTCCCGGCGTACACGGGCACCTTCCGCACCCAGGGCGTCATCCTGACCAAGGCCGCGCTCCGCCTCGCCGGCCTGCCCGCCGGCCCGGTCCGGCCACCCCTGGTGGACGCGACCGACGACGAGATCCGCCAACTCCAGACCGACTTCGGCGAAGCCGGCCGCCCCCTCGTCGCGGGTACCGCCGCATGAGCGAGCGCCGGGTGCCCGGAGGCGGCGGGGCCGTCCGGGCAGCGACGTCGGTCGGGATGTCGGTACGAGGGCGTACCAGGCGTGAGGGGCGGGCACAGTGAGCCATCCGCATCCGGAGTTGGGGGCGCCGCCGCCGCTGCGTAAGGACGGCCTGCGGGTCGTCCCGCTCGGCGGGCTGGGCGAGATCGGCCGGAACATGACCGTGTTCGAGCATGCCGGCCGGCTGCTGGTGGTCGACTGCGGGGTGCTGTTCCCGGAGGAGGAGCAGCCCGGCGTCGACCTGATCCTGCCGGACTTCAGCTGGATCCGGGACCGGCTGGACCAGGTCGAGGCGGTCGTCCTCACCCACGGCCACGAGGACCACATCGGCGGCCTTCCGTACCTGCTGCGGGAGAAGTCGGACATCCCGCTGGTCGGCTCCCGGTTCACGCTGGCGCTGGCCGAGGCGAAGCTGCGCGAGCACCGGATCGAGCCGTACTCGATGACCGTGGCCGAGGGGCGCCGGGAGAAGCTGGGCCCGTTCGACTGCGAGTTCTTCGCGGTGAACCACTCGATCCCGGACTCGCTCGCGGTCGCCATCCGGACGTCGGCCGGGCTGGTGCTGCACACCGGCGACTTCAAGATGGACCAGCTCCCGCTCGACGGCCGGCTGACCGACCTGGGCGGCTTCGCCCGGCTCGGCGCCGAGGGCGTCGACCTGCTGATGTCCGACTCGACCAACGCCGAGGTGCCCGGCTTCGTGTCGCCGGAGCGGGAGATCGGCCCGGTGCTGGACGCGATCATGGCCAGCGCCACCCGCCGGGTGATCGTGGCCTGCTTCGCCTCGCATGTGCACCGGGTGCAGCAGGTGCTGGACGCGGCCGCCACGCACGGCCGCCGGGTCGCGATGGTCGGCCGGTCGATGGTGCGCAACATGGGCATCGCCCGCGACCTCGGCCTGCTGCGGGTCCCGCCGGACCTGATCGTGCCGCTGGACGAGGCGGCCGCGATGTCGCCGGAGCGGGTGGTGCTGGTGTCCACCGGGTCCCAGGGCGAGCCGTTGTCCGCGCTGGCCCGGATGGCCGGCCGGGACCACCAGCAGGTCCGGATCGAGCCGAACGACACCGTGATCCTGGCGTCCAGCCTGGTGCCCGGCAACGAGACCGCGGTCTACAAGGTGATCAACGGGCTGTCCCGGTGGGGCGCCACGGTGATCCACAAAGAGGTCGCCAAGGTGCACGTCTCGGGGCACGCGCCGGCCGGCGAGCTGCTGTTCCTGCTGAACGCGACCAAGCCGCGGAACCTGCTGCCGATCCACGGCGAGTGGCGGCACCTGCGCGCGCACGCCCGGCTGGCCGAGCTGACCGGCATGCCGCGCGACCGGGTCGTGCTGGCCGACGACGGCGTTGTGGTCGACCTCGTCGACGGCGTGGCCAAGGTGGCCGGCAAGGTCGACTGCGGGTACGTCTACGTGGACGGGCTCGCGGTCGGCGACGTCGGCGAGGAGTCGCTCAAGGACCGGCGGATCCTCGGCGACGAGGGCTTCATCGCGATCACCGTCGTGCTCGACTCGGTCACCGGCAAGGTCACCGGCACCCCGCACGTCTCCGGCCGTGGCTTCAGTGACGAACCGGCCGCGTTCGAGACCGTGCTGCCGCTGATCGCCGCCGAGCTGGACCGGGCCGCGGTCGAGGGCGTGGTGGACACCCACCGGCTGGCCCAGGCGGTCCGCCGCGTGGTCGGCCGCTGGGTGTCGGACACCTACCGCCGCCGCCCGATGATCATCCCGACGGTGATCGAGGTCTGACGGCCCGCGCCTGGTAGCGCGGCTGGTCGCTAGTGGGCCGGGGTGAGCCAGGGGTGGGCGGCGATGACGCCGGTGCCCTGGTCGGCCGCGGTCAGCCGCTGGTACCAGGTCTGGTCCACGACGACCAGGTCCAGCACGTACCTGCCGGCGTAGTAGTCGGCGCCGGTCGTGTAGACCCAGTGGGAGCGGTCGGACAGCAGCGGCGCGGCCCGTTGACCGACCGCGTCCACGGCGCGCCGGTCCCGTGGCAGCCGGGTCACGCACAGGTTGCCGGGGAACAGCGCGCGCAGCTCGCGGTAGGCGGCGGTCGGGTCGCCGGTGGTGCCGACCAGCGCCACCTGTGTCTTGGCGTAGCCGGGGGCGTCGGTCGGCCCGGCCGGCGGCCCGTCCGGGTAGGTGATCACCAGCTCGCCGTACCGGTCCGGGTGGGCGGTGAGGTACGCCTGGATCCGCGTGAGACCGTCCCGATCCAGCTCGCCGGCCGCCCAGCCACCGGCCGGCGCCGCGCACGGCGGCCGGTCCGGGAAAGTCCGCGGCGGTTCGCCGCTCGGCCGCCACGCGCCCTGCCTGGTCACGGTCAGCGTGCCGGCCCGGTACGTACCCTCGACCCAGGCCCGGCCGGTGACGATGCCGGCCTTCTCGGCCCGGCCGTCCAGCCGGGCCAGGTCGGCGCCGACGAGGTTCACCCCGGCGTCGCAGTATGCCGGCAGCGGCTCGTGGCCGGCCGCGTACCCGGGCATCGCGACCGGCACCGGCGCGCAGAACCGCACCGGCCGCCCGGGCAGCGCGATCACCTGTCCGGA
>JBBWZH010000725.1:0-2695 GCA_039648995.1 Mycobacteriales bacterium
TCGAACCGGAACGCGGCGACGATGTGTGCCTGCTCCCAGCTCGACATGCTGTTCCAGAACAGCGTGGCCTGGCTGTAGAAGTCCTTGAACGACTCGCTGCGGGCGCGGATCGCCCGGCCGTCCACCCGCTGCTGGTAATGGCTGAAGCCGTCCGGCGCCGGCGCCGGCGCGTTCCCACCGAGCGAGTTCGGGTAGTAGCTGGTGCGGTCGGTGTGCACCTGCGCCTGGCCGTGCCCGTCGCGCTGGTTGTTGCGCACCGGCGCGACCGGCCGGTTGACCGGGAGCTGCTCGAAGTTCGGGCCGCCGAGACGCTTGAGCTGGGTGTCGGTGTAGGAGAAGTTGCGGCCCTGCAGCAGCGGGTCGTTGCTGAAGTCGATGCCGGGCACGACGTGGCCGGTGTGGAACGCCACCTGTTCGGTCTCGGCGAAGAAGTTGTCCGGGTTGCGGTCCAGTACCAGCCGTCCGACCGGCCGCACCGGCACCGCCTCCTCGGGCAGGATCTTCGTCGGGTCGAGCAGGTCGATGCCGTATGCCAGCTCGTCGGACTCCGGCACCAGCTGCAGCCCCAGCTCCCACTCCGGAAAGTCACCGCGCTCGATGGACTCCCACAGGTCGCGGCGGTTGAAGTCGGGGTCCTTGCCGGCGATCTGCTGGGCCTCCTCCCAGACCAGCGAATGCACCCCGGCCAGCGGCTTCCAGTGGAACTTCACCAGGGTGCCCCGCCCGGCGGCGTTGACCAGCCGGAAGGTGTGTACGCCGAAGCCCTGCATGGTGCGGTAGGAGCGCGGGATCGCCCGGTCCGACATCAGCCACATGAGCATGTGCAGCGACTCCGGCTGCAGGGAGACGAAGTCCCAGAACGTGTCGTGCGCCGACTGCGCCTGCGGGATCTCGTGCCGCGGCTCGGGCTTCACGGCGTGCACGAAGTCCGGGAACTTGATCGCGTCCTGGATGAAGAAGACCGGCATGTTGTTGCCGACCAGGTCGTAGTTGCCCTCCCGCGTGTAGAACTTCACCGCGAACCCGCGTACGTCCCGGACCGTGTCGGCCGACCCGCGGGAGCCGGCCACGGTGGAGAACCGGGCGAACACCGGCGTCCGCAGCCCTGGGTCGGACAGGAAGTCGGCCCGGGTCACCTCGGCCAGCGACTCGTACGGCTGGAACCAGCCGTACGCGCCGGCGCCGCGGGCGTGCACCACCCGCTCCGGGATCCGCTCGTGGTCGAAGTGGGTGATCTTCTCCCGGAGGTGGAAGTCCTCCAGCAGCGTCGGCCCGCGCTCGCCGGCGTGCAGTGAGTCGTTGGTGCCGTCGACGGCGGTACCGAAGTTGGTGGTCAGCGGGCCATCCCCGGCCGCCCGGAACTGGTCCAGTTGGTCCTGCTTGCCATGTGAGTCCGTCATGCCTTGCGGGATACCCGTAGTCGCGGGCTTCATTGCCACCGGGCCGGGCGATCCGCACCGGGGGCCGGCGTCACCAGTAGTAGTCCCCGCCCCGTCCGGCGAACCGCCGAGCCCGGGGGGCCGGAACCCAACCGGTCGGCGTCGACCTGACGGCCGATTGGTTTCGGCGGGGTCAGCCGGGGCAGCCTTGGTGCGGCGCCCGGCGATGTGATCGCCGGTGGCGCGATGGATGATGGGCAGGCTCTGGCGTAAGGGGCGACGTGATGACCGCAATGGTGTCCGGTGTGGACAGTCTTCGGGGCGGGGCGGGTACGTCGTGGTGACCGTTCGGCCGCTGGCGTTCGTGGTGGGTGCCGCGGCTGCCGCCGCCGAGCAGGCGCGGCGGTTGCCGGCGCAGGCGCTCACCCTCCCGGCCGCGACGGTGCGGCTGGCCCGGTCGGAGCTGGCGCGGTCGCGGGCTCGCTACGACGAGCTGGCGACCCGCGGCGAGCGGCTGATGCGCCGGTCCGACGGCGTCGACTGGGACGGGTTGCCGGTGGACCTCGCCTCGGTCGGCGCTGTGCCGTACGACGTGGCGGGTGCCGGCTCGGGGGCCGGCTCGGGGGCCGGCTCGGGGGCCGCGCGGCCGCCCGTACCGTCGGTGCCGGCCGCCGGGTCCGCAGCCCGGGTGCGGGTCGAGCAGGCCGCGCCGGTGCCCGGCGCGATACTGGAGCACGACCGCCTTCCGTTGGACGACTTCGACCATCTGACGTTGCCGCAGCTTCGCGGGCGGATCCGTAGGCTGGACGAGGTGGCGCTGGCGCAACTGCGTGACTACGAGCGGGCGCACGGCGACCGGTTGCCGGTGCTGACCCTGCTGGAGAACCGGATCGCCGCGCTCGACGCGCAGACTAGGCGGTAACCCGGCAGGCGCGGCGGGGCGTCGCCGGGTCACCGCGCTGAACGCGGTGACTACCTGGACCTGGTTCCGCGCGGCCGGCCGGCGAGCACGACGTCCCGCCGGCCGCTGGTCTCCGGCACGCGCCGCCGGGTCGCCAACGGGATTCCGGGGCGGTCCGCCGGCGTGACCGATGCCGCGCCGGGGCGCCAGGCGGGTCAGCCCGGGGGAGCGGGGATCGGGTTGGCTGCGAGGGCGCGGGCGGTGGCGGCGAGGTTGGCGGCCATGGCTCGGCCGGTCTTGGCGGACCAGTCGTGGCCGCGGTCGTCGTCGAGGTAGTTGGGGCCGGCGCCGGGGCCGAGGTGCCAGTAGGTCCAGGCCTGGCCGGGGATCGTGTAGCCGATGTCGATCAGGGCGC
>JBBWZH010000729.1:0-12912 GCA_039648995.1 Mycobacteriales bacterium
GCCAGCAGCGTCACCCAGGGCCTCGCGCCGGCGAACGCCGTCGACGGCGACGCGAACACCTACTGGGAGTCGGCCAACAACACGTTCCCCCAGTCGCTGACCGTCGACCTCGGCTCGTCCGTCTCGATTGGACGGACAGTGCTCAAGCTGCCGCCGGCCGCCGCGTGGGCCGCGCGCAACCAGACGCTCAGCATCGCCGGCAGCACCGACGGGACGAGCTTCAGCGACCTCGCCGGCCCGGCCAGCTACCGGTTCGACCCGGCGACCGGCAACACGGTGGCGGTCGACTTCGGCGCCACCAGCCGGCGGTACCTGCGGGTCACGATCACCGCGAACACCGGTTGGCCGGCCGGGCAACTGTCCGAAGTGGAGGTCTACCCGCCGTCGGGTGCGCCGCCGACCTCACCACCTCCGACGACACCGCCGACGACACCGCCCGCGGGCGGGAACCTGGCGGCCGGCCGGCCAGCGTCGGCGACCGGGTCCGCCGACATCTACCAGCCGGCGAACGTCGTCGACAGCAACGCCAACACCTACTGGGAATCCACCAACAACGCGTTCCCGCAGTCGCTCACCGTCGACCTCGGCTCGCCGGTCCCGGTGAGCCGGATCGTGCTGCGGTTGCCGCCGGCGACCGCGTGGGCCGCTCGGACCGAGACGCTCTCGGTGCTCGGTAGCACCGACGGGGCCTCGTACTCGACTGTGGTCGGCTCGGCCGGCTACCGCTTCGACCCGGCGAGCGGCAACACGGTGACGATCACGTTCACCGCCACCAGTCGGCGGTACCTGCGGCTGGCGGTGACCGCGAACACCGGTTGGCCGGCCGGGCAGGTCGCCGAATTCGAGGTCTACGCGACCTGACCGCCACCGGTCAGGCAGAGGGCCCGCCGGGCCCGCCCTTTCCGGCCGGCGGTGTCGCCCGGTCGGTCAGGTAGTGGGTCCGCCGGGCCCGCCCTTTCCGGCCGGCCGTGTCGCCCGGTCGCTCAGGCAGGGGGCCTGGCGGGGCCCATGCCCCTTGGGGGCGCGGACCGGCGGGTGTCCGGCCGGGCAGGGCCGGCCGGGCAGGGCCTGCCGGGCAGGGCCTGCCGGGCCCGTGCTTCCCCGGGGCGCGGGCCGTCGGCGCCGATAGGCCCGGGCGCCGCCGGCGCGGAGCCCGGCGGCGGTCGGCTGCGGGCATGCACGACGAACCGGCCCGAGGCTGGGCCTCGGGCCGACATTTCGTATGGCCCCTATCGCGGGATGGCGCTGAACCCGAGTCGTGGGATATCTTCAGAAACTCTGGGCAGCAAAAACTGCGACGAATTTTAGTCGCGGACGTAATCTTAGCGAGCAAGGGGACTGGTTTGTCAAGCGCTTACGCCCTACCGGGTGACGGCGAGGTTGCCGCGGCCGATGGTGAACTCGACCGCGAGCAGGGCTACGTCTCGATGCTGTACCGACGCCTGGACGCCCTGCGCGAGCACGCCGACGACCGGCTCGCGGCGGTGCTGCTGCAGACCGGCGGCACGCCGCAGCAGCGGTCCCAGCGGGATTCGGCCATCCAGATGTACACCGACCAGGTCGCCGGCTACGAGGCCGTGGAGGGCGCGCTCTGCTTCGGCCGGCTCGACCTCGATTCCACAGTGGACGGTGACGGCACCGGCGCGACGCGGTACATCGGCCGGATCGGCATCCTGGACGAGGACGCGGACTACGAGCCGCTGCTGATGGACTGGCGTGCCCCGGCGGCCCGGCCGTTCTACCTGGCGACGGCCGCCGCGCCGCAGGGGGTGACCCGGCGCCGGCACATCCGCACACTCGGCCGCCGGGTGGTCGGCCTGGACGACGAGGTGCTCGACGTCAGCGCCGCCGCGTCCGGCCCGTCCCGGCGGGACGACCTGACCGGCGAGGCGGCGCTGCTGGCCGCGCTGAACGCCAGCCGCACCGGCCGGATGCGCGACATCGTCCAGACCATCCAGGCCGAGCAGGACCGGATCATCCGGGCCGACCCGGCCGGCGTGCTGGTCGTGCAGGGCGGCCCGGGCACCGGGAAGACCGCGGTCGCGCTGCACCGCGCGGCGTACCTGCTCTACACGTACCGGGAGGAGCTGTCCGCCCGCGGCGTGCTGATCGTGGGCCCGAACCCGACATACCTGCGGTACATCTCGCAGGTGCTGCCGTCGCTGGCGGAAACCGGCGTGCTGCTGCGTACCGCGGGCGACCTGTACCCGGGCGTGGTCCCACTCGGCACCGAGCCGGACGAGACCGCCGGGATCAAGGGCCGGCTCGCGATGGCCGGGGTGCTGGCCGCCGCGGTGGCCGACCGGCAGCGGGTGCCCGACGAACCGCTGGAGATCGTCATCGCCGGCGACACGATCGACCGGGACACGATCCGGCTGGAGCCGGCCACCTGCGCCGCCGCCCGGGACCGGGCCCGGCGCACCGGCCAGCCACACAACCTGGCCCGGGAGCGGTTCGACCTGGAGATCGTGCACGCGCTCTCGCTGCAGGTCGCCGACCGGATCGGGGCCGACCCGTACGCGAACGACCCGCTCGGCGAGAACGACGCGCCGGGTGAGGCGAACGTGCTGGACGAGGCCGATCTGGCCGAGATCCGGCGCGAGTTGGGCGGCGACCCGGGGGTGCGGACCGCGCTGGACTGGCTGTGGCCGATCCTCACCCCGGAGCAGCTGCTGACCGACCTCTACGCCTCGGCCGACCGGATCGCCACCGCCGCCCCGGGCCTGACCGCGGCCGAGCGGGCGCGCCTGGTGCGCGACCCGGCCGCGGACTGGACGGCGGCCGACGCGCCGCTGCTGGATGAGCTCGCCGAGCTGCTCAGCCAGGACGACCGGGACCTGGAACTGCTCGCCGAGTGGCGGCAGCGGCAGCAGCGCGCGTACGCCGAGGGCGCGCTGGAGATCCTGCACGGCTCCCGCCCGCTCGACCTGGAGGACGAGATCGACCCGGAGATCCTGACCGCGGCCGACCTGCTCGACTCCGACCGGCTGAGCGAGCGGCACGAGACGGCCAGCGGCCTGACCGCCGCCGAGCGTGCCGCCGCCGACCGCACCTGGACGTTCGGTCACATCATCGTCGACGAGGCGCAGGAGCTGTCGCCGATGGCATGGCGGCTGCTGATGCGCCGCTGCCCGAGCCGGTCGATGACGCTGGTCGGCGACGTCGCGCAGACTTCCGACCCGGCCGGGACCTCGGCCTGGGCGGCCACGCTGGGCCGGTACGTGGCCGACCGGTGGCGGCTGACCGAGCTCACCGTCAACTACCGCACCCCGGCCGAGATCATCGCGCTGGCCGGGCAGTTGCTCGCCGGCATCGACCCGGCGCTGCGCCCGCCCCGTTCGGTCCGGGAGACCGGCGTCCCGCCGCGCGTGATCGGGACCGACGCCGCCGGGCTGACCGCGGCCACCGTCGCCGCGGTCCGGGACGAGCTGCGCCGGGTCGGCGACGGGCGGATCGGCGTGCTCGTCCCGCGGGCCGCGGCCGCCGAGGCGACCGCCGCCCTCACCGCCGCGCTACCCGAGGCCACCGGCGACCTGGACAGCCAGGTCGCCGTGCTCACCATCCGCCAGGCGAAGGGCCTCGAGTTCGACACCGCGATCGTGATCGACCCGGCAGCCATCCTGGCCGAATCCCCGCGCGGCCGCAGCGACCTCTACGTCGCGCTGACCCGACCCACCCAGCGCCTGACCATGCTGCACCCCGGCAACCTGCCCGCGGCGCTCGCCGCCGCCCCGGCCGGCTCGCCGGCTGAGCCCGGAGACCGGCCGGTCGCGGCGGGCCGGCCTTAGCTGGCGCGGGCTCTCGTACCGACGAGCAGGCCCACGCACAGCGCGGCCATGCCCGCGCTGATCGCCAGCTGGCCCCACCACCAGGGCGCGATCACGTGGTGGTCCAACGCGGGGCACAGCGCGCTCTGGGTAACCAGGCTGAGGCCGGCGATCGCACCGCTCCACAGGCCGGAGCGGCGGCCGGCGGCGAGCGCGATCCAGGAGGCGAGCAGGGCGACCAGGGTTGCGGTGGCGATCAGGTCGACCCATGCCGGCAGCACCGGGTCGGGACCGGTAGGCGCCGGCTCGATTCCGACACCGAGCGCGAACAGGCCGATCATCAGCAGCGCTACCCATCGCAGCTGGCGGCGGGACACGACGCGGCGCGTCCGGCGCGGCCGCTGCGGCAGGGCCGCCGACGGCGTTGGCACCAGATCCGGCGGCGCGACGGCCGTTGCCGCGGCGCGGGCCGGCGCGGTGGTGATCGTCTCTGGCCGTGGCGCGGGCCGGCGGGTGTCCGGCTCCAGGATGAGCGTCATGCAGCCAGCGTAAGCCCGGGCCGGCCGGAATCGATCGGTCAGCCGGACAGGTAGCGCTCGGTGAACTCGTTGGCGAACTTGGCGGTGGGGTCGAGCCGCTTGGCCAGCGCCTGGAAGTCGGGCCGGCGGGGGTAGCGGGGGCGGAGGTCGGCGGCGGGGAGGGTGAACAGCTTCGCCCAGTGCGGGCGGGGCGCGTACGGGGCGAGGGCGCCCTCGACCACGCCGATGACCGGCAGGACGGCCGCGGTGTCGGCCACCCAGGTGAAGTGGATGCTGACCGACTCGCGCTGGTAAGCGGGGCTGAGCCAGAGGTCGTCGGCGGCGATCGTGCGGATCTCGCAGATCTGCAGCACCGGGTGGATCTGGTCGCGGACGCGGTCGAGGGCGCGGATCGCGGCGACCGCGTCCCGGTGGTCGATCAGGTACTCGGTCTGCAGTTCGTCGCCGGCGCTCGGGGTGAACTCCGGCCGGAAGTGCGGCAGCCGCTGGTACCAGGGGCCGGGCACGCCCAGCTGCTCGGTGCAGCTGGCCGGGGAGAAGCCGGGCACCGGGTGCCGCGGGCCGTCCGCCGGCTTCGCGGTGAACCAGGGCGCGCCGAGGATGCCCGGCTCGGGCTCGTCCAGCCGCTGTTTGAGCCAGATCTGGGTCAGCCGCGGCGCCCGCCAGTCGGTGAAGAGGCTGACGCTGTACGCGCTGGCGACGACGTCGGTGAAGTGGTCGTCCAGCACGTCCAGCGGCAGGCCTTCGTACACCTGCTGGCGCATCTGGAAGGCCGGGCGCAGCTCCAGCGTCAGCGCGACCGCGATGCCGAGCGCGCCGAGCCCGACCACCATGCCGTCGAAGCCCTCGTCGCCGCGGCCGGTGTGGATGAGGTCGCCGGCCGCGGTGACCAGGTCGAGGCCGGCCACCGCGGTGGACAGGCAGCCGTTGCCCACACCCGACCCGTGAGTGCCGGTCGCGCAGGCGCCGGCGACCGAGATGTGCGGCAGCGAGCCGAGGTTGTGCAGCGCGAAGCCGTGCCGGTCGAGGTACGCGGCGACCTCGGCGTAGCGCAGGCCGGCGGCCGCCCGCACCGTCCCGGCGGCCGAATCGATCTCGATCTCCGGCGGCAGGCCGGCCACCGAGACCTGCGCGCCGGGCGTGTCGGCCAGGTCGCTGAACGAGTGCCGGGTGCCGAGCGCGCGCAGCCGGCCGCTGCCGGCGACCACCGCGCGCAGTTCGTCCACACTGGACGGTTCGTGCAGTGCGGCGGCCCGGTAGGTGATGTTGCCCGCCCAGTTCGTCCGGCTGTCGGCCACGGCCCGGCCCCTTCCGGCGGCGGATGTCGCCGCCCGTGGTCAGGATCGCGCAGGTTGACGTCCGGTGCCCGCGCCGATCGGGTGATCGTGTGGTCAGCCGGTCGGGAACGGGATGTCCGGCGCCGGCCGGCGGCCGGCCCGGCCGGCGCCGTTGCCGGTGCGGGCACCGTTGCCGTTGCCACTGCCGTTGCCACTGCCGTTGTTCTCCGGCAGGTCCACGATCTGGCCGGTGGACAGCACCACCCCGTCGCGGCACCGCGCCTCCACGATGCCGCCGCCGAACTGCTGGTCGTACAGCGAGGCGTAACGGCCGCCGAGGTCGAGCAGCTCGTCGTGACTGCCGGACTCGACCAGCTGGCCGCGGTCCATCACGAAGATCACGTCGGCGGACCGGATCGTGGACAGCCGGTGCGCGATCGCGATCGTGGTGCGGCCGGCCATCAGCGGGGCCAGCGCGGCCTGCACCAGCCGCTCGTTCGCGGTGTCCAGAGCGGATGTCGCCTCGTCCAGGATCAGCACCCGCGGGTCCTTGAGGATCACCCGGGCGATCGCGATCCGCTGCTTCTCGCCGCCGGACAGCCGGTAGCCGCGCTCGCCCACCAGCGTGTCGTAGCCGTCGTCGAACTCCACGATCCGGTCGTGGATCTGCGCGGCCCGGGCGGCGGCGTGCAGCTCCTCGTCTGTCGCGTCCGGACGGGCGTACCGCAGGTTGTCCCGGATGGACGCGTGGAACAGGTAGCTCTCCTGGGTCACCATGCCGACCGCGGCGGCGGTGTCGGCGAAGGACAGCTCGCGGACGTCCACCCCGTCGATGCTGACCGTGCCGCGGCGCGCCTCGTAGAGCCGCGGCACCAGGTAGCTGATCGTGGTCTTGCCGGCGCCGCTGGCGCCGACGATCGCTGCCAGCGTCCCAGGCGGGATGTCCAGCGCCAGGTCGCGCAGCGCCCACCGCCGGTCCGGCTGCTCGACCACCGCGCCGGCGGACGCGGGAACGGGCGCGCCGCTGTCGGGTCTGGCGCCGTTGGTGGCGCCCGCCCGGCCGTCCACTGTGGACGCGGGTGCCGCACCGTCCGATTCGGACCCGTCCGGGTGGTAGGAGAACCAGACGTGGTCGAGCCGGACGTGCCCGCGCACCGGTGCGGGCAGCGGGGTCGGGTCGGCCGGCTCGACGATGTCCGGCTTGAGGTCGAGGTAGCCGAAGACCCGCTCGAACAGCGCCAGCGAGCTGGACACCTCGGTCAGCGTCTGCAGCAGCTGGCCGATCGGCAGGAACAGCCGGGACTGCAGCGTGGTGAACGCGACCAGCGTGCCCGGGCTGATGTTGTGGGTGACGCCGGCCATCAGGTAGACCACCGCCGGCATCACCGAGAAGAACGTGGAGACCATCGCGAAGAACAGCCGGCCGATCATCTGCTGGCGCAGCTGCAGCCGGGCCAGCCGCTCGTTCTGCTCGGCGTACCGCTCGGTCTCCGCGTCCTGCCGGCCGAACACCTTCGCGAGCAGGATGCCGGAGACCGACAGCGTCTCCTCGGTGATCGCGCTCATCTCGGCCAGCGACTTCTGGGTCTCCGCGGCCACCCGCCGCCGGGCCCGGCCGACGACGGACGTCAGCCAGACGAACAGCGGCGTCAGGATCAGCGAGAGCACGGTCAGCGGCCAGGACAGCAGCGTCATCGCGACCACTGTGGACAGTAGGATGACCGAATTGGACAGCAGCGTCGAGGCGGTGTCGGTGATCACCGTCTGCAGGCCGCCGACGTCGTTCGCCAGCCGCGACTGGATCTCGCCGGTGCGGGTGCTGGTGAAGAACCGCAGCGACAGCTTCTGCAGGTGCTCGTACAGCTGGCCGCGCAGGTTGCGCATCACGTTCTGGCCGACCAGGTTCGTCTGGTACGCCTGGTAGACGCCGATCACGCTGGCCACCGTCGGGATCACGACCATCAGCGAGACCAGCCAGCCCAGCAGGCCCAGCTTCGGGCCGCCGGGGACGAACAGCGCCCGGTCGAAGATCTCCCGGATCAGCAGCGGGTTGGCCACGCCGAGCCCGGAGGTGATCAGGATCATCAACGAGATCAGGATGACCCGGCGCCGGTACGGGATGAACTGGCGCGCCACCCGGCGCAGCGCCTCCCGGTCGCGTAGCGCGTCCCGCAGGCTGCCCGGTGGTTCCTGGCCCGGCTGCTGACCCGGCCCGGGCCGGCCGCCGCCCAGCCCGACCTGACCGGCCATCCAACCACCGGCCAGCCGGCCGCCACCACGACGCGGGAAGCTCATCGCCACCCCGGTCACCTCCCGTTGTCGGATCGCATCAGGTCCACTCTGACACCGCGCACCGACAACCCGGCGGACCCGTGAGGGGGGTTCGGCCCGGTTCGCTGAGAGCGGACGTGGTGCGGGAACGTGCGCTCTCGCCGTCGACCTACTACATGTGTAACGGTGTAAGCAGCGTACTGCAGAGGTGGTGGGTGGCGATGGAGACCTCGAAGGCGCCGGAGCCGGACGCGGCGGCCGGCTCGGTGCCGGCCGCGGACCCCGGTGATGCCGCGTTGGACGCGTACTCGCGGGTGGTGAGCCGGGTCGCGGCCCAGGTCACGCCGCACGTGGCGAGCCTGGAGCTGCGCGGGATCAGCGGCGGCGAGGTGGTGCGGGAGGGCGCGGGCTCGGCGGTGGTGTTCACCGACGACGGTTTCATGCTGACCAACGCGCACGTGGTGAGCCGGTCCCAGCGCGGCGTCGCGGCCTTCACCGACGGCTCGGAGACGCCGTTCGACCTGGTCGGCGCCGACCCGCTGTCCGATCTCGCGGTGGTCCGGGCGCGGTCCGGCACGCCGCCGGCGGTCCTCCTCGGCGACGCCGACTCGCTCGTCGTCGGTCAGCTGGTGGTCGCCATCGGCAACCCGCTGGGGCTGTCCGGCTCGGTGACGGCCGGCGTGGTCAGCGCGCTGGGCCGGTCGCTGCCGACCCGCAGCGGCCGGGCCGGCCGGGTGATCGAGGACGTGATCCAGACCGACGCGGCGTTGAACCCGGGCAACTCCGGCGGCGCGCTGGCCGACTCGGCCGGCCGCGTGGTCGGCATCAACACCGCGGTCGCCGGCATCGGGCTGGGCCTGGCCGTGCCGGTGAACGCGACCACGCGACGCATCGTCGCCGCGCTGCTGGCCGAGGGCCGGGTGCGCCGCGCCTACCTCGGCATGGTCAGCGTGCCGGCGCCGCTGCCGGCACCGGTCGCCGCCCGGGTCGGGCAGCGGCGCGGGCTGCGGCTGGTGGACGTGATCACCGGCAGCCCGGCCGCGGCCGCCGGCCTGCGCCGCGGCGATGTCATGCTGTCGGCCGGCCGTGCCCCGGTCGGCGACGCGCAGGGCATCCAGCGGCTGCTGTTCGCCGACGCGATCGGCGTCCCGCTGCCGGTCACCGTGCTCCGCAACGGCGCCATGGTGGACGTGATCGCAGTCCCCACCGAGCTGACTGCGTAGCCGGCGACCGGGCCGGCCGTCACCGCTGGCCGGGGCTGGCGACGAGCGGGGCGGCGGCCGGGGCGGGGCGCGGAGCCGGCAGCCGCGTCCGGATGACCCACTCGGCCACGGCGACGTTGATCAGCCAGCCGGCGAGCATGAGCACCGCCTTGGTGTCGCCGACCGGCGTCCCGACGATCAGCAGCCAGGGCAGGTGGGTGAAGACCTGGGTGCCCGCGCCCATGGCGATCGCGTAGCCGCGGATCATCCAGGCGCGGTGCCGGGCGAAGTCGCGCCGCCGGATCGCGACGAAACCCAGAACGATGCTGGCGGCCATGGCAGAGCCGAACACCAGCCGGAACGCCGTGAGGAGACCACTGTTGGACGGCATGTCGTAGGCGAACGTCATCCACAGGCCGGACAGCGCGACGGCCAGCCCGCTCGGGACCAGCAGCCGCCCGGCGGCGCGGTGCCAGCCCGGCCGCCGCCGGCGGAAGGCGCCGGCGAACTGGAACGGCCCCAGAATGCTGTAGATGCTGATGCCGACGATGTGCAGCACCACCGGCACCGGCGAGGCGAAGAACCGCGCGTTGTCCGGCGTGATCTCGGCGCCGCCGGCCAGCTGGGTGAGGCGCGCCGCACCGGCGACCACCGGGATGAACGCGAGCGCGAGCAGCGCGGCGGGCACCCGCCACTGTGCCCGGGCGGGGGAGGTCATGGTCATGCCCAGAGCGTGCCGACCGGGGCGGGGCATCTCATCGGTGGAAGGGCCGGAGCTGAGCCAGCCGATCGTCCGATCGCCGGGCCGTACTTCCGGCCGATGGCTACCGCGTCACGGCCGGTTCCGGACGCGCCGGGTCTCGTACGCCCACATCGCGATCTCGACGCGGTTCCGGGCGCCGAGCTTGGCCATCAGGCTGGCGACGTGCGTCTTGACCGTGCTGAGCGTGATGTAGAGCTCGTCGGCGATCTCGCTGTTGGTACGCCCGCGGGCCACGGCGGCGAGGATCTGCTCCTCCCGGCCGGTGAGCGGCTCGACGGGTTGCACCGGCGGCGCGGCGGGCCCCACCCCGGCGAACGCGTCGAGCAGCCGCGCGGTGATGCTCGGGGCGATCAGCGCGTCGCCGGCGGCGGCGGCGTGCACGGCCTGGGCGAGCAACGCCGGGCCGGCGTCCTTGAGCAGGAAGCCGCGGGCGCCGGCCCGCAACGCGGCGTATACGTACTCGTCGAGGTCGAACGTGGTGATGACGACGACCGCGAGCGGATCGTCCACGGTCGGCCCGGCGAGGCAGCGGGTGGCCTCGATGCCGTCCATGCCGGGCATCCGGATGTCGAACAGGCACACGTCGGGGCGCAGGCGCCGGGCGAGCTCGACGGCCCGCCGCCCGTCCGCGGCCTCGCCGATCACGTCGATGTCCGGCTGCGCGTCGAGGATCATCCGCAGGCCGGTGCGGACGAGCTCCTGATCGTCGGCGACGATTACCCGGATGCTCACGTGGCCCAGGCGGCCCGGGGCAGCACGGCGGTCACGGTCCAGCCGCGGTCGGGGTCGGGGCCGGCTTCGCAGGTGCCGCCGAGCAGGTAGGCGCGTTCGATCATGCCGATCAGCCCGTACCCCGGCGGCGCGGCCGGGCGCGGCGTGCTGGTGTCGCCGTCGTCGGTCACCCGCAGGCGCACCACGGTGTCGTCGGCGGCCACCCGGACCTCGATGCGGGTCGCGTGCCGGGCGTGCCGCCGCGCGTTGGTGACCGACTCCTGGGCGAGCCGGAAGATCGCGGCGCCCACCGAGGGGGGCAGGTCGTCGAGGTCGCCGAGAACCTGCACGTCGACGGCCGGGCCGGCGCGGGCCCGGCTCGCGAGCTGCCCGAGGTCGGTGATGCGCGGGCTGGGCGCGAGGTCGGCCGGCCGGTCGGTCGGCTCGTTCCGGCGCAGGACGCGGACCATCGCGCGCATCTCGGCCAGGGTGCGGGACGCCTCGGCCTCGATCACGCGCAGCGCGTCGGTCGCCGCGTCCGGGTGCGCCGCCGCCGTCGCGAGGCCCGCCTGGGCCCGGATCGCGATCGCCGAGACGTGGTGCGCGACGGTGTCGTGCAGGTCGCGGGCCAGCCGTTCACGTTCGAGCAGCGCGGCCCGGTCGAGCTCGCGCAGCCGCGCCCCGGCCCGGTACCGCAGCGCGGCGCCGGCGGCCATCGCCGCCGCCAGCACGGCGAGCCCGGCGACCGCGTCGCCCGCGCCGAAGTCGGCGCCGAGCACCGACAGGCTGACCTTGCCGACGATGACCGCGGCGCCGATCACCACCTCGCGCCCGGACCCCCAGCGGGCCAGCGCGTACGGCAGCAGCACCACGTACACCAGCGTGTTCATCCGCAGGTCGCCGCCGGCCGGGATGGCGGCGAGGCCGCAGGCGACGAAGGTGATCGCGACCATCAGCAGCGGCCGGCTCCGGCGCCACAGCAGCGTGGGCACCAGCCCGGCGGTGACGACCACCGTGACCGGCCGCACCGGGACACCCGACCGCAGCACCCCTTCGAGCACCGCCGCCGGCACCAGCGCCGCCACGAGCACCCAGTCGCGCCAGCCCGGCGGCGGCGGGCCGGGCGGACGGGGCTCGTCCCAGACGGAGCGGAGGATGGCGCGCACCCGGTCACGGTACGGGAGCCGCCGCCGCTCCTGATCAGCCCAAAGTACGAGATCGACGCTGAGCTGCCCGGCCGGTCAGGCCGTGGGTGCTGCCGGGGGCGTGGGCGCCGTGGGCGAGCCGGCGGGGCGGGTCAGACCGGTCAGGTCGAGGGCCTCCCGGATGCGGGCGGCGGTGCGCTCGGCCTCCTCCGCGGAGGCGTACGGGCGGCGCGGGCCGAGCCAGAACCGCAGGCCGTCCCGGAACCGGCGCGGGATGACGTGCAGGTGCAGGTGCGGCACCGACTGGCTGACCCGGTTGTTGATCAGTACCAGCGAGCCGTCCGCGCCGGTGGCCCGCTCGACCGCGGTCTCCAGCCGCTGCGCGACCCGGAAGAAGTGGTCCACCTCGGCCGGCGGCAGGTCGGCCAGCGTCGTCACGTGCGTGAGCGGCACCAGCAGGACGTGCCCGGGGAACAGCGGCCGGTGGTCCAGGAACGACATCGTGCCGCCGTCCCGGTGCACGGTCGGCGCGGCCAGCGCGCCGCTGATGATCTGACAGAACGTGTCCGGCCCGTCGCTGGGCGGTGGCGACTTCTTCGGCGCTCGCACCGCCGCAGTATCTGTTCCGAAGCGGGCCTCCGCCAGTCCGGGGCGTTCGGGCGCGCGGTCAGCGGACGGTGCGGATCGGCAGCACCAGAACGGCGCCGAGCAGCGTGATCAGGCCGCTGGCCAGGAACAGCACCGGGTAGCCGCCGGCGTGCGCGACGATCGGCGCGGCCAGCGCCGGGCCGAGCACCTGCGGCGCCGAGTTCGCGATGTTGATCACACCGAGGTCCTTGCCGCGGTCGGCGGCGGCCGGCAGCACCTGCGTGATCAGCGCGGCGTCCACGGCGAGGTAGACGCCGTAGCCGGCGCCGAGCACCGCGGCCGCGGCCAGCGCCGCCGGCCACGTCTGCCAGATCGCGAGCACGCCCGCGCCGGCCGCCATCACGACGCTCGCGCCGATCACGTACGGCTTGCGCCGGCCGGCGCGGTCGGACGCGATACCGCCGCCGACGATCGTCAGCAGCAGCGCGCCGGCATACACCAGCAGCAGCATGAGCACGCCGTCCTCGGCCTTGTGGCCGGGGAAGCGTCGCTCGTAGTGCACCGCGTCGCGCAGGAAGTACAGCAGGTAGAGGGTGCCCAGCGCGTTGCCGAGTGAGATCAGGAACCGGGTCAGCCAGGCCCAGCCGAA
>JBBWZH010000732.1:0-10612 GCA_039648995.1 Mycobacteriales bacterium
CGCCGGCGCGGTCGAAGTCGTCCAGGGTGAGCGGGACGCCGAGCCGGCCGGCGATCGCGAGCAGGTGCACGACCGCGTTGGTGGACCCGCCGAGCGCGGCCAGCGCGACGATCGCGTTGCGGAAGGAGCCCGCGGTCAGCACCTGGCTCGGTCGCCGGTCGGCGGCGACCAGTTCCACCGCGAGCCGGCCGGTCTGGTGCGCCTGCGCCAGCAGTCGGCTGTCCGGGGCGGGCAGCCCGGCGGTGCCGGGCAGCGTCATGCCAAGCGTCTCGGCCAGCAGGCCCATCGTCGACGCGGTGCCCATCGTGTTGCAGTGCCCGCGGCTGCGGATCATCGACGACTCCGAGTCGAGGAACGCCTGCTCCGACAGCGTGCCGGCGCGGACCTCCTCGGACAGCCGCCACACGTCGGTGCCGCACCCCAGCGGCGCGCCCCGGAAGGTGCCGGTCAGCATCGGGCCGCCGGGCAGCACCACCGCGGGCAGGTCGACCGACGCGGCCGCCATCAGCAGCGCCGGGATGGTCTTGTCGCAGCCGCCGAGCAGCACGACGCCGTCCACCGGGTTCGCGCGCAGCATCTCTTCGGTGGCCATCGCCGCCATGTTGCGCCAGAGCATCGCGGTCGGGCGCACCTGCGTCTCCCCCAGCGACACCACCGGCAGGTTGTGCGGAACCCCGCCGGCCGCCCACACCCCCTGCTTGACGTGCTCCGCCACCTCGTCGAGGTGGCTGTTGCACGGCGTGAGATCGGAGGCGGTATTCGCGATCGCGATCTGCGGCCGCCCCTCGAACGCCGACCCGGGCAGGCCGCGCCGCATCCAGGCACGGTGGATGAAAGCGTTGCGCCCATCGCCCCCGGACCAGGCCGTACTGCGTAGTGGGGCCATTGCCGCTGCTCCGGACATCGTGCCGCTCGGACGCCCGGACGTTACCCCGCCCGCGGCGGCCACCGAAGCGGGCTGAGCGGCCCCGGGCGGTATCACTGGCATCATGGACGGGGATGAACACTTCCAGCTCGGCCCGCCACCCCGTCACTGTCACCCAGCTGCCCGTCGTGCGCTGCCAGATCTGCCGGCGCACGGTGGCCCACCAGCCCGGCAGGGCGAGCGTGGTGCTGACCGAGCACTACCGGCGGGCACACGGCGACGCGCTGGCGGCATCGGCGCACCGGCCGGGCCAGTAGGCGGCGGGCAGGCATGCCGGCAGCGGGTCGATGACCTGGGAGACCACCGCCGGGAGGCTCCCGGCGGGTCAGCTGCCGCAGGCGCCGTGGCCGTGCCGGGCAGAACGCACGAAGCCCGCCCCAGCCGGTGGCTGGAGCGGGCTCACGACCGGGCGAGGCCCGACCGGACGGGTCAGATAGCCCGGACGTGCTCCGCCTGCGGGCCCTTCTGGCCCTGGGTGATGTCGAACTCAACCCGCTGGTTCTCTTCCAGGCTGCGGTAGCCGCCGGCGTCGATTGCGGAGAAGTGGACGAAAACGTCCGCGCCGCCACCATCAGGGGCGATGAAGCCGAAGCCCTTGTCGCCGTTGAACCACTTCACGCTGCCTTGCGCCATTCTGTTTCTCCTTGTTGGAGGGACGTTCCTGCCCAGCAGATCGCATCTGGCGTTCCGCCGGCTACGAGGGCGTTCCGTAGCCCGGGAGCCAGCCCCGAACATGGAAAACGCCCGCGGTCGAACTCCCGCAGGCGTTTGAAAACGTCGAGGAAATACAACTGCTGTAGCGCCACGACGTTATCACACCAACCCGGCCTGCGCGCCCTGGCGCGAGCGGAACTTGCGTATCCGCCGGGACCGGTCGCGGCCTCCCCGCCCGGGGTTCGACGACCGGCCGGGGATGGTCATCGCATTATGGACAATTCGGTCAGTCGGCGCTGAATGTAGCGGCGTTCGGGGTCGTTGGTGGCGCCGGCGAGCGCGGCGCGGTACGCGGCGGCCGCTTCGTCCCGGCGGCCGAGCCGGCGCAGCAGGTCGGCGCGGGTGGCCGGCAGCAGGTGGTAGCCGGCCAGCGTGCCGGTCGCGGCCAGCGCGTCCACGAGCGCCAGCCCCGCCGCCGGGCCGTCGGCCATCGCGACCGCGACCGCCCGGTTCAGCTCGACCACGGGGCTCGGCGCGAGCTCGTACAGGCGGGCGTAGAGCAGCGCGATCTGCACCCAGTCGGTGCTCGCAGTGCTCGTCGCGGTCGCGTGGCAGGCCGCGATCGCCGCCTGCACCTGGTAGGGCCCGGGCCGGCCGCGGCGCAGCGCGCCGTCCAGGATGGACGTTGCGATGTGGACGGTCGCACTGTCCCAGCTGGACCGGTCCTGCTCCTCCAGTGGCACCAGCTCGCCGGCCGGGTCGAGCCGGCCGGCCCGCCGGGCGTCGTGCAGCAGCATCAGCGCGAGCAGGCCGGCCGCCTCCGGCTCATCCGGCATCAGCGCGACCAGTACCCGGCCCAGCCGGATCGCCTCACCGGCCAGGTCGGGGCGGACCAGGTCGGCGCCGGCACCGGCCGCGTAGCCGGAGTTGAAGAGCAGGTAGAGCACGGCGAGCACGGCCGCCAGCCGGTCGGGCAGCAGGTGATCCGGCGGCACCCGGAACGGGATGCCGGCGTTGCGGACCTTGTTCTTGGCCCGGACCAGCCGCTGCGCCATGGTCTTGTCCGACACCAGGAACGCCCGCGCGATCTCCGCGGTGGACAGCCCGGCCAGCGTGCGCAGCGTGAGCACCACCTGGGCCTCGGTCGACAGCGCCGGGTGGCAGCAGGTGAAGATCAGCTGGAGCCGGTCGTCGGGCACCCCGCCCGGCCCGGTGCCGAGGTCCGCACCGTCCATCCGCGACACCTCCATCCGGGCGACCTCGCGCAGCTTGGCCGCCTCGACCGCGCCGCGGCGCAGCCGGTCCAGCGCCTGGTTGCGGGCGGTCGTGGTCAGCCACGCCCCCGGCCGGCGCGGCACGCCGTCGACCGGCCACCGCTGCAGCGCCCGCGCGAACGCCTCCTGCGCGCAGTCCTCGGCGAGATCCCAGTCGCCGGTCAGCCGGATCAGCGTCGCGACGATCCGGCCCCACTCCTCGGCGTAGACCGCGGCGACCGTCCCGGTGGCCGCCGCGGTCGCCGCCTCGCTCATTCCGTCCAGAACGGCCGCAGCTCGATCACGCCGTGCCAGGCCATCTCGTGCTTGGCGGCCACCTCGATCGCCTCGTCCAGATCCGCGCACTCCAGCACGTCGAACCCGGCGATCAGCTCCTTGGTCTCCACGTACGGGCCGTCGGTGACCAGCACCTCCCCGCCGCGCACCCGGACCGTGGTCGCGTCGGACTCCGGCCGGATCCGGTCGCCGATGAGCCGGACGCCCTTCGCGTCGTACTCCTTCACCCACTCCTCCACACCCATGTCCGGCGTCTCCGCCGGCCGGGGCGTCTTGTCGACACATACCAGCATCAGGTAGCGCACGGTTCCTCCTCGATCGTCCGTCGGTGACCAGCTCACCGACCAGCCATACGACGAACGGCACCGGCCCACGTCTACCACCCCGGCGAAAATCAAGGCCGGGCACGGCCGCGGAGGCGGGCCGGCCACCGTCCAGGCCGCCCCGCCGACCCCGTCCAGGAACGTCCAAGATTCGCCGGCCGGCCGTCGCCGGCGCCCATCGTTACCGCCACGGGGACGGAACCCGCGGGCCGCACCGGGCGGCACCGGAGCCCGCCGCCGTGCCGCGACCCCTCGACACGCGGCGACCGGGCCGTCCCTCGGGCCGCACCGCCCCGGGACCATTTGCGACGAGGATGCGAGACCCATGCCGATGTTTGCCAAGTTCCTGCCCCCAACAGCCGACCCGTCCGGCCACCCGGACATGATCACCGTGCTGGACACCGGCCTCCCCTGGACCGGTGGCCCGTTCCTGGCGATGGACCAGCACGACCGCGGGCCCCTGGCCGGCGCGTTCGGTGGTCGCGGGATGCCGCTGGCCACGCCCCTGCGGCGGATCCTGCCCGCCGAGCGGCCTGCCCGTCGGCGCCGGCATACCGTACGCGCCTGCAGCGGCACGTCGGTGCGGCCATGGACGGCCGGTGCGGCAGCGACACCACCCGGCACCCGCGGACTGCCCTGAACGCTGAGCGGTGCCGCCCGGCCGGCCGGTCTACTCCGCCAGGTGGGCGCGGATCGCCGCGGCGGTGACCTGCGGGTCGTAGGTGTGGTCGAGGCCGTGGCCGGTCAGGATCGACAGCGCCTGCTGCCAGTGCGCGCGGGCGCGCTCGGGCTGGCCGAGGAGGTGGTGGGCCCGCGCGAGGCCGTCGTGCGCGCGGGCCTCGTCGTCGGGTTGGCCGAGTTCGGTGGCCAGCTCGAGCGCGGCCTGGTGGCGGCGCACCGCCTCGCCGTATTCGCCCGCGGCGGCGTGGCAGTGGCCGAGCCCGACGTGCGCCTCGAACTCCACGTTGCGGTAGCCGGCCGGCGCCGCGATCGCCAGCACCTGCGCGTACTTCGCCGCCGCCCGCTCGGGCCGGCCCTGCTGGTAGAGGACCTTGCCGAGGCCGGTGAGGGCGAGCGCCTCGCCGACGCGGTTGCCGGTCTCCTGGGCGATCCGCAGCACCTGCCCGAACAGGTCGGCGGCCTCGGCGTACCGCGCCTGCGCGAAGCTGGAGTGCCCGAGGCCGGTCAGCGCGTTCTGCTCGCCGAGCCGGTTGCCGGTCGCGCGGGCGCTGCGCAGTACCTGCTGGTAGCAGCCGGCGGCCTCCTGGTGCCGGCCCTCGGCCTGGTGCACGCCGCCGAGACCGTTCAGCGCGTTCTGCTCGCCGTTGGGGTTGCCCGTCTCCCGCGCGATCGCCAGGCCCTGCTGGTAGAACTCGATCGCGAGCTGGCGCCGGCCCCGCACGTGATGCACCCAGCCCAGGCCGTTGAGCGCGTTCTGCTCGCCGGTGCGGTCGCCCAGCTCGCGGGCGATCGCCAGCGCCCGCTCGTACGACCCGGCGGCCGCCTCGTACCGGCCCAGCATGTACCGCACGGCGCCGAGGCCGTTGAGTGCGTTCTGCTCGCCGGTGCGGTCACCGATCTCGGCGGCGGTCGCCAGCGCCCGCTCGTACGACCCGGCCGCCGCCTCGTACCGCCCCCGCATGTAGTGCACGTCGGCGAGGTGGCTGCGCGCCTCCTGCTCGGCCCGCCGGTCGCCGCTGGCCTGGGCGAGCCGGAGAGCCTGCTCGTGCAGGGTGACCGCGTCGGCGTACCGGCCGCGGGTGCGCAGGTGCCGGTGCAGCGTCGCGGACTGGTGGCCGGTATGGCCGGGCCGGTCGTGCTCGGCCGCGACGGCGGCCGCGGCGAGCAGGTTGTCCAGTTCGGCGTCCAGCCAGGCCTCGGCGCCGGCCGGCCCGCGCACATCCGGCACCGGCGTGGCCGCCACCGGCGCCGGTGGCCGGTGGCCCGCCTCGTACCGGTACGCCGCGTCCATCGCCACCGAGGCGGTGTGTCCATAGTGGACGAAGAGTCTGTCCATAGCGGACTCGAGGTGACTGCGCGGGAGGTCGAGGGTGGCCCGCTCGATCGCGTACGCCCGGGTCAGGTCGTGGAAGCCGAACCGGCCGGGGGCCTTCTCCTGCAGCAGGTTCGCCGCCGTCAGCGTGGCCAGCCGCGCCTCGGTGCCGGCCAGGTCCTCGTCGGCCAGCGCGGCCGCGGCGAACCGGTCGATGTCGACGCCCGGGTGCAGGGCGAGCAGCCGCATCAGCCGCCGCGGCGCCGGCGCCAGCCCGCCGTCGGACAGCGCCAGCGCCGCGCGGACGCCACCCTCCAGGGCCAGTGCGGTCAGCGCCGGCGGGTAGTCGGCCAGCGCCCAGTCGGGATGGTCGCGCAGGTGGCTGCCGATCACCGCGAGCGCCAGCGGCAGGTGGCCGAGCATCTCCGCGACGCGGGCCGCGGTGGCCGGGTCGCCGTCGATCCGCGCGGTGCCGGCGATCCGGCGGAGCAGGTCGAGCGCCTCGTCCGGGGTGAACGGCGGTATCCGCAGCAGCCGCGCCCCGGCCAGGCCGGGCAGCTCGACCCGGCTGGTGATCAGCACCGGGCAGCCCGGCACGCCCGGCAGCAGCGGGCGGACCTGCTCCGCGCCGGCGGCGTTGTCCAGCACGACCAGGGTGCGGGTGCCGGCCAGCACCTCCCGGTAGAGGGCGGCGCGCCGGTCGGCTGCCGGCGGGATCCGCTCGCCGGGCACACCCAGCCGGCGCAGGAACGATTCGAGCGCGGCGTCCGGGCTGGCCGGCGGGCCGTCCGGGTCGTAGCCGCGCAGGTTCACGAACAGCACCCGGCTGACCACGCCGCGGTTGACCAGCCGGTGGGCCAGCCGGACCGCCAGCACCGTCTTCCCGACGCCGGCCATCCCGTCCAGCGCCGAGATCACCAGCGGGTCGTCGCCGCCGACCGCGCGGTCGAGCAGCTCGGCCCGGCCGGTGAACTCGGGCAGGTCGGCCGGCAGGTCGGCGGCGCTGACCTGGCTCGCCGCCTCCGCCTCGCCGAGCGCCACCCGCAGGCTCTGCCGCCACCGGTCCACCAGGTCCGGGTCGTCGCCGGCCAACACCGCGACGATGGCCAGCATCAGGTCGGGGTTGGGTCGGCTGCGGCCGGTACGGAAGCAGTAGCCGACCGTGGCCCGCGCGGGCAGCTCGCTCTCCGGCCGGCCCGCCTCCCGCCACGCCTGCGCCACCGCCCGGGTGATCTGCGTGATCGACGGGTCGCCAGCCCAGACCTTCAGCGCCCGTAGCTGGGTGATGAACTCGTCCAGCGACCCTGGCTGCCCCGGATCCACTGCCTGTGACTCCTGCGCGACGGCCCTGCGGGTACCCGATGCGTCAAGTGTGCCACCGTCGCCTCCGGTGGGCCGTTCCGGGTGACGACCGGTGGGGCGGCCCGGCTGCCCGGTGTCTGGATGGCTTAGTCGACTTGCCGCCGTCCGGCTTTGATGTCTTCCGCGACGGACCCGGGCGCCGCTCGCCAGCGCCGGCCGCCAGCGCCGGGCGCCGGCCCGTCCAGGCGACGTCGCGGCTCCTTGAGAAAATCAATCTACTGGTAGCGAATATCAACCCGAACCGTAGACTCGGGCACCGTGCGCACCTACGGCGAATACTGCGCGGTGGCCAGGACGCTCGACGTGATCGGGCAGCGCTGGGCCCTGCTGGTGGTGCGCGAGCTCCTCCTGCGCGGGCCCTGCCGCTACACCGACCTGCAGTCCGGCCTGCCCGGCATCGCGACCAACCTGCTCGCCGATCGGCTGCGCGAACTCGAGCGGGCCGGCGTCGTCCGCCGCGAGGCCGCCCGGCCGCCGATCGCCACCGACCTGTTCCGGCTCACCGACCGCGGCGAGCAGCTGCGGCCCGTCATCGAGGAGCTGGTGCGCTGGGGCGCGCCGCTGATGGCCGAGATCGGCGACCAGGACACGTTCCAGAGCCACTGGCTGCTGACGCCGGCGGAGCTGTTCCTCACCGACACCACCCCCGACCAGCCGCCGGTCACCGTCGAGATCCGCGCCGCCGACCAGCCGCCGGTACACATCGAGACGGTCGGCGGCGCCGTCCGCGGCCGGCCGGGCAGCGCGGAGCACCCCGACGCCATCCTGACCGGCCCCCCGCAGCTGATCGTCGGCGTCCTGTTCGGCCGCCTCACCGTGGCCCAGGCGCGGGCCCGCGGGCTGCGCTACCACGGAGACCCCGCGACCCTGCGGCGCCTGCGGGCCCAGGCGCCGACCGTCGACCGTCCGCGCTGAGCCGGCAGGTCGGGCCGCCGATCTTCGCTGCCCAACCGTTGCCCGGCGTCGGGAAGGCCGCGGCGTGAGCCGGGGTTGCGGCGGGTGACTGACATGCCGGCGGAAGGATGGTCATGGTGAACTCGCTCGGGCGGGTCGGGGTGTGGCGCAGGTCCGCGGAGCTCTCGCCGGAGCTGGCGGCGGAGCTGGAGCGGCTCGGCTACGGCGCGGTCTGGGTCGGCAGCTCACCCGGCGGCGACCTGGCCCAGATCGAGGAGCTGCTGGACGCGACCTCGACGCTGGTGGTGGCCACCGGGATCGTGAACATCTGGAAGGACGACGCGCTGTCGATCGGCGCTGCCTGGCACCGGATCACGGCGCGGCACCCGGGCCGGTTCCTGCTCGGCGTCGGGATCGGCCATCCGGAAGCCGCCGGTGCCCGCTACGCGCAGCCGTACGACGCGCTCGTCGCGTACCTGGACCAGCTGGACGAGGCGAAGGTGCTGCCATCCGAACGCGCGGTCGCCGCGCTCGGGCCACGGGTGCTGCGGCTGGCCGCCGCCCGCAGCCTGGGCGCGCACCCGTACCTGACCACCCCGGGGCACACCCGGCTGGCCCGCGAGCTGATCGGCGACGGCGTGCTGCTTGCGCCGGAGCAGAAGGTGGTGCTCAACCCCGACCCGGCCGCCGCGCGGGTGGTCGCCCGGGCCGGGATCGCCCTCTACCTGGGGCTGGTGAACTACACCAACCACCTCCGCCGGCTCGGCTACACCGACGCCGACTTCGCCGCCGGCGGCAGCGACCGGCTGGTCGACGGCCTGGTCGCACACGGCGACGCGGCCGCGGTGGCCGCGCGGGTGACCGAGCACCTGGACGCCGGCGCCGACCACGTCGCCATCCAACTGCTGACCGCGCCCGGCGAGGACCCGGTCGACGGCTACCGCCGGCTGGCCGACGCGCTGATCGGCTGAGCCCGCCGCCCGCGGCGGCGGGCCGCGGCCCGCGACCCGCGCGGTCAGCGGCGCCGGACGCCGCGCAGGACAACGGCCCGGGGGTGGTCGAGCTGGGCGAGGTCGGCCCGGGGGTCCTGCTCGTAGACGGTGACGTCGGCCGGGGCCCCGGGCTGGAGCCCGGGCAGGCCCAGGAACGCCCGCGCCGTCCAGGACGCCGCCCCCAGCGCGGTGTGCGCCGGGACGCCGCCGGCGGCCAGCGCCCGGACCTCGTCGGCGACGCGCCCGACCGGCCGGGAGTCGGTGCCGGCCAGCAGGGTGACGCCGGCCTCCGCGGCCGACGCGGCCAGCTGCCCGTGGCGGGCGGTGCCGCCGAGGTACCAGTCTCGCCGCGGGCCGGGCGGGCGCTCGGCCACCTTCCCGGCCGAGGCGAGGAACACCGACAGGGTGGGCGTCAGCGCCGTGCCTTGCTCGGCCATCACCGGCAGCAGCGCCGGGTCGAGCCACATGCCGTGCTCAATGGAGTCGACACCGGCCGCGACCGCGGCGGCACCGCCGTCGGCCTGCTGCGAGTGCACGGCGAGCCGGCCGCCGGCCGCGTGCACCGCCGCGACCGCGTCCCGCAGCACGGTCTCCGGGACCACCTCATCACCCGGGCCCCAGTCGCCGATCACCTTGGCCCAGCCCGACCGCGCCGCCTGCGCGCCGGCCGTGGCGGGCAGGTCCGCGTGGGCGACCCGGCGGCCCCAGCCGTCGAGGAACTGGCCGGGCTGGGCCAGCCACGGACCGGCGTGCACGGCGCGCGGCACGTCGGCCCGCTGCCCGAACCAGGCCGGCGGGTCACCGGCCAGCCCCGGCGCGCGGATCATCGTGACCCCCGCGGCGACATGTTCGCGCAAGTCATCGAGGAGCAGGTCGTCGTCCAGCGGGTCGCCGACGGCCGCGGCGCCGGGGTGGGTGTGCGCGTCGACGAGGCCCGGCACCAGCCAGCCTTCGGCGACCAGTTCGGCCCCGGCCACTGCCTCGGTGGTCCACCGGTCGCCGTCGGCGTAGAGGTCCACCCAGTCGCCGCCCGGCAGGGCGTGGCCACCTACCCGCAGTACCGCCACAGCCGCACCCTAGCCGCGGCCGGCCGGGCGCGTTACGGGCCGGCGTCAGGGGCCGTCGGCCTCCGCGTAGGCGATGTCGCGGAACGCGCGGTCGAGGTAGCCGTCCAGGGCGGCGCCGCGGGCGGTGAGCAGGTCGGCCACCAGCAGCGCGGCGTGCGCGGTGATGTCGCCGGCCGGCGGCTCGTCCTCCTCGGACTGCACGCCCAGCGCGCCGACCAGCAGCACCGCGAGCGTCACCGGGTCGACCGCCGGCCACCACGGCCGCGCGGCGACGGCGCACCGCTCCAGCACGATCTGCAGGTCGTCGCCGGTCAGCCCGTCCGGATGCAGGTCCTCCAGCAGCGCCCGGACGACCGTGCCGAGGACCCGCCGCACGCGCGCCGAATCGAGCGCGCCGAGCCGGGCGCACGCCGTCGCGAACCCGTCCGGCTCCACCGCCCGGGCGGCCGCGACTGCCTCCCCCGCCGCCGCGCCGATCTCGCGCGCCGGACCCGGCAACTGCCGCCATGACATCCGGCCAGCGTAGAGATCCCGCCGCCGCCCCGCCCACCCCGGGCCGCCCCGCCCACGCCCGGACCGCCCGCCCTGGTCGGGCTGCCGGCCCGGGCCGCCCGGTGCCACCGCCGGGCGGCTGGCCGCTCCGGCGCGGTCAGCCGGAGCCGGGGTCGACCGGGCGGTCCGGGTCGGTGATCCAGTCGCTCCAGGAGCCGGCGTACAGGCGGGGTAGCACGCCGGTGGCGTACTCGGCGGCGAGCACGCCGTGCGCGGCGGTGACCCCGGATCCGCAGTAGAAGATCGCGTCGGCGAGTTCCGCCGGGGCGGCGACGGCGGCGATCCGGTGCGCGAGCCGGT
>JBBWZH010000738.1:0-3986 GCA_039648995.1 Mycobacteriales bacterium
GCCGAGCGGCCGGCCGCCGGGCCCGGACGCGAAACTCATCCACGGCAGTGACGGCTGGAACCCGACCGGACGGCGGGACCAGTCGCAGACGCCGCCCGGCATGGCCGCCCGCACCCGCGCGAAGTCCACATCGGACAGTTCCGGCAGCATGCCGCGGCGCAGCGGCTGCAGCGCGCACTTGAGCGTCAGCCCGGTGACCCGCTGGCCGGCCACCTGGCGGGCGTCGGCGAAGTGCGGGAAGGCCGCGCCGCAGGCGCCGGCGTACCCGGGGTCGACCACCTCGGCCCCGCCGGACGCGAGCGTGCTGGCCGGCCAGCAGGCGTCCACCGCGGCGGTGGGCTTGTCCAGGCGGACCTTCACCGACCGCGGCAGGGCACGGTGGTCGGCCGTGATCGCGGCCAGCCAGGCGTCCATTGTGGACAGTGCCTTGACGGTGATGTCCGGCGGCGGGGTGATGCCGACGAACTGGCCGAACGAGCGCCAGGTCCAGATCACCTGGTTGGCGTGGGTGCCGTGCGCGGCGTCCAGGCGGGCCCGCATCTCCCAGGAGTGGTAGTCGGTGTGGATGTCGTTGACGTTGGCCGAACCGCGCAGGTCGATGATCGGTACCTCGTCGAGCCGCAGCGCCTCGGTCACCTGACCGGCCCGGTAGGCGGTCGGCAGCGTGCCCGGGTCGGCCGTGATCCGGGCCGACTGCCAGCCGCCGTCGACGTCGTAGCCGCCGATACCGGCGTTGAGGTCGGCGAACTGGGTCGGGCTGATCTGCCCGGACCGCAGCGCGGCCAGGCCGTACAGGACGCCGGTGTTGTCCAGCGGGCTGCGCGCGAAGCCGTGCCCGGCCGCCCGCTCGGGCGCGGTCCACTCCTGGCGCGGCCGCAGGCCCCAGATCGCCTGCTGGTAGTCGGCGACGTCGCAGCGCACCCCGCCGGGGTTCGTGACCGGCTGGTAGACGCGCGGGTCACCGGCCGCGAAGCCGCAGTTCTGCGCGGTGGTCGGGATGCCGAGCGGGACGAACGTGGCGTTCCAGAACTGGCAGACCGAGGCGTCCTTGGTGCCGGCGACGGCGGCCTGCTGAGCCGGCGTCCAGCCGGTGCCGGCGCCGAAGAAGTGGACCAGCAGGCCGCAGTCGATCACCTCGGTGGAGACCGTCCACAGGTCGGGGTAGCTGCAGTTGGGCAGGATGCCGTCGAGCAGGCCCGGGTACTCCTCGGCGATCGAGTACTGCTGGATGCTGCCGCCGGAGCAGCCGGCGCCGATGGTGTAGCGGATCTCGCCGTAGGTCTCGACGATGTGCTCCTTGACCATCGTCACCGCCTCGGCCGAGACGTTCTCGTTGGCGTCCGAGCCGTGCACGTTCAGCCCGGAGTTGGCGACCAGGTAGCCGCGCGACAGCGTGGTGTCGTCCAGCACGCTGGTCGGCAGGTCGCTGGTGTGGTGCGGCGCGCTGCCACCGCCGAACGGCCAGACCACCTTGCGGTTCCACCCCGGCTGCACCGACCACGGCGTCCAGCCCCGCGCCGGGTTGAACAGCACCCCGATCTGGTAGATGCCGCGGTCGGCCACCCCGGTCTCGACGCGCACGATGTAGGGGACGGTCGCGCCGCTGTCGGTGGTGGTCGTCGCCACGTCGGCCGCGGGGTGCGCCGGGTCGTACGGCAGGAACCCGGCGTGGCTGGCCGGCATGTAGGCGAACCGGAACACCGGCGCCGTGTCGCACTGGGCGTCGGTCGCCGGGCCGAGGCCGGTCACGTCGCTGTGCAGGGTGCAGTCCCACGGCTGCACCTGCGGGCCGGCGAAGATCGGGCCGCCGGTCGGGTGGTTGGTGAGCGTGATCGCCACCGACTGGTGCCGGAACCGGCCGGTGCTGGCGGCCAGTTCGTTGCGGCCGTCGCGCAGCCCGGTGACCAGGCCCAGGTAGCGGCCGTCGGAGCGGACGGCGAAGCTGGCGGTGACGTCGCGGCCGTTGAGCCGCACCCGCACCTCACCGGCCGCGCCCGGCCGGAAGCCGGCCACCTGTACCAGCGCGTCGCCGCCGGACACCGTGTCGGCCCGGCCGGACAGCACGCTGATCGTCGGCCCCCCGTGCCCGACCTCAGGGCTCGCCGCCGCCGGCGCCGCCGCCAGCAACACCACCCCCGCCGGCACCGCCACCCACCCCCACCGCCGCCGCCCCCCGCGGCCGAGCCGCCGGGCGCTCCGCGCGGGCGCCGGCGCAGCCGCCGGTAGCCGGTCCGCCATGCCATCTGCCGCCGGCCGCACCGTGGGGTCCGCGGCGCCTCGGCCCCCGCGGCCGAGCCGCCGGGCGCTCCGCGCGGGCGCCGGTAGCCGGTCCGCCATGCCATCTGCCGCCGGCCGCACCGTGGGGCCCGCGGGGGCTCGGCCCCCGAGGCCAACATGACAAGTGAGCCGGCGAGCGCACCGCGCGAGCAGGGTCATCCCGAACTTGTTCAGCCCGAACTTGTTCAGCCCGAACTCGTTCAGCCCGAACTCGTTCATTCGCCGCCTCCATTGGCCGCGCGAGCGGGCCGGCGGGGCGGGGCAGAGCAGCCGCGTCGCCGACCGCAATGACATCGAACCGTACCATCAGGGCCCGCGCCGCATCGGCTCTGCCGGCCCGACCGGTATCTTTCTGATTCGGCCACTCCGGCGTGTTTGCCGAGGTACGGTGGCCCCGCTGCCGATCCGGGTCGGGGATAGCGGAGTCCGTGCCGTGCGCCTCTTCAGGCTCGTGCTTCCGCATGTCGCGATCCCGTCCGATCGGTGCGCGTGGGCCGGTCGCGTAGACCCGCACCTGGCGGGCGGAGGCAGAGGAGCACAGGGCATGTCGCGGTATGAGTGGGGTCAGACGCATCCGGGCATCGAGAAGATCCGGGCCTCGGTCGCCCCGGCCCGCGAGGCGGTCACCGGGCACCCGATCTACCAGCGAATGCACGAGCTGGGCGACCTTGTGACGTTCATGGAGCACCACGTCTTCGCCGTCTGGGACTTCATGTCGCTGCTCAAGTCGCTGCAGCGCAACCTGACCTGCGTGACCGTGCCGTGGGTGCCGACCGGGCCGCCGGCCAGCCGCCGGCTCATCAACGACATCGTCCTGGTCGAGGAGAGCGACGAGCTCGGCGACGGCTTCATCAGCCACTTCGAGCTGTACCGCGACGGGATGGCCGAGGCCGGCTGCGACACCGGCGCGATCGACGACTTCCTGGCCCGGATCCGGTCCGGCGCCGACGTGCTCGACTCGCTGGCCGCGGCCGGCGCGCCGAAGCCGTCCGCCGCGTTCGTGGCCGAGACCTGGGACATCATCGCCACCGCGCCGGTGCACTGCCAGGCGGCGGCGTTCGCGTTCAGCCGCGAGGACCTCATCCCGGAGATGTTCGACCAGGTCATTTCCACGGAAGCGGGCAGCAAGCGCTTGCAGACCTTCCGCGACTACCTGGCCCGGCACATCGAGGTGGACGGCGAGCAGCACACGCCGATGGCCATGCAGATGCTGGCCGATCTGTGCGGCGACGACGGCGGCATGTGGGACGAGTGCGTCGCGACCGTGAACCGCGCGCTGGCGGCCCGGGCCCGGCTCTGGGACGGGATCGTCGAGGCGCTGGACGCCCGGCCCTAGCGGCCGGCGGGGCTGGCATGCCATTCGATCCCCAGGTCGCGGCGATGCGGGCGGCCCGTGCCGAGGCCGGCGCCGCGCCGCTCTACACGCTCACGCTGGCCCAGGCGCGGGCGGCCGACCTCGCCGACATCCAGGCGGCCGGCGGCTCGCCGGAGCCGGTCGGGTCGGTCGAGGACCGGACGATTCCCGGGCCCGGCGGCCCGCTGCCGATCCGCGTCTACCGCCCGGCCCGGCCCGGCCCGCTGCCGGCGTTGCTGTACTTCTTCGGCGGCGGCTGGGTGCTGGGCACCATCGACACCTCGGACGCGATCTGCCGCGGCCTGACCAACACCACCGGCTGCGCGACGATCTCGGTCGGCTACCGGCTGGCGCC
>JBBWZH010000751.1:0-13296 GCA_039648995.1 Mycobacteriales bacterium
TTGCGGCCGCGGGCGCGGACCACGCTGCGGCTGCTGGCGCTGCACGCCGGCCGGCCGGTGCACCGGGAGAAGCTCGTCGACGTGCTCTGGCCGGACCTGCCGCCGGCCGCCGGTATGCACAGCCTGCAGGTCGCGGTGTCCTCGCTGCGCCGGTTCCTGGACCCGGCCGCCGCCCGCGGCTCCGGCCTGCTGGCCCGCGCCGGCGACACGTACAAGCTGATGTTGCCGCCGGGCAGCCGGTCCGACCTGGCCGAGTTCGAGGCCTGCCTGCGGGTGTTCCGCGAGCTGCGGGCCGCCGGCAGCGACCAGGCCGCCGACACCGTCGTGGTCGCGCTGCGCCGGGCGCTGGCCGTGTACCGCGGCGACCTGCTGCCCGAGGACGGCCCGGCCGAATGGGTGGTGGGCGAGCGGGACCGGCTCCGCCTGGACGCCGCCGAGGCCGGCGCCGCGCTCGGCGCGGTCGAGATGAGCCGGGCCGACCCGGTGGCCGCGGCCGAGGCACTGGAGCGCGCGCTGCGTCTCGACCCGTTCCGCGACCCGGCCTGGCGGCTGCTGATCGCCGCCTACCAGGCCGTCGGCGACGTCGCCGCCGCCGCCCGCGCCCGCCGCGACTACGCCCGCGTCCTGGCCGACCTCGGCGTCGAGCTCACCACCCCCGCGGCCACCCCCTGATCAGCTCTTGCTGAAGAACTCGATCTCGGCGATCGAGGTGTCCTCGGCGGACTGGCCGGGGAACGTGGCGACGATGACCAGTCTGGCGTGGTCGACGCCCGAGCCGGAGACGTCGAACTGCTGGAACGTGGGCGTGTCGGTGAGCGTGACGACCTGCTGCCGCCCGTTGGAGAACTCGACCCGGATCTGCCGCGGCCGCGAGGTGGCCCGGAACTTCTTCTCGTTGTCGGACGCGCCCGGGGTGATGCCGATCCGGGCGATGTCGACGCGCCGGCCCATATTGATCATCACCGACTCCTGCAGCCCCGGGCCGCGGACGCCCTCGGCCCAGGCGGTGTCCTTGACGCCGTCGATGATGTTGCGCGCCGGGTGCCCGCGGGCCGCCGAGGAGGCGGACGCGCTGACCGCCTTCACCGGCTGGTACTGGGTGCTGACCAGCCCCTTCACCTTGTGGTAGCCGCGGCTGACGTTGCTCCGGAACGGGCCGGCGAGCAGCACGATCGCGGTGATCAGCACGCCGGCGACGGTGCCCCGGAAGATCCGGCGGGCGGTCTGGCTGCGCCGGCGCCGGCGCCGGTTGGGTCGGTCACCGGCCGCCGCGGACGGCGCCGACCGCCCGAACAGCCGCCGCCACCACGGCGGCCGGCGTGCGATCACGACCGCGAGCTCGGCGCCGCAGGACCGGCACAGGTTCCGGTCGGGGTCGTTCTCGGTGCCGCAGGACGGGCAGTAGCGGGCCCCGGGCCGGCGCCGCACCGCCGGCTGCGTCGGCTCCGCGGGCGGCAGCAGCTGCTCCGGCCCCGGCTGCACCGCCTGCGGTCCGGCCGCGGCGGTGGCGACGCCGGGCTGCGCGGCAGCCGGGCCGGTGGGCCCCGGCGGGAACGCGGACGGGCCCGGCGGGAACGCGGACGGGCCCGGCGGATACGCGGACGGGCCGGGTGGGAAGTCGTGCCTGCCCTGCTGGTCGGCCGGAGCGGGTCCGCCGGCTGCCGGGCCGGCGCCGGGGGTCTGGCCGGCCGGCCAGCCGGACGCCGGTGCGGCCGGCTCGGGGGCCGGCCGGGAGCCGCGGCCGCCGGGTGACCGGACCGCGCCGAGCACCTGGTCGACCAGACCCGGCCGGCGTTCGGGCGCGGGCGGCGGCGGTGGCGGGGTGGGCGGCGCGGCGGGCGCCGCGGCCTGCACGCGGTCGCCATCCCAGGCGAGGTAGGTACGGCAGGAGGCGCAGAACTCGGCGTCGTCGACGTTCTGGTGGCCACAGGACCGGCACACGATCACGGCAGGAGCTCCAGGTCGGGCGGGCGTGACACCCTCCAGGGTGCCGACGGCGCGGGTAGGACGGCAGTGGCCCGGGGGCAGTGGGCCGGACAGGCTCAGCTGCCCGAACGGGCAGCTTCCGGCACGATCTCCACAGTGGCCGGCACGTGCGCCGGCGCGGACAGCTCCACCGCGCGGCGCGCGGCGTTCAGGTCGGGGGCACTGCCGGGCGGCACCCGGAGCCGCACCAGCAGGTACGGCGGCGCGGCCGGGTCGGCACCCGGCTGCCCCCCGGGTCCGCCGCCGGTGGGCTGGCCGGCGGTGGGTTGGGGCGACCAGGTGGCCTGGCCGCTCTCGGTGACCTCGGGGCTGACCCCGGTGGCCAGCTCGACCGCGGCAGCCACCCCGGCCTTCGTGCCGCGGGACCGGTAGAGCTCGGCGGCCCGGGCGATCGCCGCCCGGCGCCGCCCCATCGGCCAGGCCGGGTCGAGCACCAGCCCGACCCAGCCCGCCAGCCAGGGCACGAAGTCCGCCGGGGTCAGCCAGGGGTCCAGGTACACCGGGAACGTGTCCAGGGTGAGGAACACCGGCGCCAGCACCTCGTCCAGCGCGGACAGCCAGGCCCGCGCCATCGGGTCGTCCTGGTAGAGCCCCGGCATCGTGTCGATCAGCGGCCGCGGGCTGCCGAGCCCCTCGATCAGACCCCTCACGGCTGCACCCGGATCTGGTGCTCGTAGGAGAACGTGAGGCCGTTGGGCGGGATCTCCAGGCGCTGGACGGCCTCGCCGCGGCGGCCGGTGATCGGGTCGGCCGGGAACAGCTTGACGTCGTCGACCAGCTCGCAGCCGGGCAGCCGCTGCAGCACCGCGAACACGTCCCCGGCCTGCACCGGCCGGCCGAACGGCCAGCCGCCGCCGTCCGGACCGCCGACCACCGGGTGGAAGTAGCGGTAGACGGCCGCCAGCGCACCCTGCCGCAGGCGCTCGTGCTCCACCCCGGGCCGTGCGGTCAGCCGGGCCACCACGGTGAGGCCGCGGTAGAACGGCGGCTCGACGGTGAGCCGGGCGCCGACCACCCGGCGCTGGTCCAGGAAGCTGGCGATGCTGGCGAGCACCTCGTCGTCCGGCTGCAGCTGCTCGAACCGCAGCCGGCCGGACTCGTCGTCGCCGACGGTCGGCACCACCAGCACCCGGACCGTGCCGCCGGGCGTGCCGGCCGGGTCGGCGGTGGCCGAGACGCAGCGCACCCGGGCCACCTGCGGCGCGGCCTCCCGGGCCAGCTCCTCGTAGTCCTCGGCGGTGACCGCGCGGTCCCGGGTCCGCATCAGCAGCGGGCCGCGGGCCTTGGCGTTCTCGATGTCCTCAGGGTCGACCCCGCCGGCGCCGGGCCGCCGGTTCGCCACCCGCGCCACGTACGGCACCGACGACTTGAGCACCCGCAGCGCGCCGCCGGCGACGTTGCCGCGCCGGCCGCCGCCGACCCGGTACTCGGCCAGCCGCAGCTTCGCCGGCTTCGGCGGTACCGCGCCGTAGCCGCGCAGCGTGCCGTCCGGCTCGCGCACGGCCGGGCCGAGCAGCACCTCGCCGGCGGCGTGGTCGAGCACGAAAACCCGCTCGTCCGGGCGCCGGCCGGCGAACGTCTCCACCGCCGCCCACGGCTGCCAACCGTCCTCTGTGGACACCTCGAGTACCGGCGCGGTCTCGCCCGGCACCACCGGCCGGTGGGCCAGCCCGAACCGCTGCCCGGGCACCCCCTCGGAGCTGCCGATGATCTCGTCGCGGACCACGTCGGCGTGCACCGCGTCGGTGGACCCGCCGGCCACGAAGCAGTCCATCGCGCGCAGCCGCGGCGAGGCGCGGTAGGCGTGCTGGCCGGGCACGGTCTCCAGTACCCGGCAGCGCACCCAGCTGGCCAGCCGGCCGGACAGCACCGACGCGGCGTGGCCGGCCGGCACGTGCAGCAGGACGTCGCCGGACTTGTTCAGGCCGCCGGTGCCGTCCTGGTCGAGCTCGCACGGCAGCCAGCCCGTGCCGTCCCAGGCTTCCCAGGCCAGCGGCGGGTAGCGCGGGTCGACGCCGATGCCGGCGCTGTCGCACTCCACCCGGATCGTCAGCGCGCACCGCGGCACCGGCTGGGTCAGCCCGATCAGCAATGTGTCCCCGACGGCCGGGGTGGCGCCGAAGCAGACCAGCCCGCCGGGGTCGGTCAGCGCCTCGTCAGCGGCCACCGGCTCCTCGCCCGGGCGGGCCGACGCGACGTGCCGCAGCTCGCTGCTGACGATCGCCAGCGGCGCGGTCGTGGCGAAGACGACCGCGTCCTCCACCTCGGTGCGGACGGTGGCGACCTCGGTGCCGGCCGGCACGCTCACCGTCGCCTGCTGCGGCGCGGACAGCCAGAACGTGACCTCGGCCCGGGCCGCGGTGGCCGGGAACGGGCGCAGCCCGAGCAGGTCCAGGAAGCGCAGGTAGTTCCGCTCCGGCACCCGGTTCAGCCGGTACATCAGCTGGTCCACCATCGAGGCGAACGCCTCGATCAGCGTCACCCCGGGGTCGGACACGTTGTGGTCCGTCCACTCTGGACAGCGCTGCTGCACCAGCCGCTTGGCGTCGTCGACCAGATCCTGGAAGCGGCGGTCGTCCAGGTTCGGCGCGACCAGCGTCACTGCGCACCTCCCGCGGCGGCGACCGGGAGCGGGGCCGGCCACGGCTCGGCGCCCGGCCAGGCGGACGCGGCGGCCCCGACCCGGGACGGTTCCAGCGCCGGCACGGTGCCGGCGCCTTCCTCGTCCGGGATCAGGTAGAACGGGAACACCAGGTTGCGCGGGTCGTTGGTGCCGCGGATGACGTACCGCACGTCGATGTAGATCGTGCTGTCGTCGCCGTCGAACGAGATCGCCACGTCCACCACGTCGACGCGCGGCTCCCAGCGGTCCAGCGAGCGGCGCACCTCGTAGGCGATCCGGCCCGCGGTGGTGGCGTCCGCGCCGGCGAAGACCTCGTCGGCCACCCCGCAGCCGAACTCCGGCCGCATCGGCCGCTCTCCCGGCGTGGTGCCCAGGATCAGCCGGATCGACTCGTCGATCTCGCGTTCCCGGCCCACCAGCGCGATCGACCCGGTGGCATCGGTGCGCAGCGGGAACGCCCAGCCACGGCCGATGAACTGCTCGGCCACCTCATCCTCCTATGAGGACGGTCGGGGCGCCCATGATGACCGGCGCGCCGCAGGCGGACATGTCGCCCATCCGGACCGCCGGCATGCCTCCGATGAGGACGGTGGGGCAGCCGGGTGGGGCCATGACGGATGGCGGGTGCACCGCGGGCGGCGGGAACGAGCAGATGTGCGGGGTGGTCACCACCGCCGCCGGAACCCCGGCGATCAGGACGGTGGGCACTCCCGGCGGGCCGATCACACCGGGGTGCCCGGTGGGGTCACCGACCCGGGCCGCTGGTGGCATTCCCGGCCTCCTCTGTCTGTCTCAGTTGATGCGGGCGTGTCAGTTGATGCGGACCAGGGCGGCGGAGATCGCGCAGGTGGCACCGCCCTTGATCTCGGTCTGCGCGTCGCCGCTCACCGACACCTGGGTGCCGTGCATGTCCACTTTGGTCTTGCTGGTGAGGCCGAGGGTGCCGCCGCCGGCGTCGACGGTGACGCCCTGCTTGGCGGTCAGCGAGATCGCCTTGCCGGTCATCGTGATGTCAGAGCTGCCGGCGTCGACGGTGACCCCGTTCTTCGCCTCCACCAGCACGGTCCCATCACTGTGGACAGTGATCTTGCTGCCCTGCTTGTCCAGCTCCAGCTTGAGCTTGCCGTCGCCGGTGAGCAGCTGGATGCCGTCGGTGCCGCCGGCCGCCTCCAGGAACTCCAGCCGGTGCCCGGTGCGGCTGACGAACGCCCGCCGGTTCACCGCGCCGCTGCCACTGTCCACAGTGGGCACCGGCCCCGCGAACTGCTTGTCGACGCCGTTGTAGAGCCCGCCGACCACGTACGGCCGGTTGATGTCGCCCTGTTCGAACGCCACCAGCACCTCGTCGTTGACCTCGGGCAGGATGACCGCGCCGCGGTTGCCGCCGGCCCCGATCTGCACGGTCCGGGCCCAGTCGCTCTCGTACGTGTCCGACAGCCAGGGGAACTTCAGCTTCACCCGGGCGCCGTCCTCGGGGTCGGCGGAGTTGGTCACCACCGCCGGCACCACCCCGCGGATGCCCCCGGGCGGGCCGGCGGCGGCACCGCCGGAGACCAGCCCGTACAGCGAGCGCTCCTGCCGGCCGCTGACCACGAACGCGGTGGTGTAGCCGCTGGCCGGGTCGTACAGGTGCCGGGTGCTGGTCAGCGTGTACTTGCCGTTCCACGGTGGGCCGAGGTTGTCCAGCGCGATCGCGGCACCGGCACGCAGCTTCGGGTTCCCCCGGGCCACGCCCTCGAGCTCGGCGAACGCGCCGGCCAACTGCTCGGCCACCGACTTCGCCGCGGTGTCCACCTGCGCCTGCGACCGGTACGGCACGTCCACCGCGACGAACGTCCGGCTGCCGAACGTGCTGGCCAGCTGCGCCGGCGTGGTGGACAGCTGCGCGCTGGTGGTCTCCGCCGGCGCGGTGCCGACCAGGGCCCGCTTCTGCGCCACGTCCCAGCCGCGCACCTGCACCTGGCTGACCTGCTCGGCCGAGGTGACCGTGGCGCGCAGCCGGAGCAGATCGGTGCCGTGCTGCAGCACCAGCGGGTTGCTGTCCGGCTCACCCCCGGGCGGCGGCGCGGTGGCCGACCTCGTCGGCTTGCTGAAGTTCAGCTTTCCGTCCACAACGGACAGTTGGCAGCCGGCGTCGGCGGCGAGCCCTTGCAGGAACTGCCAGTCGGTCGCGTTGCCCTGCGAGATGTGTTCGTGCACGACGGTGGTCGACTCGATGGCGCCGGCCGCGACGCCGGCCCGGCCGGCCACCTTGCGCACCACGTCGCTGGCGGTCACCTGCTGGTAGGTCTCGGTGGACCGGCCCCGGAACAGCCGGTGCGAATGGTCCAGACCGCGGATCACGGTGTAGGTGCCGGTGCCGTCGATCTCGGCCTCCAGCGCGGTCACCTCGCCGGAGACCAGCGACTGCGGGGCGCCCAGTTCCGGCGCGGCCACCAGCACCTTGACCGCGGCGCCGATCGTCACACCGGTCTTCGAGATCACCAGCCGGTCCGGGTCGCGGAACCGCAGCACGAACAGGTCGGGCACGTTGCGGCTGTCGTCCACGCAGGCCGACACCAGCAACCCGAGCACGTCGGCGGGCAGTTGGCTGCCGGCGATCTCGACCAGGAACGACGCCGCGTACTGCTGGCCGCCAGGCACCTCAGACCCCCACGATCTCGTTCGCCGCCGGCACCAGCAGGGTCGTCCCCGGGGCCAGCCGCATCGGGTCGTCCACGCCGTTCTCCTCGGCGATCACCCGCCACAGCGTCGGGTCGCCGTACTCCTGGTACGCCACCGACGGCAGCGTGTCGCCGTCGACCAGCGTGTGCGACCGGTGGCTGGTCCGGCCGCCCGAGGTCGGGTTCTGCTTCGCCGGCTCGGCCGCGATCTCCTTCAGCGTCACGGTCGCGGTGGCCCGGATCGGCACCCCGCCCGGCGTGAACAACGTGAACTTGGCCGCCACCGACGCGATGTACGCGGTGAACCCGGAGACGCTGCCCCAGTGGAACACCACCCACGGCGGCACGCCGAGCTTGTCCTGCTGGGTCTTGTCGGTCGGCACGCAGCAGCGGAACAGCTTCTCCACCGACGCCACCGCGGAGTTGTCCAGGTTGGCGCTGGCGTCGAAGAACATCTCCAGCGTCATCGAGCACGGCTCGGCGCCCTGGAACTCCGGGACGCCGGCGCTCTTCGCGTTCCGCGACGTGTTCCGCTCCCACTTCGCGGTCTTGGTGAGGCTCAGTTCCTTCGGGTTGAACTGGAAGTCGATCCTGCCGATGGGCGCACCCGGGGTGGTGCTGCCCTTGGTCCCGGGCTCGCGCAGCTCCAGGAACGCGTGGATCAGCGAGGCGCCCGAGCCGCCGCTGCTGCTGACCGACGTCGCGGACAGCGCCAGGCCGTTGGATCCCACCGCGGTCACCCCGTCCCGGGGGCGAAGCCATGGTGCGCGACCTCGAGCGTCTCGGTCGCGACCTTCGGCGAGTCGGTGTTCAGCGACGGCCCCTGCCACTTCACCGGCACCACGTCCAGCAGCCCCCAGCGGGCGACCACGGTGCCGTCCGCGGTCATCGCGGAGACGTGCGCGGTGGTCCGCTTGACGCCCTGGGTCATGCTGGCGAACCAGCGCGCGACCTTCTCGGTGTCCTTGGTCAGCGGGCGGGTGAACTTCACCGTCGAGTACTTCAGCCGGGACGGCAGCTGCCAGACGAAGCTGTTGTTGCCGCCCTCCTCACGCTGCTCCAGCACGACCTCGCAGCCCAGCCCCTCACAGCTGTTGAACGCACCGAGGCTCTGATCGTCGATCTCCACCACGAAACACACGCTGACGGCGGGATCGGTGTCGATCGCCATCGCTTCCTCCTCGGGCTCGCTGTGCTGTCTGCCGGTCGGCCGTCAGCGGCGTAGGTCGGTGAGCATCCCGGCACGTTCCCGGTCCAGCCGCAGCTCCGCCTTCAACCTCCCCAGCAGGCGCTCGTACAGCCGGCCGGCGAGCGCGTCCAGGTCCTGGTTGCCGCCGCCCTGCCCGTCCGCCGCCGGTGCCGCGGACGGTTCGGCCCGCTGCACGGGGATGTCCACTGTGGACGGTGGTGCGGCGGCGGCCGGGGCGGGGTCGGCGACCTGCCGGAAGACGACGGTGCCGTCCGGCTCCCGGTGCGCCAGCCCGGCGTCGACGGCGACGCTGCCGGCGTCCGGTACCGGGGTCGGAGCCTGGGTGGAGCGCTGGACCGCGAGCGCCCCGGCGGCCGGCGGCATCGGTGCGCCCGTTCGCTGCACGGCGGGCGCCGGCGACCGCGGCGCGGGAGCGCTGCCGCCCGTCCCGGCCGCCGGCGCGGTGGTCGGGTCGGCGGCGAGCAACGCCGTGGGTGCGCGGTCGCCGGCCCCCAGCAGCGGAGCGGCCGGCAGCGGCCCTGTCGGCGGCGGCCCGGCGGGGAGCCGCTGCACGGCCGGGGCCAGCGAGAGGTCGAGCTGGCCACCGGCCGCGCCCTGGGCACCGGCCGGCGTGCCGGCCCCGGCCAGGCTGGCCGGCACGCCGACGCCGAGCAACGGCGCGGAGCCGGCCGCGGCGAGCGATCCCGGCCCGAAACCGTCCACATGCGACGGTCCGGCCGGGGTCGGCACCGACGGGCCCGCCGCCACGGAACCCGCCGGTGCGATCGCGCCGGCCCGGGGGCCGGCCATGCCCAGAGGGCCGGTATCCCGCTGCACCGGCGTCGCACCGGGCGGGCGCGACGGGCCCGGGCCGGGCCCGCCGGGCTCCTGATCGACGCCGGTCGCGCGCTGCACCGGGGCGGGCAGGCCGCCGCCACTGACCGGGCCGCCAGCCGGGTTCCCGTCGCCCGGGCCGCGGCCGGGGGCCAGCGGTTCGCTGCCCAGGGTCGGCCTGGCCGGCGCGGTTCCGGCGTAGTCGGCGTGGCCCGCCGGCGAGGCGCCGGGAACCGGCGCCCCGTCGCTGGCCGAGCGCTGGATCGCCATGGTCTGCGCGGCCGCGTCGCCCGCCGGGCGATGCCCGGCCGGGTCCGCGCCGGGCGCCCCGCCACCCGGCGGCCCGCCGCTCGCCGACGCTCCGCCGGGCGCCGGCCCGTCGCCCGCCGGTCGGGCGCCGGTGGACCGCTGCACCGCCGGCTCGCCACCGAGCGTGGGCCGGACGGCGCCCGGGTCCGTCGCCGTCTCCCCGGGCGCGGGCTGGCCGCTCGCACCGGCGGGCGGCACCGGCGCCGGGGCGCCCGCCGACCCGCCGGTCATCGGCCCGGCGACATCGCCGGTCGAGCGCTGCGCCATCGGGCTCAGCCCGGCCGCCGGCCCGCCGCCGTCGCCGGCCGCCCGCTGCACCGCCGGACCCGCCGGCCCACCCAGCGTCGGCATCCCGACATCGCCGCCCTGTGCCGCGGCCCGCTCGGCCAGCGTCGGCCGGAAACCGCCCCGATCGCCCGGCCCCGCCGCGCCACCAGCCGGGTCCCCGCCACCAGCCCGCTCCGCGCCACCAGCCGGCGCCGCGTCACCAGCCGGCTCCGCGCCGGCGGACCGCTGCACCGCCGGCGGTTCATCCGTCGGGCCGGCCGTCACGGGCCCGTCCCCGCCGCTCCAGCCGGCCGTCTGGCCGGCGTGTCCCGCCACCGCCGGCAGGTCACCGACCGACCGCCGCACCGCCGCGTCACCCGCCGACGCCGCCGGGCCGGCCAGCGCCGGTCGCGCACCGACCCCGCCGGCCGCCGGGCCCGCAGCGCCCGGAAGATCACCGAACCGCTGCACCGCCAGCTCGCCCGCCGGCCCGGCCAGCGTCGGCCGCTCACCGCCGCTCGGTCCGGCCGCCGGGCCAGCCTGGCCAGCCGACCCCGCCGCCGGGACGTCACCGGACCGCTGCACCGCCGCCCCGCCCGCCGACCCCGCAACACCCGGGAGATCACCCGACCGCGGCGCCGCCGCCTCGCCTGCCGGCCCGGCGCCCGCCGAGCGCTCACCGCCGCTCCATCCGGCCGACCCAGGTGCCGGGACGTCACGCACGGACCGCTGCACCGCCGAACCACCCGCCGGCGCCGCCGGGCCGGGCAGCGCCGGCCGCTGCGCACCGACCCCGCCGGCCGCCGACTCAGCCACCGCCGCCGCCGACGGGCCGATCGCGGTGCCGGCCAGCGTCGGCCGCTCGGTGCCGCTCCACCCGGCCACCGGCTCCGCTCCACCCGGGAGATCACCCGATCGCTGCACCGCCGCCGGATCGGCCGCCGGATCGGCCGCCGGGCCGGCCAGCGCCGGCCACTCGCCACCGCCCCAGCCGTCCGGGCCAGCCGGCCCCGCCGGCAGCTCAGCCGGCGGGCCGGGCGGGCTGCCGGGGCCCGACCCGGTCGCCGCCGACTGGACGGCCGACGTGGGCAGGCCCGGTCCGACGGGTTCGTTGTGGACGGAGCGCTGAACGGCGCCGAGCGGCTCGGCGCCGGCCGGCAGCCGCGTCAGGCCGGCGCCGGCCGGCGGTTCGGCACCGGAGCCGGGCTCGCCGAGCGTGGGCCGGGCCGCGTCGCCGGCCGACCGCTGCACCTGCGCCGACCCGGGCACGCCGCCGGCCGGGGTAGGGCCGGTCTCCGCCGCCGCCGTCGCTACCACGCCGAGCGGCGGTGGCGGCGGAGAAGCCGGTTCGCGCTGCGCGGTCGGCGGGACCTCAGTGAGTGGCGCGCCGAGCCGGCCGCGCATCCGCGTCGGGCGGGGGCCGTCGCTCCCCGGGCCCGGGGCCGGTGCGGCACCGGCGAACGCCGACCAGACCGGCAGCGCCGGCATCTCGGCACCCGCCGAGCCCGGCATCGGCCCGGCCGCGCCGGCCGCCGGATCGTCGCCGGTGGGGTCGGCGACCAGCCGGGAAACGGTCGGTTCGGCCGCGAGCAGCGGCCCGACGCCCGCGTCCACCGGCTCACCGGGCCCAACCGGCCCGGCGTCCGTCGGACCGGGTGCCGGCTCAGCATCACGTTGTACCGCAGGCAATGGCCGCGCCGGCAGGTCCACCGGCCCGGCTGACGTCAGCGAAGGCCGCACCACGGGCGCGGCCCACACCAGCTCGGGCGGCGCCGGGGCAGCGGGCTCCGCCGACCCCGCCGACCCGGCGCCCGGGCCGGGCTCACCGGCTGAGGAGCCGCCAGACTCCACCGCCCGCTGCACGGCCGGCACCGCCGCACCGGCACCCGGCTCAACACCGGCGCCCGCCGCAGCCCCCGCACCCGTCTCACCAGAACCGCCACCCGCCGGCCGAGCCCACGCCAGCGGCAACTCCGAGCGCCCGCCCGCCGGCACCGGCGTCGCCAGGCCGGTCACCAACCCGGCCGGCGCGGCCGGGTCGACGGTGTGCCCGAGCGCGCCCAGGAACGACGGGTTCTGCCAGGAACTCAACGCCGGGGTGAAGCCGGCCGCCGGCGCGGTCAGCTCGACCGAGCCGATCGCCCGCTGCACCGGTGGCAGCGCCTGCCAGCCCGCGCCGGACCGCGCCACCCCGGTCGGGCCGGTGCCCGCGGCCGACCCCTCGGCTCCGCCGGCCTCAGCCGGAGCGGCCGATGCCGAACTGGCCGGCTCGCGCCGGCGCCACCACGCCACAGTGCATCACCGTCCCCGGGCCAACCGGCTGTTGATCCGCCCGATCTCCTCGACGTACCGGCACCGGTCCGGGTGCTCCATATCGAGGATCTCCTCGAAGGACCAGTGGAAGTGGTAGGCGACGTACGCGACCTCCTCGTGCAGCCGGTCGGTCGCGTACGTCACGATTCCCCCAGGCGCCCACCGGCGATGTCGACCTCGAACTGGTGCCGGCAGGCCGGGCAGGCCACGGCCGCCCGGGTGTGCCCCTCGGAGTTGATCCGCCGGTAGAGGTCCTGCAGGAACGCCACGTCCGAGGCGAACAGGTCCTCGATGACGCCGGCGTGCACGTCGGTGATGCTGCCGAGCCGGGTGATCACCCGGCCCAGCAGCACGACCGTCAGGTATGCCGGGTTCTCGCGGACCCGGTCGTCCCGCAGCGGGACCAGTTCGTCCCGCGCGGTGGCGATGCGCATCGTGCCCGTGCGGTGCACGGCCCCTGACCCGTCGACGTACCCGCGCGGCAGCTCGAACGGGAACTCCGTGCGCAGCGCGCCACCACCGTCCGGTGTGGACGGAGCAGCAACCGGACCGTCCACTTCGGACGGGGCAGTGGGCCGGTCGGCGACGGCCAGGGACCGCCGCATCACTCGACCTCGAGCACTTCGTACGTGATGACCAGCTTCTCGGTCAGCACCGACGTGTCGCCGGCCTTCAGCGTGCCGATCTCCAGGCTCTTCGGCCAGGCGTTCGTCATCTTGTAGCGCTTGATCGGCGCGCCCTCGAAGTCGAACACGATGATCGCGCCGTTCTTCCGGGACGCCGGCATCTTGCCGAACCGCGAGTCCTTGATCCACTTCTCGAAGCTCTGGTCGGCGGTGAGACCGCGGGTGAGCGTGACCTCGCCCGCCTTCGGCCGGCCGGGCAGCTTCTTGATCATGTACTTGCCGTCGCTCGTGTTCTGCTTGAGCTCGATCACGTCCTGCTCCAGCTTCAGGCCGGAGACCTCGGAGATCTGCTTGATCACGACACCGTCGATGTCCAGGCCGAACGAGTGGCCGACCGAGGTATCGAGGTCAGGGAGTGCCATGCCGCTCTCCTACTCGCTGACGAGGCTGGTGCCGCCGCTGAACTGCGACAGGCGGAAGACGACG